>NZ_JACVTM010000069.1:0-206 GCF_016624415.1 Paenibacillus sp. S28 | reverse complement strand
GCCAGGCGAGACGATCACCTATTCGCTGACCGTGACGAATTTGCGGGGCTTCCCACAGACGAATGTCGTACTGAGCGACGCCCTGCTGGGGCTAAGCGAGACAGTGGCCAGCCTGGCAGCCAATGAGACGATTACCCGGACAGTGATATTTACCGTTCCCGCGGATGCCGTGCCTGGCAGCATCATCCGAAATACGTTTATCGTCT
>NZ_JACVTM010000068.1:0-209 GCF_016624415.1 Paenibacillus sp. S28 | reverse complement strand
ATCTGTTCTCGTACGAGTTCGGTGGTTCGAATCCATCAGCCTCCACCAGTTTTATTATAGGGGCATAGTTTAAAGGTAGAACAGCGGTCTCCAAAACCGTTAGTGTGGGTTCAATTCCTGCTGCCCCTGCCATTCGAAATACAGCTTCATATCTTTTATTATGGCGGTCGTGGCGAAGGGGTTAACGCACCGGATTGTGGCTCCGGCAT
>NZ_JACVTM010000067.1:0-218 GCF_016624415.1 Paenibacillus sp. S28 | reverse complement strand
CGACCCTCTGCTTGTAAGGCAGATGCTCTCCCAGCTGAGCTAAGCCTCCATGCAAACTATGTATCCATTAAAACACACGATGACCCGTCCAGATCTTTCCTTCGTTTAAAGGCAGCAAAGCTTGTCCCAACGAAAGTACATCCGACGAACCTTATGTGGAACAAAACAAGAAAGTGACCCGTATGGGATTCGAACCCATGTTACCTCCGTGAAAGGGA
>NZ_JACVTM010000066.1:0-220 GCF_016624415.1 Paenibacillus sp. S28 | reverse complement strand
AAGGGGTTAGACTGCGTAAGCGGTGCGAGGGTTCGAATCCCTCTCTCTCCGCCATTTGAATCACATCTTAGCAAGTTTTAGTATGGCGGCGTAGCTCAGCTGGCTAGAGCGTACGGTTCATACCCGTGAGGTCGGGGGTTCGATCCCCTCCGCCGCTACCATACATACCTGGAGGCTTAGCTCAGCTGGGAGAGCATCTGCCTTACAAGCAGAGGGTCGG
>NZ_JACVTM010000065.1:0-221 GCF_016624415.1 Paenibacillus sp. S28 | reverse complement strand
GACACCCTGATTAAAAGTCAGGTGCTCTACCAACTGAGCTAATGGCTCTTAATTCAAGAGGATTCATCATCCCTAAAGTAAAGATCATGGCGGTTCTAACGGGATACTCTCTCTTCGTTCGAGACTGCGATGCAGCGCTAACGAAGTGAATGCTTCGACGAACCCGTATCCGGATTCTCATCCCTGAAGCAATTTAAAATGGCGGAACCGACGGGATTCGA
>NZ_JACVTM010000064.1:0-222 GCF_016624415.1 Paenibacillus sp. S28 | reverse complement strand
ATAGGGAATCTTGGAATCCTGGATCAGCTCTTCTTGAGCCATTTTCGCACGGAAATATCCACTTTGAAGAAGCCGCTCGGTACCAACGACCGACAAAGCAACATGGTGTCCCACGCCAGCGGCTGCCTCGGCGGCAAGGAGATTGCACGTGGATGTCTCGAAAAACTCCAGAACTGCCTTATCCTCGAACGAAGGCGAGTTCGAAACGTCTACAACGACCTC
>NZ_JACVTM010000063.1:0-260 GCF_016624415.1 Paenibacillus sp. S28 | reverse complement strand
AATTTTCACCTTCGATTCCATTCCCAAAAAATTCGGGGGCAACAGCGATCGAGGCATGATCCGCACGCGGAGCTGACTTCCCCGCACACATGCGCTCATCCGTCGAGCGCTTAGAACGCGCAACCTACAGCGCCACCGTTCTGCTTCGAAGCATTAGCCCGCGCTCACCGTAGCCCGCAAGAAGTCTGCTCAGCAGCACGCACAGCACGCGCCAGCCGAACGCTTTGCCTCGAAGCACAGCCCGCACCCATTCCCGTCCT
>NZ_JACVTM010000062.1:0-262 GCF_016624415.1 Paenibacillus sp. S28 | reverse complement strand
TCGAATCCCGTCGGTTCCGCCATTTTAAATTGCTTCAGGGATGAGAATCCGAAATACGGGTTCGTCGAAGCATCCACTTCGTTAGCATTGCATCGCAGTCTCGAACGAAGAGAGAGTATCCCGTCTGTTCCGAATTAACGGGTCGGAATCCAAATGGTTATTTGCTTTCGCGATAGATGGTTATCGCTTTGGAAATATTCAATATTCATGCGCCGGTGTAGCTCAATTGGTAGAGCAACTGACTTGTAATCAGTAGGTTGGG
>NZ_JACVTM010000061.1:0-295 GCF_016624415.1 Paenibacillus sp. S28 | reverse complement strand
CTGCACAATGCCGGACTGCAGATGGTGCGGCTGAATCGATTCCGGCTGGATGTGGCTGCCGTCAATCGTGTTCGGGGCAATCTTTTCCCCCGTGACGGCTTCATCTTCCAGCAGACCGGTGGTGACGGACTCCGGCGCCAGGTGATGCGCCTGGACGCTGCCCGGCTGGAGGTGTTCCGAGGATACGGATTCAGAGGCAAGATGATCCGGACCGACCGCTCCTTCTGCAAGATGTTCGCCCTGAATGAGGCCGGGCTGCAGGTGCCATTCCTGCACAATGCCGGACTGCAGATGG
>NZ_JACVTM010000060.1:0-303 GCF_016624415.1 Paenibacillus sp. S28 | reverse complement strand
GCCGACACGAGGATTTTCAGTCCTCTGCTCTACCGACTGAGCTACCGAGCCATACATGCAAAAATAAAGCGGGTGATCTTAATCTTCCCACTTTACGCTGTGGAAATTCACTATACAAACATCATCTTCAATCTATATCAAGCATATAGATGAAGTAAATAATAATGGCGGGACCGACGGGATTCGAACCCGCGGTCTCCTGCGTGACAGGCAGGCATGTTAGGCCTCTACACCACGGTCCCGCATTATTAGATGGTGCCGGCGAGAGGACTTGAACCCCCAACCTACTGATTACAAGTCAGT
>NZ_JACVTM010000005.1:0-453728 GCF_016624415.1 Paenibacillus sp. S28 | reverse complement strand
GAACACGATTAGAAACGCCAGAAACACATACAGGTAATTGAAGGCGAGAAAGACTTTATCCCGCCGGGTTTCTCTGACTCCAGATAACATCGAAGCTCCTCCTCTCTACCACAAACTGTTCTCGCTCGTACGGCGGACGATCTGATTGACGACGATGAGCAATACCGCATTGATGACCGAGTTGAACAGGCCGATGGCAGTCGAGAAGCTGTACTGCGCATCCACCAGACCCGAGCGGTAGACGAAGGTGGAAATGACGTCCGACGAGCTCATGTTGAGCGGGTTTTGCAGCAGCAGGATTTTCTCAAAGCCGACCCCGAGCAGGCTGCCCATATTCAGGATGAGCAGGATGGTCATCGTCGGGATCAGCACCGGGATGTTGATGTGCCGCACGCGCTGGAAGCGCGAGGCCCCGTCAATAATCGCCGCCTCATGCAGCCCCGGATCGACGCCCGAGAGCGCGGCGAGATAGATGATCGTGCCCCAGCCGGCGCTCTGCCACACATCCGAGAAGACGTACATCGTCTTGAACCAGCGCGGGTCGGTAAGGAAGTCCGGCGCTTTCAGGCCCAGCCCCTCGATCATGTGGGTGACGATCCCCGTCGAAGGCGAGAGGAACGTAATAATCATCCCCGCCATAACGACCATGGAAATAAAGTGCGGTGCGTACGTCACCGTCTGGGACAGCTTCTTGAAGAAGCCGTTTCGGACTTCGTTGAAGGCCAGCGCCAGAATGATCGGGATCGGAAAACCAACGACCAGCGAGTACAAGCTGATGCTCAGCGTGTTCCAGAGCAGATCCCAGAAGTAGTAGGAATGAAAGAAGCGGACGAAGTGGTCGAAGCCGACCCACGGGCTTCCCGTAATTCCTTTTGTCGGAATGAAGTTTTTGAACGCGATCTGGATGCCGTACATCGGCCCGTAACAGAAAATAAGAAAGTAGAAAAAGGCCGGCGCAATAAACAGGTACAGCTCCCAGTTCAGAATGATGCGCTTCCACAAGCTTTTGTGGGTTTTCTTTCTCGGCATCACAGCCGGCGGGCCTGCGATGGCAGCTTTTGTCTCATGCATCGTATCACTCCTTCTCTGGTAGGTTCTTTGTTGCCTTTATCTCTCCGTGATGACGGATGTTAAAGCCCGAAAAAGGCGGGTGAATAAGGTTTGTGATCTAAACGTATTCGATCGGTAAAACCCTCGTAAATATGTCATTT
The DNA here is from genome assembly GCF_016624415.1 of Paenibacillus sp. S28. Lineage (NCBI taxonomy): Bacteria > Bacillati > Bacillota > Bacilli > Caryophanales > Paenibacillaceae > Paenibacillus > Paenibacillus sp. S28. The sequence continues at coordinate 452,517 of NZ_JACVTM010000005.1, read as the reverse complement.
TCCACATGAACCTGAAATTCAGGGCAAAACCCGTACGAACAAGAAGAAAATCGACCGGTTTTGGCCAGAGGAATATGTTGTTTTTGCAGCAAATTCGGGTGAATCGAGCAACACTTGACATAATAATGATAACTTAAGTTACATAATTGTGTTCGGTATATTACCTGAACAAGGAAGAGTTTTGGTTAAACTTCCTCTTTGTGAGCCCTATGACGATGTACCCTGCAAACTGTCTCGCATTGTTTCTCCCTTTTACTAAGGGAACAAAAATTTCGGCTGACCAGCATCTAGGTGATAGCCCATCCTCATTAGGGCAGTTAAACAAACCAGGCAAGCAGCTTAGCATCCTCGTTTCGAACAGGATCCCGAGAGAGCTTCCGATCGGTTCTGATGGTTTCGTACAATGAAGAAACATCCTTCTTCAATGAAACCTTCTCCTTAAATGAAACATCCTTCTTCGGTGAAGCTTCCATCCTCAAAGTATCTATCGTCGGGCTGATCCTCCACCAAATGTCCCTGTTTCTCGGCCACGGTTTTTGATCGTTAGTTAAGCCTGCCTGTTTCCCCCGCATCTCGCTTCAGCGGCGGGTGATAACGCTTACAATAAACATATCGGAGCCCCCGCCATGCGTAAATATGTCGTTTTCGCTCCCCCATCAAATCGGCTTGAAATCTGGCTCCGGTGGTTACATTCACTTGTGATTTAGGAGCCGAATATGTCATTTTTGATGATTTGGATAGCTTTTAAGGTATATATATCAAAAATGACAATTCCCGCACGAGCCCTTATGGGGCGCGGTTTTGCGACAGGTCAAAAATAACATGTATGCGTTTACATCAATTTTGCCGGCACAACCGGCTGACAATGGCGTTCGGTCATTTTCACTTCCACCTTTTGGATGCTGCAGCCCGATGATCATTATCGCCGGATGCACTTCGGTCAAGACGCATGGTCACATCAATCATCCTTAATACTCCTTCGAAAGTATTTGCGCACACCAAAAAGCCGCCTCATCAGATTTCAACCTGATGAGGCGGCTCTCACCGCTGCCGCGGGATTCAATCAATAATCGAACCACTCGTGCTTCTGTCCTTCCTTGTCGGTTAACTCCACACGAATGGCCTTAACCTGAAGGATCACATAATCCGGATCATCCGGGCCGGAGAAATCCGCGCTGAACTCTTCCCGCCAAATCTGCTGGCGGAGAGCTTCCTCCGTGTTCACGGTTAATTTTCCGTCGATTTCCACCGTTTCCCGGGAGTCGTTCTCCCCATGCCCTACCAGCAGCGACACCGGCGTCTTGCTTTCCAGGTCCCAGGTTTGGCTTTTCCGATTTGCGACAAGATAGATGCTCAGTCCTTTGTTATACTTAGGCATCCGGCGCAGCCGCGGCTTCTGATTCTCCACCGTCGCAACGGCGGCGTATTCGTGGTGATCCAGAATTTTGGCAACCTCATGCTCCATGGCAAATTTAGCTTCCATTAATAATCACACCCCTTCTCTTCTGACATAACCGACGAAAGGGCGCGAGCCCCTCGTTCATTGGAAATCGTTGAAATCAGCCAAGGTAGGATTCAAGCATCCATACATGCTTATCCAAGTCCGCCTGCATCGCGATCAGCATATCGGCGGTTGGGTGGTCACCGGCGCTTTCGGCCAAGTTGATGGTGTCATGCAGTTCCTTGCTTACCGCCGAGAAGTCATGGATGAGCGACTGCACCATGCCGCGCGCGTCCTCTTTTCCCGTAGCTTCCGCAATCGTGGCGATTTCCAGGTACTCTTTCAATGTAGCAGACGGTCTGCCCTTGATCGCCAGAAGGCGTTCGGCGATTTCGTCCGTTTTTTGCGTAACGTCGTTGTACAGTTCCTCGAATTTCGCATGCAGCGTAAAGAACTGTTCTCCTTTTACATACCAGTGATAGTTATGAATTTTCACGTAAAGGATGCTGAAGTTTGCCACCTGCTGGTTCAATGCCTGTTCCAATGTTAATGTCGTTGTGTTTGTCATCATTTATCCCATCCTTTTTTATCAGTCAGTGAAGGCCTTCGGCAAGCCTTTCAGTTCGTAAGCTTTCTTCTGTAACTGAATTGTACACAATTTAGTTACAGTAAATCAATATGCCATTTCTATCATTTTAATCCCAACCAGGCATGGGTACGATTTCACCCCCCTTCTACTGCCGCCCTTCGATTTTGATACCGTTGGACAATATGCACCCAGAGGCACAGCAGCGGAAGATAGACGTACAGCAGGACCAGTCCGGCCCAGGTTACCACAGAATCCAGCTTGTCGATCGTCTTGGGTCCTTGTAATACGGCGATAATGACAAACGACATCCCGCATGTGAACCATACCAGCGGCTTGGATCTCAGTGGGGTGACCTGTCTCAAAATTCTGGTTCCTGCCCACATTGCCATACATACCGGCGGCAGAATCACGATAAACCAATTGAACACGTACACGTAATCGAACCGGTCGATGAACGGGAGCCGGGCCACTTTCGACAGGATCAGCGTCGGCCAGATCGTATGCTCCAGCTGCTGAACGTTAAAGAACGCCAATGTGACTAGAGCGACGACCAAGTAAAGTACTGTGGAATGGGCTACGGCGATATGAGCCCACTTCCGGGACTTTTCTGGATGCTTGATAAAGGGATACAGCAGAAGCAGAAACTCCACCCCATAAAATAAATTGAGCGAATGAAACGCCGACTGGGCATATTCACGCGGCGTATGATTCATCAGCGGCAGGAGATTCGTCCAATGGGCATACTGCAGCGGAAAATAAATCGATACCAGGAGCAGGGTGGGAATGACGACGCAGAAAAAGCAGATTCCCGTGATCACCCGCAGCCCCCCGGTCACGATATATACGGCGGTCAGCAAAATGAGCAGGCATACGAACCAGAGCGGCGTCGTGGGAAACGCCCAAATATGGATGACCTCCATGTAAGACCGGATTTGATAGACGATAAACAGCAGCATATAACCGTAGAACAGGAGATTCATCGCATCTCCCAGCCATTTGCCGAACAACTGCCGATGCAGGTGGAGGATATCGCCTCCGTCCGCGTGCTTCATAATTGCATAAATGATCCACACGACCGCGTGCAGGCTGAGACCGACGAGCAGTAAGGATAACCAGGAGTCCTGCTGCGCCCCCTTAATGTTCCGGCTTTGAAAGTTCAGCATGGCAATGCCTGTCTGCGTTCCGTGGATCATAAACCACATCAGATAGGGGGATACGGTTAAGCTTTCTTTGATCTGTCTGGGCAACTTCGATCACCTGTCCTTGTCATTCTCCGATTCCCGATTTGGTCAGTTGAAGATTGATAGCGAAATCGAACGCCGTTTTCGGATATATCCTTTCGTAAAACTCCTTCTCGTCCCAGTCCCGGGAATATGCTCTGACCAAATCCCCTACGCCAAGCGGATCCACACCGCTGTCCCTCAGTTTGGCGAGCAGCGACATCAGGTGTTCCCGTATTTGCTTTTCCAGCTGGCGGTCTACCTCACGGTCATTGGAGTCCTTTCGCAAGTCCATCCATCTCGGATATTCCTTTACCATCCCGCTAATGGCGAGCTGGACCTGGATATGCAAGCCATCTGTTCTCATGACCACATGCTTGGATTCCCTTCCATAGCTCACCGAAAAAAGGGCCGTTCCTTCCTGCCCGTGCTTTTTCAGGGTAAACGGAATTTCCCCGCGCATGGAATATCCCTGAAGAAGCTTATAATAGAACATTTCCTCCGGATTCAAGGTGAGTTTTAACCGGTCCCCCTTGAAAATGCCATAGCCCGATACCTGCAATCTGCCCGCAGCGTTTAACCGGATGACCGGAAGCGAAACGTCCCTTCCCAGGCCATGGTAATCAAACAACATCGTCGAGAGGTTGGATCTCGGAATATTCCCCGATTTCATATTCTGCTCAATGAGATGGTATGGCAGCTCACGGCTGCCCTGCTCGGCTATGACCTTGGCCAGGGACGAGACTGGCTCCTCCGATACGGCCACCGTCAAATAATTGCTGATCAGCGGGTTGCGGCAGATCGAATTGATGAAATACGAAAGGCCGCTCTCCGCAAGCTCCCGGCTGAACAGGAGCAGCCGCAGCTTCTCGATTTTGACCGGCTGGGCCGACTGGCCGTTCATTTCGTTCAGGACGAGCTGGGTCTGCCCCGCCCGCCCCTGCAGCGTGCCGACCTTCCCCCTCTGCGTAAAATCGCTGTAGAGAGCGGTCCCGATATATCCCGGGCGGCCGTCGTCAAATCCGAGCACCGTGACGATACGGATATTATCGACCATTCGGTCGTTGCCGCATCCGGCGAGCACCAAGAAGATACCGACAGCTCCCAGCCATCTCGCGAGGCTACTCATGCTCAATATCCTCCTTGTCTTCACTCGGGGTATACCGCTTGGAATCCAGAGGCCTTAGGTAAATGTTCCGGTTGGTGATATAGCGGTACGATCGCCGAACGAAGCTGTCGCCGAAATTGCCTGTCCGCAGCGGGAACAGCGGCAGCAAGTACGGGATTCCGAGGGATTTGAGCCGCAGCAGGTGCCCAAGCAGCAAAAAGAACCCGGCCACTATCCCCATCCCGCCCCATAGGCCGGCCAGCAGGATCAGCGGGAAACGCAGGAGGCGGATGGTGTTGGCCATTTTAAATATCGGGGTCGTAAACGAGGCAAGCGCCGACAACGCAACAATGATCAGCAGGATACTGCTCGCCAAGGCGGCTTCCACCGTGGCTTGGCCGATGACGATCCCGCCTACGATGCCGAGCGTCTGGCCGATTTTGGTCGGGAGCCGGGCTCCAGCTTCCCGCAGCAGCTCGATCGTCACTTCCAGGAAAAGCGCCTCCAGCACAGGGGGAAGCGGGACATGGGTTCGGGACATGATCAACGGCTCCAGTATATTTTCCGGAATAACCTCGAAATGATACGTTAATACGGCGACATAGACAGGCGTGACAAAAATGGAGAAGATGACGCTCAGAATGCGGATGATGCGAAAGAAAGACCCGATAATCCAGGGCAAATAATAGTCCTCCGGCGATACGAAAAAGTCCAAAAACGTGGAAGGGCCCGTAAAGACATAGGGTGATCCGTCCGCAAACACCGCGACCTGTCCGGAAGTAATGGCGTAAGCCACCCGGTCTACCCTTTCCGTCGACAGATAAAGCGGGAACGGGGAGTTGGTATGATCGGATATAATCTGATCGAGAATCGATGTGTCGAATACGACCTCGAAGTCGATCTTGCCGAGCCGCTGTTTCATCGTTTCGATATGCTGCGGATTCGTCACTCCGTCAAGATAAGCAATCATGACCTTCGTATTGGACAGGCTGCCGACCGAAACCTCCTCGATCACCAGCCTCGTTACGGCGATTTGCTGTCTCAGCAAATGGACGTTGACATGAATGTTTTCCACAAAGCCGATTTTGGGTCCCACGACGCTGAATTCATTTTCGGTCTCGTTGCTTTGGCGGTGTCCCTGTTCGGTCTGGTTGATATTAACGATCAAAAAAGCCGGCTCTTCCGACGTGATCTGGAGGATCACATACCCTTTGACCAGCTTGGACTCGACTTCCGACGTATCCTCGGTGATTTGCGCTTCATCGAACGGGATTCGGTTCTGAATGTCCTCCAGCCGATGAATGTCATCATCATGCTGCTGGATTTCAGCGATAAGATAACGGTTGATTTTCTCCGCATCCACAAGAGAAGAATAGTAGCTGATCCGGATCCGGTCGTCCTTCGCAAAGGGTGAAAACTGCCGAAAATCGCTGGACTTGGCGGCTTGCTCCAATATTTCACGGAGGGTCTTGGGTGCATCAGGCTTCATGACGATTTCCTTTCCTGTGAGAAAATGAGCATAGATCCCATTATGTTCGGCGCCCGGTCAAAACATACCTGAAGTCAAGGGTGCAGCATATGGAACAAAACAAAAAGAACCCCCAAGGAAAGCCGGCAGTCCGTATCGGCTCGTTTGGGGGTCCATCGATTTAGCTCAGCGCATTTTTCATAAACCTAAAAATATCTTCTTCGCTCATTTCATTCCTCCGGAACCCTCGGCTTATTCACGTCATCCGGAATCCGCTCATCAAAAACGTCCTGCCCCGGGAAATCCCGGACATGGCCTTCGTGCAGCTCATGATTCTCGTAGTCGAATCGACCCGAGCTGCGCTGGTCCACCCGCCACGGCGTGCTTTTTCCCAGCTGCTCGGCGTTGACCGGCGACCCATAGGGCCCGTCCGGAAACTCCTCGAAGGCCAGATCGTTGCGCTGCGACTCCACGGTCGACAGGTCTGTCGAAAGGGCCCGCTTCTCATCCTTCATTTCTTGACTCATGGGCGATTCCTCCCTGCGTTTTCGGCTCCATGCTGCGTGGCATACTTGGACCCGATCATTCTCCTTATTATGGATGGAATAGAGCAAAGTATTCTGGTGGAAATCGTTGACAAACAAAAAGAAGCGAATTACTAAAAAATAAAAATACATTTTGTTTTTTAGGAGGTTTTAAGGTGCCTCAATTCTCTCCAGCTGAAAAAGAACAACTTCGTCAGGATTTAATCGATGCCGGTAAAAGGTTGTTTGCAGCACAGGGTCTTAAAAAAAATTCACTGGAACAGTTAACCGCCGCAACCGGGATCGCCACAAGCACCTTTTACGCTTTTTTCGACGCAAGGAAGCCATGTACTTGGATCTACTGGAGTTGAAATCGGCCGGGATGGAGGAAAGAGTGTGGGCCGCTGTAGAGAAACAGTCCTCTCGGGCAAATCAAAAATGCTGACCATAACCCTCAGCTGCCCCACCGTCGCCCACGCCCCTCCTCTAAAAAAATATTTCAAAAATTTCCTCCAGATATATTGTCTTCCGCTAATCCGCGTGTTAATATAGCGACAAATGAACAGATTGTGAACATAAACGAGCATATATTACGCAAATAATACTCATTTATGTTTGATTTGGGCATTGAATGTTCATTTTCGCTTGAGTTAAGGGGGAATGATGAATCGACAGTGTGTGGCATATCAGCAATTTGGATTTGACGCTCCGGCTGCTGTTATCGGTCGCCATGGGCGGATTGATCGGCATGGAACGCGAATGGAACAATCACGCCGCCGGCTTCCGGACCCATATCCTGGTCTGTCTCGGCTCTGCGTCCATCATGATCCTGTCCATGTACGGCTTTGAAGCCTTCGTGGACGAAACGAACGTCCGCCTGGATCCGGCGCGGCTCGCTGCGCAGGTGATCAGCGGGATCGGCTTTCTCGGCGCGGGAGCCATTCTCCGCTCGGGACAGACGGTATCCGGACTGACGACCGCCGCTTCGGTATGGGTCGTGGCCGCGATCGGATTGTCGATCGGCGCCGGATTTCTCTACTCGGCCCTTCTGACGACCGGTCTTGCTTTTATCAGCCTGTTTGCCCTGAACAAATGGGAAAAGCTCATCATGCACCGCAAGAGGAACTTCGACTTCCTCATCCGGGTGCCCGACAAGCCGGGCATGCTTGTGACGGTCGCCAGCGAGCTGGATGTGCTTGGCATCAAGATCAACAATATCGAAATCCGCACGCCCGACGGGCTGGCGGATGCCATGGTCGAACTGAAATTCCATATCCGCTCCCCAAATCCGATGCAGGTGGTTGCCGCCATGGACAAAATATCTTCCCTGCCCGATGTGCTTGGCATTGAATCGTCGGGAATCTCCTCAGAATTCGCACAAAAATTTTCCGCAAACAACAAGTATTCCAATTTCAAGATGTAATCGAACTGACGGCAAGCCTGACAAATGAGCAAAAATGAACAAATGTAAGCAATCGTATATGCGATTTGGCGGAAAGGATGGTTATATTGCTGGCAGCTGAACGAAAAATGAGAATCGTCGAATTTGTCAGACAGCATCGGTCGGCTTCTGTCGGCACGTTAGCCAAGGAATTCGGCGTTCATGAAGCGACGATCCGGCGCGACCTGGCCGAGGTCGAGCAGGAAGGGCTTCTGAAACGCACGCACGGCGGCGTTATTGTGGAACAGCTCACACATCACGAGCCTTCGTTCAACGAAAGATCGGGCATCCAGCTCGATCAGAAGGAACGCATCGGCCAGAAGGCGGCAAGCTTGGTGGAAGACGGGGACCACATCATTTTGGACTCCGGCACGACCACGCTGCACATCGCCCGCAACCTGGTCCACCGCTCCAACATCACCGTCATTACCAACGACATGAACGTGGCGGCCGAGCTTCGGGACGCTCCCGGCGTCAAAGTGACGGTCACCGGCGGGGAACTGTATCCGTCCAGCTTCATGCTGAACGGCATGTTTACGGATTACGTGCTGCGGTCGGTACACGTATCCAAAGCTTTTATCGCGACCACCGCGATCCATCCCAAATACGGCCTTACACTTCCAGAAGCCCAGCTGGTTGTCGCCAAGCAGGGCATGATCGCGGCCGCCCAGGAAGTCATCGTCGTCGCCGACGAAACGAAAATCGGCAAAATTTCGCTGTATAATGTCGCGCCGAATAGCTCGATCCATACCCTGATCACGGGCAAAGAAGTTGCGGATTACGACATTAAACAGTTTCAGGACGCCGGCATTCAAATTTTAACCGTATGACAAGACTCGGCTCCCTTAGCGGGAGCTGACGGTGGCCTAACGCCCTGGATGAATGAAAAGAAACCTCAGATCTTAAAAAAACCAAATAACGCTCACATGGAGGTGTTTCCTGATTTGAGTACGATTACGCAAACGGTGGACTCCCGGTCGCTCCGGCTCACCCACCCCCACCATGTCGAAGAAATGACGATGGATCGGACCGTCACGGAAGGTTTCGTCGTCATTGAACCCACTTTGGCCAGCATCTGTCATGCCGACCTGCGGTATTTCGGAGGCCTTCGGAAACCCGAAGTCCTTGCCCGCAAGCTGCCGATGGCCCTGCTTCATGAAGGGATCGGGAAAGTCGTCGGCGGCTCCCCCAAGCTTCAAGCGGGACAGCGGGTCGCCATCGTGCCGAACCTGCCGGGCTATCTGCTGAACGGCGTCAAGCACGACGAGTGCTGTCCGGCCTGCCGGGGAGACATTCCGGAGAATTACTGCTACAACGGCAAGTTTCTTGGGAGTACGATCGACGGTATCGCGCAGAGCCGGCTTGTCATTCCAGAGGCATGCGCCATTGCGATCCCGGATTCGATTCCGGATGACATTGCCGTGCTGGCGGAACTGTGCAGCGTATCCTACCGGGCGATCCGCCCCGTGGCCGATCTGCTGGACAGCGCACAGGTCGCCGTTTTCGGAGACGGCCCGGTCGGCTTCCTGACCGCCGCCATGCTCCATTACGCCTTTGGCGTCAGCACGGAGCGCTTGACTGTATTCGGTGCCATTCAGGAGAAGCTGGAGCATTTCACGTTTGCCCGGACCGAAATGGTGCAGGAATACGATTTTCAAGGCGGCTGGAAGGTTGACGTCGTGCTGGAATGCACAGGCGGAAGGTTTAGTGAAAGCGCCATCAATCAAGGGATCGACTTACTTCTGCCTGGGGGCCATCTGATCGCCATGGGCGTCAGCGAGGATCTGGTTCCTATCAATACGCGGGATGTGCTGGAGAAAGGCATTACGATCCACGGCAGCAGCCGGAGCTCGCACAGCGATTTTCGGAAGGTGCTTGAAGTGATGCAGCAGGAGGAATGTCAGGAGACGCTCCGGCAGTTGGTGCCGGATGACTATATCCCGGTGAGCAAGGCAGAAGACTTTGCGGGCGCAATGGAATCTGCCCTGGCTCACAGAGACTGGAAAAAGATGTACCTCGATTTTCGCTGGTGAGAGAGCGAAAATCTTGTTCAATAGTGTACCACACAAGCGGGTTGAAGTAAAAACGGCTGGAGGATGCCCAGGCATTCCTCCCTCCGTTCTTCATCATATGAAAGCGCTTGCCGTGGACGATGAACCCAAACAACACATAGCAACCGCTGGTGAAGGAGGAATCCGTGTGGCATCCATTGAGTTGGTCGATGTATCCCAATCGTTTGACAAAAACACCATCATCCCCCGTCTGAACCTGAAGATCGAAGACGGCAAATTCACCGTCCTGGTCGGTCCTTCGGGCTGCGGCAAGACCACCCTGCTCCGCATGATCGCCGGGCTCGACCGCCAGACTTCGGGGTCGGTTCTGATCGGTGGCAGCGACGTATCCGCCATTGCCCCGGGTCAAAGGGGCGTCGCGATGGTGTTTCAGAACTACGCCATTTATCCGACGATGTCCGTACGCGAGAATATCGAATTCGGCCTGAAAAACAACAAAGTACCCAAGGAGGAACGGACACGGCTCGTGGAAAGCATCAGCGAGACGGTTGGACTCCGCCCGTACCTCGACCGCAAGCCCTCCACCCTTTCGGGCGGCCAGCGGCAGCGGGTGGCGCTCGCGCGGGCGATGGTCAAGAAACCATCGGTGTTCCTGATGGACGAGCCCCTGTCCAACTTAGACGCCAAGCTTCGGGTACAGATGCGCGTCGAGCTCATCGAGCTGCACAAGAAGCTGGGCTCCACCTTCGTCTACGTCACGCACGATCAGGTCGAAGCGATGTCCATGGCCGATACCATCGTGCTGATGAACCAGGGGGAGATTCAGCAGGAGGCTTCGCCGGCTGAAATTTACCGCGAACCGGATAATTTATTTGCCGCGCAGTTTATCGGGGTGCCTCCGATGAACGTCGGCGACATGGGGCAGGACGGAGTCCGCTTTGGCTTTCGTCCGGAGCACGGGCTGCTGTCCACCGAGCCGGCGGATGCCCATTTTACGGCCAAAGGCGTCATCTCCACCCGGGAAATGCTTGGCTCAGAGACCATCTACCAGGTCCGTACCCGGGACCATTCCTTTATGATCAAATGCACCGAAGACCTGTTCAGCGTGGACCAGGACATCTATCTCTCGGTGGACGAATCCAAGCTTTTTCTCTTCGGAGCGGATGAAAAGCGGATTTACCGCGATGACCGACGGCATAACACCTACCTTCATGCGCTAAGGGGACGTTTCCAATGAACCGGCGCAGAGTATGGGAGACGACCAGGCCGTACGCGCTCATTTTGCCGGCGATGATCGCCTTGTTCCTATTCGTGGTCTACCCGGTCTTTTACCTCATTAAATTAAGCCTGTATAAATACAACCTGCTCAATAAGGACAAAAGCAAGTTCATCGGTCTTGACAACTACCGGGAAATCTTCACCAGGGACGATTTCTATCATGCCCTGGCCAACACCGCCGTCTACACGGTGGGCGTCGTGCTCTGCACCATGCTGCTCTCGCTCGGCGTGGCCGTATGGCTGCGGAAGCGGTCGCGGTTTAACTCCATTCTGCAGGCAGGCCTGTTCACGCCGCATATCATTTCGATCGTCTCCATCGCGCTCGTCTGGATGTGGCTGATGGAGCCGGGGCACGGTCTGCTCAATTATGTGCTGAAGGCCTTCGGACTTCCGGGATCGCCCTGGCTGCAGAGCTCCAGCACTTCCATGATCTCCGTGATCCTGGTCTCGGTGTGGCACAGCATCGGCTATTACGCCCTCATTATGGTAGCGGCGCTGCAGAGCATTCCCCCGACCATCTACGAAGCCGCTGCGCTGGACAATGCCAGCAGGTTCAAGGTGTTTTGGAAAATTACGCTGCCGCTGATCTCGCCGCAGTTGTTTTTCATCCTCGTCATCATGACGATCGGTTCCTTCAAGGTGTTCGATACCGTCAAAATCATGACCGGGGGCGGCCCCAACGGCTCAACGACGACGCTCGTGTACTATATCTACGAGTTCAGAACGACCAGCATCGGCTTCGCTTCGGCCACCGGCGTCGTGCTGATGGCGATAATCGCGGTGCTGACCTTTGTTTACTTCAAAGTCCTTGCCCAGCGGATTCACTACCAATGAGCCGCACCATGGGCAGACAACAACCTGAGGGGGTGCTTTTCCCGTGCTGATCCAGGAAAAGAAACAAGTCGGCGGGAAGCTGCGTTACCGGATCCGGGACCATGCGTCCCTCCGGCTTCTGAAACGGCTTCTGGGCTTCGTGGCCAAGCTCGCCGTGCTGATCGTGTTTATTTTCCCGTTCCTGTGGATGATATCCACTTCGCTGCAAACCTTTGAGGAGACGCTGGCCTTTCCGCCGACGTGGATTCCCGCCGCGCCGCAGTGGCATAACTTTGCCGAGGCCATGAGGTCGGCTCCCTTCGTGACCTATGCGAAAAACTCGGTCATCATCACCGTCTCCGTCATCGTGCTGCAAATGATCGTGATGATCCCGGCGGCGTACGCATTTGCCAAATACCGCTTCTGGGGCCGGAATCTGCTGTTCGGCATCGTGCTGCTCGCCTTCATGATTCCCGGGCAGGTGACGTTCATTCCCGTCTACCTGATGATGGCGGATTGGGGCATCAACAACACCCTTTTGCCCCAGATCATTCCCTTCATGGCCAATGCCTTCGGAATTTTCCTGCTCCGCCAGTATTTTATGCAAATCCCGCAGGAGATCATCGAGTCCGCCCGGCTGGATAATGCCAGCGAGTTCAAAATCATGCAGAAGATCATGATCCCTATGGCCGTTCCCGCCTTGGCCACCGTCGCCTTGTTCAGCTTTGTGAGCCATTGGAACGACTACTTCTGGCCGCTCGTCGTCACCGACTCGACCGCCGTCCGGCCGCTGACGATCGGGATCGCCATGCTCCGGGAATCCGAGGGCGTATCCAACTGGCATATCATCATGGCGGGCAACGTTGTGCTTGTCCTGCCGATCCTGATCGTGTATTTGTTTGCTTCCAAGCAGATCGTCAAGGCTTTTGTATACTCCGGTATTAAATAAGCTGTCGCTATAACGATTTAAATCACCTGAAAATGGAGGAGTTTCTGTGAAGAACAAGTTTCCATTCATCGCGCTGACACTGGCGCTGATCATGACTTTATTGGCAGGATGCAGCGGAGGCGGAAGCGGGTCCGAAGGCGAAACGGCAGGCACGGACAGCAAGACCGCTTCGGGAGAGGCATCCAGCAATGCCGGTAATTCCGGCTCCGGCAAAGAGACCATCCAGTTCTGGCACTCGATCGGCGGCAAGAACGGGGAGTTTCTGGACGCCATGATCAAGCGGTTCAACAGCTCCCAGGACAAAATCGAGGTCGTCGGAACGTTCCAGGGCAGCTACCAGGAAACGGTAACCAAGCTGCAGCAGGCCGTTGCGGCCAAGACCGCGCCGGACGTGACGATGCTTGAGCGTTCCAACGTCCAGCTGTTTGCAGACGCGGAAGTTCTGGAAGACCTGACCCCCTACATGGAAAAGTCCGGCCTCAGCAAGGACGATTTTGAGGAGGGGCTGATGGGGCATTCCTATTTTAACGATAAGCTGGTCTCCCTTCCGTTTAACCGCTCCACGCCGGTGATGCACATCAACAAGTCGATGCTGGACGAAAAAGGCTTGTCCATCCCGACAACCTGGGACGAATTGAAAAAAACAGCCGAAGCGCTGGTCGTCAAGGAAAACGGCGAGGTGAAACGCTACGGGCTGACGATGCCGTACGATACCTGGTATCCAATCGCCATGATTACGCAGGCCGGGGGCAAGTTCTTCAACGATGAAGGCACGTCCGTCGGTTATACGACCGAAGCGTCCAAGACATTCAAGTATCTGAAGGAGCTGCAAAATGCCGGCGCCCTCTACTATCCGCCAAGCCAGGACTCCGGCAACATTACAAACCAGATGTTTACGAGCGGCAAGGTAGGGATTCTTTTCCAATCGACCGGTTCGATCTCCGGCCTGACTCAAGGTGCGAAGTTCGATTATGTGACGGCATTCCTTCCGCAGGATAAGCAGTACGCTACTCCGACCGGGGGCGGCAACGTGGCCATGATGGCGGCCTCCAAGCATAAGGATGCGGCCTGGGAGTTCATGCATTGGCTGATGACCAGTCCGGAAGGCGCGCAGCAGTTCGTTATCGATACGGGCTACCTGCCTTTCACGAAGCAGATGGTCGAATCGGACGCCATCAAGCAGTTGTGGGAAAAGGAGCCGAACCGGAAGGTGGCTTTTGAGCAGCTCCAATATGCCGTTGATACCAACAAGAGCGTCCAGTGGCCGCAGGTCGAGCAGGAGTTTAACAAGGCGATCCAAGCGATCATGTACGATAATAAGGACGTTGATGCCACGCTGAACAGCTACAAGGAAGAAGTGGACCGGATCTTGAAAAATTAACGTGATCCCATTCCCGCCAATAACAAGGAGGTACACTGTCTTATGCTAGAGCATTTGCAGCAGCTGCAGTCCATCGTGGTGTCCGGACACCGCGGCTGGAAGTCCGCTTATCCGGAAAATACGCTCTTGTCGTTTCAACAGGCGCTGGATCTCGGCGTCGATATGCTGGAGCTGGACCTGCGCATGACCCGCGACGACGTCGTGGTGGTCATCCATGATGCCACCGTCGACCGGACGACTGACGGATCGGGCCCGGTCGGCGATTATACGCTGGAGGAGCTGAAGCGGCTGGATGCCGGCGGCTGGTTCGGCAAAGTGTTCGAGGGACTTAAGGTTCCGACCTTCGAGGAATTCTGCGAGCTGATCGCCCCTTATCCGGACGTTCTGCTGAACGTGGAGATCAAACCGGACGAACGGGCTCTGGAAACCGCGGACGCCGCCATTGTCCAGCTGGCATCCCGCGGGGAGCTTCACCGTTGCGTGTTTACGAGCTTTGACGCTACGGTTCTGGCGCATATCCACGACAAGCATGGCCTTAAGACACAGGGCTTCCCCGGTGAGCAGATGCACAACTATGTGCCGGGACCCGAGGGGACGATTTCGAAAATGTGGGCGGTGGGACTCAGCATGAAGCTGCTGACGCCTGCCCGGGTGAAGGAATACGAGGATTTGGGCATCCTGCCGTGGTGCTACTGCCCGGACGACGATCAGCAGGTCTACTACGCGCTTGGCTGCGGTTCCCTGCTGATGACGGTGAACAACCCGCTCCCGGCCATGCGGATTCGGGAGCAGATGGATCTCTCCCCCACAAGTTTCATGCCGCAGCCGTGAATGTCCGGTTTCATCCCAACCCTTGATTGGAGGATTGATGTCCATGGATCATTCGAAATTTAACAGCCGCTCAGCCGTGAAGGGATTGGCCCGCCGCACACTCATGAAATTAACGGCAGGCTTCCTGATCGCCGCCCTCCTGCCTCTCTCCGCTTCCGGCGCTCATGCGCAGCCGTCGCCGCTGAAGTCCAAAATGTTCGACCTGTCGCAGGAGGCGAAGGAAGTGATCCGCGAGAAGCCGCTGCATAACGGGACCGTGCTTCAGTCCTTTGCCATCGATAATGCGAACGGGCGTATTTATACCGTTCAGCTCATGGTCGGCGGACAGCAGCTCCCCGGCGAATCCGCACCAGTGAGCGGAGCCGCCCGCTCCAGCAGCGGCGATCTGGCCCTGACCCAGCTGGATATGAACGGAAACGAGCTGGGGCACATGTTCCTGAAGGGATTTGGCCACGGCGTGCAGATCGGCGTGGAGGCGGACGGGTCGCAGGCCTACTTATGGACGGAGACCGACTCGGTGACGGAGTCGGGCAGTGGCTGGGGAACCCAGCTGACCCGGTTCGCCTTCCAGGACGGTGCCATCCTGACGCCGGAGTCGCCGGAGCTAGAGAAGTACCGGCTCATCCCTGGAGCCGACCGGACGACGGTCCATATCGATCAGGCGAACGGGCTGCTGACGATGCGTTACCGTCTGAACGGAGCCTTCCATTTTGGCGTATATGAGCTTGAGAAAGTTAAGCAGCACATCTACGAGCCGGTGGCGGACGTCCTCCAGCCTTCCCTCGGCACGTTCCAGGGCTTCGCCTCCTACGGTGGTTACCTGTATCTCCTGGAGGGCAGCGCCTACGGTTCGGCCGGCTCGGTTGAAGGCACCGGCAATACGTACATCACCGTCGTGAAGCTGAGCACCGGGGAGGTCGTGGACCGGCAGCTGATCCTTACCGCGCCGGAGCTGACTTACCGGGAGCCTGAGGGCATGTCGATCCGGATTCCGGACATCAGGCACCCGCAGAAAGCCGTGCTGTGCTTCGGCTTTGCGTCCGCCTTTACGCCTAACCGGCTCGCCAGCATCTACGCCTTTGACCGGCTCCTGCCCGAGCAGGCGCTGCAGGATTAAAATTAAAATGAGGAAGGCGGCCGTGTATGGCCGCCTTCCTTTTTATATGAAGCCGTATTCTGGGGAAGTTCTAAGGACTATTCTTCAAGATGCTTATGCCCCTAGCAAATGTAAAGGAAATATTCATGTCTTTGATATTTTACGGCTTGAAGGAAATATCAACATACGTCGCGCTATCCTTGGCGGATGCATTGACGGTTGCCCCTAACACTTCAGAGATAAATCTGATGGGCACCATGACTCTCATAAAAGGCATCTCAGGAGCGCTTGGCAGAATTCTCGCCTCACCATTTACATAAGCAGTCGTACTTCCGATTGTCATGGTCATGACGGTTCCGTCATTCGATTGAATGGTCACTTGCTGTTTATTTTTGTCCCAGCTTACCGATTGTCCCATTCCTTCTGAAATAACCCTTAGCGGAACATATGCGGTATTTGTAGCCGTGTCAATATATGGGGGTGTCGAATTTGATTCAATTGGAGCACCATTTAATTGGACGTACAAAGAATAAACGATCCTTGGAGGAGAAGCATTTGCGGAAATACTCATAAAAATGGTTAGGAGACTGGTTAGGAAAACAGGAATGACAATTTTTTTGAACATTTTGTATTATCCTCTCTATTTAAATAAATCTACTCATAGGATTCATGAAACCACAACGCTGGTCTCGCTCTGGCTGTTACCCCATTTGCTCCATAACATCCCCTAGATGATTTCCGAAATTTTTCAAAGTAAGGAATGCAACGAGCAAGAGGATCGCAATCACACTAATCGCCACAACCACTCGTTTAAAGGTCATTTTTATACCCCATTTCTAATTAGGATCATTAACCATGGCCACGAAGGACAGCAGACTTCGCTCACTTTTTCATTCATATTTAAAACCCCTGTTACTAGAAAAAGTTTAATTCTTTCGGATTTACCATTTTATATGTAACTACTCTTATATTGAGAGCGTCTTGAAAATTCAGTAGAATAGCAGGTGGTTGCTCCCAGCCGTTGTTTATCTGCTATTATCTGTACCTCCGTTACCTTAAGGCTTACCGTGTAGCGGTCCGCTTTTTGTGGTATACTTGAAATAGATCAAGCGTAAACTAAAAAAGCCACGATGCTGGTAACATCGTGACTTTTGACAAAGGCCGGCGGGCGACCACGGCGAGAATTTCATAATTCTATGAAAAACCACCGGATTCCAAGGCGTCCAACCTAATCCCGGTGGTTTTTCTTGTTAAGCCGCGCTTGCTTCCAGGCACTGACCAAAGTTTTCAGGCCAGTAATAATACCGACCAGCTTCAGCAGTCCGTCCAAAAGCTTTATGGCCAATTCAAGAATGGACACGGCGCCACCCCCTTTCGGGTTCGCTTCGCCGCGTCCTCCCACCGGTTACTTTGTCCTTTCGATTATACCACAATATACCATTTGCTAATTGCTAATTCTCTCACTTATCCGGACACCGGATCCTCTCATTTCACATTAAAAATGCCTCTCTCTTCCGATATAATCTGATTTAACAGCCCCAGCTTCCAAACCATATTCCCCGGCTCCCTGAACACTCCACCTATTTGTGCCGCTTACTGATCACAATCAGCCCTTTTGTTGATGGCGTTTCGAAGGGTAAAAACTATAATGTACACATAAGCTCCAAAAAAAGGAGGCAGCGATCATGCAACCTCAGGTATTGATTGTCGGCGCCGGTCCTACCGGCCTCGTTTTGGCTCTGGCCCTGGAGAAGCAGGGAATCCCTTTTCGGCTCATCGATCAACGGACTGGACCGGGAGAAGCCTCCAGAGCCATGGTCGTTCATGCCAGAACCCTGGAATTCTACCAGCAGTTCGGCATAGCGGATTCATTTGTGCAGCGCGGCATCCCCATGCATACCGGCCAAATTATGAAGAATGGCAAGCTTAAGGGAACCATCAACTTTGGTGATTTTGGCGAAGAAATCAGCCCCTATCCCTATGTACTCAGCCTGCCTCAGGACGAGCATGAAGTCCTTCTCATCGAGCATCTCGACTCCAAAGGAATCCATGTGGAATGGGATACCGGGCTCGTTTCCCTTCAGGAAGGGAATGAAGCGGTGCATGCCGTCACGACCCGGCAAGGGATCGAAGAGAATCAAGCGTATGCCTATGTGTGCGGATGCGATGGGGCGCATAGTACGGTCCGCAAGGAGATGGGACTGGAATTTCCCGGAGGAACGTATGAGCAGATGTTTTTCGTGGCTGATGTGGGGAGTAAAGAGCCCGTGACAAACGTGACAATGAACTTTTTTGAAGAAGGCTTCTGTCTGGTCTTCCCGATCCGCACGAGCGGACAGGTCCGGCTCATCGGACTGATTCCGCCCAAGATCCTGAATCAGGGAATTCCCGCGGATTTGGAGCCTCTGATTCCTTATGTGGAAAGAAATACGGGTGTGCACATCAGCCAGGTGAACTGGTATTCGACTTATAAAAGCCATCACCGGGTATGCGAGCACTTCCGCAAAGGGCGGGTCTTTATCGCCGGGGATGCGGCCCATGTGCACAGCCCGGTCGGAGGGCAAGGGATGAATACCGGCATTGGGGACGCCATGAATCTGGGCTGGAAGCTTGCCACGGTTCTTCTGGACAAAGCGGACGCCGGCATTCTCGATTCCTACGAGACGGAGCGGATTGCTTTTGCCCGGACGCTCGTGGCCACCACAGACCGGCTGTTCCAATCGCTCGTAGGGGGCGGCATCATGACCTCCCTGGTTCAGGACATGGTCATTCCCCATATCGTTCCCCTGCTTCTCGATGTCCCGCCTATACGAAAAATGGCCTTCGAGCGGCTGTCGCAAACGCAAATCCGTTACCGGGACAGCATGCTGAGCAGCGGTGCTTCCGGTTCCGTTCACGGCGGCGACCGTCTGCCCTGGATTCAGACCGCCCATGGGGACAACTTCGAACCGCTGCAATCCGTCAATTGGCAGCTGCATGTGTACGGCCAGGCATCGCAAAGTCTGCGCCAGCTCAGCGAAACGACAGGCATCCCCTTGCATGAAATGGGATGGACGCCATCCATGAAAGCAGCCGGCATGCATCCCGATACGGCATTTCTCGTCCGGCCGGACGGATACGTCGCATTGGCGGAACCTCATCAGGATACCGATGCGATTCAGGCATACCTCGATCGATTTCATATCGCTCCGTTTACAAGCGAAAAGAGCTGACGCAGTCGTCGGCTCTTTTCATTTGTTGCCGCGATGCGGTTGTACCCGAGACATGCTGCAGCAGCTATGGCGGAATCAGTTTATCGCTTGGAATATTGCTTGAACTCTTAGCGAGGTACGGCGGCTGGAATTCAGTCCGGATCACAAAACATTGTCCAATCCTTCCGCCGTTTTCAACTCGCCATACCTTTCTATTGTTAGATCCCAGCAGTCACCTTATGTTTCGACGCCGCTATCCGCTTATTCAGCTCCTCCAAAAACAGATCCTCGTCGATGGGGAGCGCTACGGTGTCGCCGATCCAGCTCGACAGATGCATCGCATTGGACAGCATTAAACTGTTGATGCCCTCCTCACCGTCAGCGATCAGCGGCGCACTGTCCAGGACGGCCTTGGCAAACGAAGCGATGACGCCGGTATGCTGGCTGTTGTCACCTTGCGTCTCGATGACGGACACTTCCACGGGAAGCTTGGCAAAGCCGTCCTTCGTTGTAAAACAGTATTCACGCTCGTTCTGGCTCAGCTTGTGCAGCGTCAGCGTATTGTTTTCGCACACTAGCTTGCCCATTTCCAGCGTAATTTCCAAACGGTTCGTTCCCGGCAGGTCGGCGGTCGTCGTGACGAATACGCCCGTGGCTCCGTTCGGAAATTCCATATATGCCGTGACGTCATCCTCCACCTCGATGTTATGCCACTTGCCCTCATGGCAAAAGGCACGAACTTGGGTCGGCATGCCGCAAATCCATTGGAGAAGGTCGATGTTGTGCGGGCATTGGTTGATGAGCACGCCTCCGCCTTCCCCGGCCCAGGTGGCGCGCCAGCTTCCGGAATCATAATAGGCCTGCGACCGGTACCAGTCGGTAATGATCCAGTTCACCCGCTTAATCGCGCCAAGCTCGCCGCTGTGCACAAGCTCATGCATTTTGCGGTACATCGGATTGGTCCGCTGGTTAAACATCATGCCGAAGATGCGGCCGCTTTCCCGCGCCTTCTCGTTCATTTCCCGCACCTGCTTCGTGTAGACGCCGGCCGGCTTTTCGCATAAAACGTGCAGCCCTTTGGTGAAAGCCATAATGGCGAGCCTTGGATGGTCGTAGTGCGGCGTCGCAATAATCACGGCATCACATAGGCCGCTGTCCATCAACTCGTCCGGAGTCGCAAAGTACCCGATATCGCCTTGCAAATACGTTTTGGCGCCCTCCAGCCGGTTGCCGTCCATTTCCGACACTGCGGTCAGCTCCGCTTCAGGCACGATACCCTTGTTTATTTTTTTCGCATGATCCGACCCCATATTGCCCATCCCGATGACGCCGATCCGTAATTTAGACATCTAGACCCTCCATTCTCCTTAGCGGTAGCCAAGGGAAGCCAAATTGTTGTAGCTCGTCTGCAGGCAGTCGAACGGACTCGTCTGGCATACGTCCTGCTCGACCAGCAAATATTTCGTATTCGCTTGTTCAAGCGCTTTCAAAATTGCCGGAAAATTCATGTTCCCTTCCATGACGGGGGCCATCAGCTGCTGCGTTCCCTGGACGGCCATGTCCTTCAAATGCACGCAGTGAAGGCGGTCCTTCAACTTGCCGATCCATTCGCATACGTCGGCGCCGGCCGCCTGTACCCAATATGTATCGAGCGTAATGCCCATCTCCTCCGGCGTGAAATCCTCCACCAGCCGCTCAATCAGGCGCTTGCCGCCGATTTTTTCGAACTCAAAATGATGGTTGTGGTACATGAACAGCTTGCCTGCCTTGGCGATCCGCCCTGCCGCTTCCCGGAAGTCTTCCGCGAAATACCCATACCAGTCGAGACCGCGGTATTTATCAGGCATCGATCCAATTCCGATGTAATCGCAGCCCAGAATATGATGCTCCTCAATGACTTGATCCGTTTCGTTCAGGATCCGGTCCGGGCTCGTATGCGTCAGCGCGATTTGGAGCGACAGCTCGTCGCAAATGGCGCGAAGCGTCTCGGGACGGATGGAACCGATGGCCGAAATCTGGACCGTTGTATAGCCCATAGCCGCAATTTTTTGCAATGTTCGCCGAATATCTTTTTCCGTCTGGAGAAAGGATCGAACGGTATACAATTGTGCGCCTAAAATCATGAAATATGGCCCCTCCTTCAAGATTTCCAAAAGTGCATTCTCCCCTTAATTATAGTCCCGGCACCCGGAATCGCCATTGTAAATCGAAGCCATAACATTGCAAATATAGCGGTCATTCGTTAGACTAAACCCAACATCGCTTAAGGGGGCGAACGGATGCTGTACGCAAATATCCATACCGACTCATTGAATTTCCACCATGCGGCCGACCGGCGCAAAACGGACCAATATGCGCTGCACTGCCACAATTTTTACGAGGTGTACTATTTTATCGCCGGAGAAGTCAGCTATCTGGTCGAGGGCAAGCGCTACGTACCGGAACCGCACAGCCTGCTGCTCATCGCCCCACACGTGTTCCACGGCGTAAAAATCGAAAGCGACATCCCTTATGAAAGGATATCGCTCCATTTTGTGCCCGGATTTCTTCCGCCCGAAAACCAGTCCGCATTGTTGTCTCCCTTCCATCCCGATGATGGTCCGGCAGGGATCTATTACAAGGATGACGGAAACCGCGTCATGTTTACTTTTTTCAAGCAGCTGATGGATGCCCGGCACGCCGATGCCGCCATTCGCGATCTTGCGCTCCGGGTTCGCCTCGAGGCGCTGCTGTCGCAGATCTTGATCCACAGCTATGCGCTGAAAGGCACCTCGGATGCCTCTTCCTCCGGACCATCGGTCCCGCGGATTATCGCTTACGTCAACGACCACATCACCGAATCGGTCTCGCTCGACGATCTGTCCGCCGCCTTTTACATCAGCAAGCATCATTTGAACAAAATGTTCCGCAGAGCTACAGGTACAACCATCGGCAATTATATCATCCATAAGCGGGTCGTGATGGCGCAGAATTTGATGCTTCAAGGCCATACCGCGAGTTCGGCGGCCGCCGCCGTCGGCTTCCATGATTATTCTTCTTTTTTCCGCGCGTATAAAAAGGTGCTGGGCTGCGCTCCGTCCGCCAAACGTCATCCCATGCTGCTCCATTAAATCGCTTCAAGGGCTTGCAGCAGCTTACCCCCGGGTCAGCCATCCTTCGGGAATGACGGTCAGGTCTTCCGGTTTCCGGTACCGCTGTCCAATCTCCCGGAAGCGCTCCAGTACGTTCGCGTCCAGCAGTCCCTGCCGGTTGGGAGCCCCGTTCAACAGAAAGGTCACGTTCTGGCGGTTGCAGTCCTGAACCATGTCCAGTGCCCAATCCACCGTTTTCAGCTCCCTGGCCGTATCCGTCGTTCTCCAGAACCAGGTTTTCGTTAACACGTTACAGCTGGCCCCCGGTCCCACAAAGCCGTCTTCCACTTCCTGTCCTGCCGCATTTTCATAAAAAACGACGTCCGTATGATTCAGGTTGGTCTCGCAGCTGATGTTCATCAGCAAGCACTGAGGCTGCAGCGACTTCACCCATGCGTCGATTTCCTCGAACGGAAGGTTCTCGTACGAAGGGCCGCCCCAATGGGCATTCCAGCCGTCGATAATGAGGAACGGAAGCTCGCCGTAGTTCGTCAGCAGCTCCTCAAGCTGGTTTTTAATGAACTGCTTATCCTCCGGCGTGCATTTTCTCCGGCCGATTTGGTGATGCAGGTCCAGCATGGAAAAATACAGTCCCGCCTCGATCCCTTCCGCCCGGAACGCGTCCAGGTATTCCTTGACGACATCCCGCTGGCTCGCTGCGTTGCGTACGCAATGCTCCGTATGCTCGGTCGGCCACAAGCTGAAGCCTTCATGATGCTTCGCGGTCAATGCCGCAAAGCTCATCCCCGCCGATTTGGCGGCCTTCGCCCACTGAGAGCAGTCCAGCTGCTCCGGATTCCAGTCCTTCGGGTCAAAAGGGAACCGGCGGGGCTCATCCCCGTTCTCGTGATCGTACTCCCAATCGATAATGTCCGATTCGGCAAACTGAAACGTCGCGCTGTTGAAGTGGATAAACATCCCGAACCGCTGGTTCACAAACCACTGCTGCCTTTGGATGAGTGCCTGTTGATCCATAACTCACTGCCTCCCTAACTTCACTTAAATCATATAATATCTACCACTCTACAGGATCATTTCCCTTGACACAGCTGACAATGGCGACTTCTTATAGTACAATCTCTACATTCGTTTTTTCCGAAAAGGAGCTTTAGCGATATGCTCGTACTTGAACTCAAGGTGCCGCCGTTTCCGCTGCTGGCCGCGGTCGGCCATACAGTGTGGCAGGCGGGCGTGATGCACGCCGAGCGCCAATTCGAAGCCTTTGACCTGATCGTTTGCGCCAAAGGCACGCTATATATGGAAGAGGATGGGGTTTCGTATGATATCCGTGAGGGAACGATGCTCGTCCTGGAGCCTGGCAAGACGCACCGAGGCTGCCGTCCGACCGATCGTGAAACCGAGGTGTATTGGATCCATTTCGAATACCCGGCGGACGAGCAGCCGGTTCTGACTGAGAAAAACCACTGGCATCAGCCGCTGCTGAACCGGTCGGATCAGGATACCCAGGCCCAGCCAGGCCTGGTGGACATCCCCAAATTTGCCGAAATCGATTTGCGAACGATGGTGCCGATCCTGCAGGACATGCTGAAAGTGCACGGCATGCTTACCCCCTACGGGGTCTACGAACTGCACATGTTATTCGGCAAGTTCCTGATCGAGCTGCAAGGAAGCATGAGAAAAGGCAGTCCGCATGCCCGCTCTTTTTTCCTTGGAGAGCAGGTCGCAGCCTATTTGGCGGACACCCTTGAGGCTCCCTTCGACTCCGCCGGCATGGAGCGTGATCTGCATTACCATTTCGATTACTTGGCGCGCTGCCTGAAACAATATTCGGGGATGAGTCCGCTTCAATACCGGCATCATCTGCAGATGGAGCGGGCCAAGCGGCTGCTGGCGCATTCGGAGCTGCCCCTGGTCAAAGTCGCCGAACAATGCGGATTTCGGGACAACAACTATTTCACGCGTCTGTTCAAACGCCAAACCTCGTTCACCCCCGGCGAGTACAGGAAACGGTATCAGGTGTTCCGGATGGATTGAAATATCGGCTTGGTTTGATATACTAAATGAAAGCTATACACGGCTTGTGTGCACATTTAAAAGAACGTTTAACGAGAATCGGAGAAAAATAATGCCGAAAGACCCATCAAAATTGTTATATCAAATGATTAAGGACGACATCCTCGCCAGAATTGAAAATCATCAGTTCGAATACGATAAGCCGATTTGTACGGAGAAAAGCCTGTCCGAGCAATACGGCGTCAGCCGCATTACCTCCAAACGGGCAATCGAGGATTTGGAGCAGGCCGGCATCCTGTACCGCAAACGCGGGGTGGGGAGCTTCGTGCGGCGCATTCCTCTATCGGCTCAGCCGGCAAGCTCTGTCACTTCCCTTCCGGACGAACTGGCACCGGGGAGGACCATTCCGGTCATCCTGCCTTTCGCCGTCAACCAGGGCGGTTTCTTCCGGATCGTTGAGGCGGCTACTGCGCGGCTGGACGGCTCCAATGTTCATTTGGCGATCCATATTTGCGAGCCGGATCCGGATAAGATGAGAAGCCTGCTGCTCCGGCTCTTTGCTCAAGACGTGGACACCCTCATACTGTATCCGGCGGGCAACGAGCTGCATTTGGACGTGCTCAGGAAGTTTACCGAGCAGGGCAAGCAGGTCATCATTCTCGATAAGCCGCATGATATTCCTTATTTAAGCAGCGTGGTCTGCGACAATTTCGAGGGCAGCTACCAGCTGACCCGGCATCTGATCGATTACGGGCACCGCCGGATCGCCTACGTCTCCCGCTTCTCGCCCCGTGACATGTCCAGCTTGTCCGCACGCTTTAGCGGGTTTACGAAATGCATGAACGACCACGGGCTCGAAGTGGTCTCCGAGTACGTCAAATTTAATGTCACGCCCGATTACCATATGCTGAAGCATATCATCAACGGGTTTTACCGGTCGGGGGTCACCGCCATCGAGTGCGAGAACGACGAGGTCGCCTTTAACGTGTACATGTGCTGTCTCGGTTTGTCGATCCGGGTACCCAAGCAGATGAGCATTACCGGCTTCGACAATATCGAGTGGGCGGTGACCGGCAGCGCGCAAATCACCACCATCGACCAAAATTTCAGCGTCATCGGCGAAACGATCGCCGACCTCATTCTGAACGGAGACCGTCGCCCCGTCATCACGACCATCCCCGTAAGCCTCGTTCCCAGGGCCTCGACCGGGCCTGCAACGGCGGATTAACGGAAGGAAGACAGCATTCAGGAGACGCGGTTTACTAAATCCCTGGCACAACCATAAACGGCCCCTGCCGCCGATAAGCTTAACAGCTAACCGGTGTACAGGGGCCGCTTGTTTAAGCTAAGCCCAAATCTCTTATTCTTCGAACCGGCTGACCGACAGTCCGCCTACAGCAATGCGGCCATGCCCGCCCGTCAGCCGGATTGTATTCTGCGTTCCAGGCTGCAGACGGACCGTAAACGACGCGGTGCCCACCGCTTCCTCGCCGCTTCCCGTTCCGGGGGCGTTGATCAGCGTGTAATCATGGCCGTTGACCATTAAATTCAGCTTGGCCAGGGCTTCTTCCGTGCCGTAATGGATGTACAGTGCGGCCCGTCCACCGCTGCCGCCGTCGACACCGCCGAATTCACAGTAAGCCCCCTCGGCGTCCAGTCCTCGGACGACTGCTTCTGCCCCAGATCCGCCCGTAACTTCAGCACCGCCTCCCGTAGTGCTTACTGACGCTGCATAGTAGGCCGAAATTTCGGCTTCCGGCGCTTCACCGACAGGCTTGACGCTGTTCTTGGTCTGAACCACCGTTTGAATGGTCCCGTCATCGTTAAAATACAGGCTGTCGATGCACACGCTGCGCAGGTTCCCGTGTCCCGAAATGTCCTGGTTATGATAGAACAGGTACCACTGTCCTTTGTACTCCACCACCGAGCCATGTGTCGTCGAGCAGCCGGTCGGTTCCAGGAAAATGCCTTGATAGGTCCACGGGCCGAGCGGATGCCGGCTTGTCGCGTATCTCATCCGGTTGTTGTCCTCCAGATTGTCGGCGTAGGTGAGGTAGTACAGCCCGCCCCGCTTGAACACCCAGGCGGCTTCATGAAAGTCCTCCAGACCCGTCATGTCCTGCATCGAACCTTTGATGGACATCATGTCCTCGCCCAGTTCTCCGCCCTGGCATTTGCTGCCGCCGCCGTAATACATATACGCCCTGCTGTCGTCATCGACGAAGACGCAAGGGTCGATCATGGCGAAGCCGCCGAGCCCTTCGATATAGCCTTGATCGACAAATCCGCTGGCCGGCTTATCGCTGGTTGCCACGCCGATTTTCCAGGTATCGTTCCAGTCCGATCCGCTCGGATGCGGATAATAGAAATAATACGTGCCGTTCTTGTAAGCGCAGTCAGGAGCCCACATGAATCCGCCTTCCGGGCGCCCCCAGGCCACGTCCCGCGAATGGAGAATCTCGCCTTCGTCGACCCAATTCACCAGGTCATCTGAGGAAAATACGTGGTATGCGTCCATCAGATCGCATCCCCGCGGCGGATCGATATCATGGGAGGCGTATATGTATATTCTTCCGTCCTCCCACACATGGGCGGAAGGGTCCGCCGTGTAAATACTGGTGATGACCGGATTTTGGCCAGCCGGTTTGATAAAGGCTTTCGGAATTCCCTGAGTGGTCATGGTATGTTCTCCCCTCATCTGTATGATATATCATACTTCGTTATTTGATATATAACCACATTGTACACGGCGCCTCCCCATGCCGCAATACCAGATTTAACGCTCAGCTGACTTCCTGATCCGCCCCCCGTTCAGGCGTCGTCCTCTCTTCCCCGCCGGGCGGGAGAATCGGATGACGGATCGTAATTTTGGTTCCCTTGCCCTCCTGGGTCTCGATCCGCAGCTGGTAATCAGGGCCAAAATAAATTTTTAGCCGTTCGTTTACATTGCGCAGTCCGACGCCGGATCTGCCCGCCATTTTTCGGTTGCCGGCCGCATCGTTCAACTCCTTCAGCACCTCTTCCGGAATTCCCTTGCCGTTATCGCTAATATCGATGACCAGATCCCGCTCTTCCACGCGGCCGGAGAGGATGACCTTGCCCTTCTCGAAATTGCCGCGGATGCTGTGCTGGATGGCATTCTCGACCAAAGGCTGCAGCAGCAGGCGCATGAATGTCATATCCAGCATCTCTTCGTCAAAAAAATACAGAACGCGCAGCGGCATGCCGATGCGGGCCTGCTCGATCTGCACGTAGGCCTTCACCTGCTCGACTTCGCGGCCGACGGTCGTAATGTCTTTGCCTTGGTTCAAGCTGAGCCGCAGCAAATTCCCGAGCGCCGATACCATCTCCCCAATATCGTTGCGCCCGTGGTTTTCCGCTTTCCAGCGGATCGATTCCAGCGTGTTGTAGAGAAAATGCGGGTTGATCTGGTGGCTGAGCACCTGAAATTCCAGCTCCCTCTTCGTTCGCTCGGCGCGCGTGGACTGCAGGATGAGATCTTCGATTTTCCGGACGATGCTGCCAAAGCCGCGATACAGCCAGCCGATCTCGTCCTTGCGGTTCTGATGAGGAATGAGCATGCTGAAATCCCCTTCCTCCAGCTTGCGCATCAGCCGGACCAGTTGGAAGACGGGCTGGGTAAAATTCCGTGTGAGATAGATGACCACCCCAACGGCACAGAGCATATAAGCGATCAGAAAAAAGATCAGCAGTCTCTGCATCGCCGTAATAGGCTCCGTCAAAGCGTGCATCGGCGTCAGACTGACGATCGTCCAGGGCAGGCTGTCCATGCGGACAAAGGCGATCAAATTTTTCTCGTCATAAATAGACAGCGTCTCAACGCCCTCCTTGCGATCATTCCGCATCGCCAGTAATTTGGGGGACGGCAGCTGCTCTCCGGTCCACTCGCTTGCCGCCGAATCGTAAACAATTTTCCCTGTTTCGTCGACGATCAGGAACTTCTGCCCCTGCAGCCGTTTGGTCGGCGAGAAGAAGCGGCTGAAATGGTTATCCGCCAGATCGGCCACCACCAGCCCCCTCGGCGTTCGATTATGCAGGCTGGTGAACGTTTTGACATAGGAGAGCAGCGGACCACGGTTCGGCCCTCCATCCATCGACAGATGCCAGATCGGCAGCGTACTGTTCGCCGCGTTCTGAAACCATTCTTCATTTCGGGTCGATGTCGTAACTTCGAGCGCCCTCAAGTATGTGGGATAGGCCTCGGAATTCAGCGGATAGACTCGCAGCTGCAGCGCATCCATCTGCTTTTTCTTCTGGTACACGATGTTAAGGAGGTCCACCGAGGCCGATACTTCATCCTGGCTGCTGGCCGGCGGCTGTTCGAGCAAATCTTGCAGCTTCTTGTCTCCGATCAGCTCGTTCATCTGGTCGTTCAGTTTGGCCAAGTACGCCTCCAGATTAATCTTGGACTGCTCCAAATAGCTCATGGAGAAGGTAGCATTGGCCTGCTGGATTCCTTCCACCGACTTGGTATGCGCGTAAGCCGAGAATAAAATGAAAGGAACGATCGTAATCGCGAGAAAGATCAGAATCATCCGGTTCCGTAGCGAGGAGGCCAGCCGGAGAAAAGACCTAATCATCCAGAATCCCCTGCAGACGGCGGAATTCTTTGGGCGTAACGCCGACCAGCTTTTTGAACAGTTTCGTAAAATGGACCGGATCCTTGTACCCCACCTGATGGGAAACCTGATAAATTTTATATTTCGTATCGCCCAGCATCTCTTTGGCTCTGGCAATACGAACGTTGGTCAGCTCCTCGATGAAGGTGCGGCCCTTTTCTTTTTTGTACAGCTTGCTGAGCCAGATCGGCGTCACATGAACGGCCGCGGCCACCGACTGCAGCGACAGGTTTTCTGCGTAGCGGGTACGGATCATCTTCTCGGCCTCCTGGACGATCTGGCTGGAGGAGGTCGCCATTTTGCGGAAGTCTCCGGCCAGGGACAGCAGCCGGCTCTCCACCTGATCCTGAAGCGACTGCAGCGTGTCATACTGCTCCAATTGCTCCCACAGACCGATCGGGTCCTGCTCCCAGGAACGGTCGGGCCACCCGGCCGACGCGGCCGTACGGTAAATTCCCATCAGCCATTTGAACAACTGCTGCTGGATATCTTTTAGATTGGGCAGCTCCCACGATTTGACCATATCCTCAAAGTCAGCCATAGATTCCGAAATGTCGGCGTCCGTTCCGTACTTCACCAGATCAAGCACCGCCCCCGGCTCCCGGATCGTCAGCCTGCCGACCTCTGCGGCTCCGTCCTCTACGCTGCCGGTGAAGACCCGGTTGCCCCCGCAGACCACCTTTTGCTCCAGGGACTCGGTGCAATCCACGTAGAGCTGATGCAGTTTGTTCAGCTCTTTGGGTGCGGGGCTGATCCCGATGCTGGCCTTGACCTTCACGAATTGGTTGATACGAAGCAGGCAGGTCTCGGCGGTGGCATGGCATGAATCAAGCATCCCGGGATCGGGGCAGCCGATGACGGCCACCCACCGCTCGTGCGTATCCTTGAACAAGGCCGACGGCATGTTCAATTGCTCGGCAAGCGTATGGCTGACGACATTGCCGATGCCGAACAAGACAAGCTCCTTCTCATCCGGCATGCCTGGCCGGGCGGGCAGCGCTCTTAGGTCGTCCCCTTCAATGGCCATCAGCAGCAGCGGCATCCGGCTCATCCAGTCCAGTCTCAACGACTGCAGGCGGTGGGAGATGCGGGTCTCGCGGTACGGATCGTATTCGTTCTCCGCCATTTCACGCAGCAGCTCCTCCTGAAGCTTCGGCTCCGCAAACTGCACCTGGTACGTGAGGCGGTCATGCGTTTGCTGCTGCAGCCGTTCCCGTTCGATCGCATCCACCGCTTTACGGACGATCCGCTCCAGTTCATCCAGTTTGATCGGCTTCAGGATATAGTCCATCGCTCCAAGCTGGATCGCCTGTTTGACCAGGCTGAAATCGTCGTAGCCGCTGATCAGCACCGCTTTCCACAGGTAATCCGGTAAAGTATGCAGCTCCGCCAGAAACTCAAGTCCCGACATCCGGTTCATCTTGATGTCCGTCACGATCAGATTCGGCTGATGGCGACGGGCCATTTGCAGAGCCTCATCCCCATCCGAAGCCGCCATGACGGCGTTAACGCCGTATTCATTCCAGGGGACCCGCTTGCGGAGCCCCTCGCGAATTTCAAATTCATCGTCCACGATTAATACGCTGATCATAAAGGCATCCTCCCCTTGTCATGAATGTTGATGCTGTGCCGCCAGGAATTGGTCGACCTGACGCTGCACCTCCCGGATAATCGTATCCAGCCCATTATCTTTTTGCAGCATACGGTAATCCGACAGCGCCTTGGCGACATCCGGCATCATGCCGTACTCGATCGATTTGCCGTAGTCCTCATAGATCTGGTCGCGCTCTTCAAGCAGCGGACTGATCGACTGATCGTTCAGCAGGAGTCCTTCCACGGGAGAATCCACATTCACGGGCAGCTCCGCAAAGCGGGCTTCCTCCTTCCAGAAGTCCCCAGGGTACGTTTCGGTGGGGCGCAAAAATTGCGGTTTCCACAGCGCCCACTGTCCTCCCCAGTCCATGTAGTTGCTGGTGGAAAAGTTCAGGTTATCCGGGTACTTGACCTTCCCTCCGTCCAGCTCATAGGTTTTCCCCTGAATCCCATACACGACAAGATCAAACAACCTCTCGTCCGTCTCCAGCATATCAAGAAACCGCAGCACCAGCTCCGGATGCTCAGCATTCCGGTTGATGGCCACGACATTTGCGATCGGGCTGCGGTTGACCGTTTTTTTGTCGGGGTACAATAGCGACATCTGCTGCCGGTAGCTTGCATCGGTAAAACCCGGATCGGCTGCATAGGCCCACTCGTGGGAAGTGAGCGTGAACAGCATTTTTCCGTTGCGCCATTGATCCGCAGCGTCTTCGGTATCGATCTTTGAATCGGGATTTAGAATCCCGTCTTCGTACCATGCCTTGCTCATGAAGGCAGCATCCTCGTAAAAAGGCTGATCTTCGATCGCCTTCACTTTGTAATGAGGGTCATTCAGATAAAAACCGAGGCCGTGAAAGCCCAAGTCCACCCATTCGTCCCGGACCACATACAGGGGGAGCGCCGGAATCCGGCTCAGCTTCTGATTGGGATAGACTTTCTTCAGCTCGTGGAGAAGCGAATCGACATCCTCGGCAGTTCGTACCGATTCAGGTTCGCGGTAAATCCCCGCCTTCTCCGCCATGTCCACCCGCCATCCGGCATAGGGCCGCTGATTCATCTTGATCGACCAGGGCAAGCCGACGATATCCCCGCCAATCGTGGCAGAGGGCAGGTTATGCTGCTGCCGGTAGCGGTCATATAAGTGGGGGGCGTACACCGGAAGAAGATCGTTTAATCTCAAATAGGAACCCCGGGACGCCATTTGCTTGAATGAGCCTTCTGAATCGAAATTCAGGTCCCACCGGTCTCCTGCCGCCGCCATGACCAGCAGCTTCCCCGAATATTCCGGCCAGGGAATGAAATTGACGGAAAATTTGACGTTTAATCCTTTGGTTTTGACGTAATCGCTCACGGCCGCCCAAACTTCATCCGTCGCCGCCTTTTTCTCGCCGCCGAAATAAAACTTCAGCGTCGCTTCCGGCTCGCCGGACGTGGCGGCCGCATCGCCGAAAAGAGAGGGACCGTCCATACGGACATCGCCGCCGGCTGCGCAGCCCGCCAGTCCGGATGCCAGCGTGATGCACAGCAGACAGGCGACGAACCATCCCAGAGTTCGGCAAAAGGACATGGCTGCTCTTCCTTTCCGCATCTATTTTGTAAACGTTTTCACAAAAGAGTCCAAATATATTGCGCGGCTCTCTCTCCGATCTACAAAGATTAATATAAACGAAGTGCTGCCAATGGACAATGGGACGATATTAAACAATCCCGTCATATATTGGCCGATGTTTCCGCCCACGGCAAACAGCCCCACAAAGTGGAGCGAAGGCTCTCTCTTATATCTTCAAAAAGGAAGCCGCCAGACTGATGTCCGTCCGGCAGCTTCCCCTCTCTTATTGCTTTAAGGTGGCTCTCACTTCCTGCGTTTTCTTATTCCATGTCTCCGTTTCCGGAATAATGTCGTTGATATCCCGGTCGCCGAAAATAATGTCGTTCAAGATGTTGTTATAGTTGTAGTCGTTCCACCCCGGCACGGTCAGGCCGGATTGGATTTTGGCGTTCTTTTGGGCGATCTTGACGGCTTCGATATTTTTGCCCTGCCAGATCGGAGCCTGATCGTAGTAGCTCGTCAGCTCGGGATCGATGACGGAAGCATTGGCTCCCTGGTCAATTTTCCACTTCTGGGCTTCCGGCGTGAATTGGAAGCTGAGCCACAGGAAGGCTTCCTCCTTATGCTTCGAACCGGACAGAAGTGCCAGCGGTCCGTAAATCGAATACCCCGGCTGGCTGACCTTGCCTTTCGGGAACGGGAGAACGTCCCAGTCGAATGTCGCTTTTTCCTTCAGAGTCGGCAGGACCCAGTCGCCGCCGATAGCGAAGGCCGTTTTTCCGTTGATGAAATCCTTCGTCACGTTGCCGCCTTCTTCCGCGGCTGCGTTGCTCTGCATAGACCCGTCCTTCGTGACCAGCTCCTGGAACCATTTCACATCGTTCATGACGTCCGGCGTGCTGAGCATGCTCTGGGTCAGGTCTTCGTTCATGTATTGATGATTCGCCGCATGGCCGTCGGCAATCGCTTTGGAGGACAGCAGGCGCATTTGGATTTCGGGCTGCGTCGTAATGCCGTATTCACCGGCGCTCGGATCGGTCACCTGCTTGGCGATGTTACGGAAGTCGTCGTAACTCCAGTCGTTTGCCGGCATATCCACGCCGTGTTTGGCCAGCAGATCCTTGTTCACCAGCACCCACATCGGGACGTCAACCATCGGCACGGCAAGCTTCTTGTTGTTGAACATCATCGTTTCGAAGAAGCCGTCGGGGAATTTGGCGTTCTTGAAAATATCGCTCTTCTCGATGTAAGGCGTCAAATCTTCGATGAGATTGTTCTGCTCGAAGGTGATCAGATCGCTGTCGATCTCGGTCACGTCGGCAGGCGTGCCCGCTGCTTCCAGTGATGCGATGATTTCCATAATCGGCTGCGAATTGGTCACCGGTACCTGCTCAATGGTGATCCAGGGGTATTTCTGATGAAACAAGCTGTACAGCTCATCATAGGTTCCGTTTTTCCAGGAAATAAATTTGAGCGTAACCGGATCATGCTTTTCCTCTGCTGCCGGCTGGTTTGGCGCAGGCGTGGGTGCAGGATCATTGCCTGTTCCGGACGGTGAAGCACTGTCATTACTGCTGCTGCACCCGGCAAGGGTGAAGGTCATGAGCATGACCATCGATATAATGGATGACGCGATACGTTTTCTTTTCAATCCTTATTCCTCCCCAATTTGATTTCATCGGATGCTGACGATACCCCTTTGTTCCCAAGCTATACCTGCTAGTTCGGCATTCCCCCTTTCAATGCTTCCGGCAGATCGGCATACCAAGGCTTATTCCACAATCCCCGTCCGTTCGATGCCGGTAATGAACCAGCGCTGCAGAAACATGAAGATCACGAGCGGCGGAAGGATGATCAAGAAGGCGGCACCCATTTTGGTGCCTTCGGTCACCGGATTGCTGACCAGGTCTTTGCTTCCGAGCAGCGACGGGTTCAGCACATCCTCCAGCTGGTCCAGCCGGATGGAGAGCGGCGTGAAGCCCTTGGCCAGGAACATCGAAGGCTCATAGTACATGTTCCAGTACCAGATGAACGAGAACAGAAAGACGACCAGACAGGCCGACTGGGCAAGCGGCAGCATGATCCGGAAATACAGCCGGGCAGCGGAAGCGCCGTCCAGTTTGGCTGCCTCCTCCAGGCTGGGCGGCTGCGCCCTGAAGAACTGGCGGAAAATAAGGATAAACAATGCTCCCTTCAGCCCCTGCCCGAAAATCGCCGGCACAAGGAAGACAAACAGCGTATTAAGCAGGCCCAGCTTGCTGAAGATCACATACAGCGGAATAATGATCACCTGCGGCGGGATCAGAAACGTCAGCAGCACCAGCGCCGTGATCAGCCCTTTAAACGGAACGGCCAGCCGGGCGAGCGCATAGCCGGTCATCGAGCATATCAGCACCTGAACTATCGAGCAGCTCAGGGCGATGAGAGCGGTGTTCCGGAGGGCTTCCGGATACTGCAGCCCTTTGTAGGCTTTGGTCAGATTCTCCCAGGTGACGACCCGGGGAATCCATTTGACGCTGGGATCCAGCAAATCGCTGACCGTCTTCAGCATCGTGCTGATCATATAGAGCAGCGGCTGCAAGTACAGATAGGCCACGATGGACAGCAGCACATAAATGACCATTTTCGCCAGGAGACCGTCCGACAGATTCCTGCCCAGCATGACCATCTTGTACTTCTGCGCCTTACGGCTCCACAAGAAGCTCGTGGCGTAATTTCTGGCCCTTTGAACCCATGGTTCCGTATTCATGGTCTTCCTCCCTTGAGCCGCATGCTGCGGCTGAATAGTCCCGTCACGAGGGCGAGCAGGACGAAAATAAAGCCGAAATAAATCCAAGCGAGGGCACTGGCGTAGCCATATCCGGTGTCGACTTTGAACATGTTGTCCTTAATGTGCTTCAGGACCGGATTCAGCGGGAAGGTGAACAGGTCGATAATGGTATAGAGCACGTTCAGGCTGATAAACGGAACGCTGGCCGGAAGCGTAATCTTCCAGAAGCTCTCCCATGGAGAAGCGCCGTCGATGCGCACCGCTTCGTAAATCGACGGGGAAATCGTCTGGAAGCCGGCGATGAAGATCAGAATCTGCACGCCCGAGTACCAAAGGATAAGAACGACGCGCCCAAGCACTTCCATGACCGTCTTGGCCAACTCTCCCCCGACATACTGCCGGACGACAGGCTCCAGATTGTACTGGTCCAGAAACGGTATATCGCCCGCGCCCTGCGTAAACAGCTCGGACAGCACCTGCCCCGTCGCAAAGATGACCGGGAGGAAGAACAGCGCCCGATACACGAACCGGCCGGGGAACTGCTGGTTCAGCAGCAGGGAAATCAGCAGGGCGAAGATGACGATGATCGGCACCATCAGGATCATTTCCTGAAAGTAGGTGATCAGCTCGATCGGAAACACGTTGTCCTTGAGAAAGGCATCGCGGTAATTTTGCAGACCAAGCCACGTATACTTGAATCCCCCCGGCACCACCGCGACCTTGTGCAGGGACATGAACATGGACCAGCCGATCGGAATCGCCACAAACACGCAGAACCCGATGATCCATGGGAGCATAAACAGCAGTCCGACGCCGTAGCGCTTCAGATGATATTGGGCCGCTTTTCGTTTAAAATCCGGAACGCTGCTCATTTCCCCGCTCCTTTCTCCACGGTAAAGTCCTTGACTCCGTAATCCACGATAACCCTCGTGCCGTCCTCATAAGTGGTGGCATATTTTTGGCCGGACAGCTTTTCATGGCCGATGATCTTCATGGAATACAGCTGGCTCAGTGAATCGAACTTCGCGTATTCCTCCTCGATCCGTCGTTCCCATTTATCGAAACGGCTGCTGTACAAAAAGTTCGAGGGAGTATCCTTCAGCTTCCGGGAATCGTCATGGGTCACAAAGAACGAGGGCAGCGCCCCGTATTCGATTGCCCTTAAAAATTCGGTATCCTCATCGTCGCGAAGGTTGCCGTCCCCGAACGTGTAAGGAATGAAGCCGTGCAGCACAATCGGGTAAAAAGGAACCGTCTCGTCGATCATGAAATCGTA
This sequence comes from Paenibacillus sp. S28, assembly GCF_016624415.1. NCBI lineage: Bacteria > Bacillati > Bacillota > Bacilli > Caryophanales > Paenibacillaceae > Paenibacillus > Paenibacillus sp. S28. The sequence goes on along the minus strand of NZ_JACVTM010000005.1, from coordinate 416,239 downwards.
GCTCGATTCCGACGGCAGCCCGTCAATGTAATCCGTTTGACCGAGCGCATAAGCATCCCCCTGGTTGACCGACGCGCTTCCCAGTGCCTCCCGGGTATATTTCAGCAGCCCGTCGTAGACGGTTTTTGCATATTCCCGGGTTTGGATGCCGGAAGGCTCGTAATCGTTCAGCAGCATCTCGCCGATTCCGCTGAAATGGATGCCGTTTACTCCAAGTTTCTTCAGCCTGTTTACCGTATCTGCCGCCGTTACCGCCGTATAGGCGGGCTTGGCGATATACCAGCCGTCGTCAACATAGGCGGTCCCGTCGATCCCCCGGATGGCGTCCGTCTTGCCGGAAAAGGAGGAATGGCCGTCGACCCAGAGGAAGTCCTCGCTGAAGCTGACAGGGACGCCCCGCTCCTTCATCCCGGAAATGAACGTCTTCGCGGCCGCTTCGCCGCCAAGCGCCGGATCGATCGGAAACCGCTTCTCCATGTTGTAGTCGCCTTCATTCTGCCAGCCGTAGAATATGGTGCGTAATGAAGCGACGCCCTTGCTCTGCAAGGTACTGACGATATCGCCCGCCTGCTCGAAGGTCGTGGCGGCCACATACCGGATTCGGCCAAAAGCCTTTTCGTAATTGCCGCCCATGATTTTCAGGTACAGCGGCACATGATCCACCGGTTTCAGCGCCTCGGTAAGACGGCCGGTCTCCTGCAGGTAGCTTCGGTAAGCTCCCGCCATACCGACATAATCCGCGTCCGCGCCGTTCAGGAACCGGTATTCGACCTCCCGGTCCCGGTTCAGCCGTTCCTTCTGAACGGCCTTGCTCGGCGCGGCCAGCCGGCTCATCCGGTAGAGATATTCTTCGCGATAGATTTGACTGGAAAATACCTGATAGAATGACGACTTGAGTCCGGGCGCCATAGCGGATACGTTGGCGGAATCTTCGCCTTTGGTCATGACGGCCAGAAAGGCATGGTCGCCCTTCTTCAACCCGAACACAGGGTAAGCGATGTCTTCCCTCCGTTCTCCGGTACGCGTCCAATTCTCCTCATTCGTTATCTCTTTGCCGTAAACCTGATGCGAGTAACCCCTGGTAAGGCTCGCATGCTCCTGATCGAAGCGGATGAGTCCTCCAGGGCCGTCGGGAACGAACACATAACCATTCTCCTTGGCAGGTGCGGCTCCAAAATAAGGCAGAACGTCGAGCGAGAACAGCGCAGACGCTCCTTCCTCCCGAATGCCGGCTGCAGGTACCTTGACCTTGAGACCGTTATCCGTCAGCTCATACTGCATGACAAACCCCAGCTGTTTGGCGGGAAACGAGTATTCGATTTGCAGCCCCTCTGGCTTGCGGATCATGGCGATTTGCATGCCGGCCGTCTGGTTGCTCAGCGTCTCCCTGACCGTCTGATCGGCTCCCTGCGTCCGGACATGGGTCAGAAGAAAAGGGGATTGCAGGTTGGCCAGCAGCTGTCCTTTGACCGTTTCACCGGCCAGTTCCTCCTTGGTCGGATTGCTGGTCCAGCGGTAGCCGGATGCCTTATCCAGCACGGCGATCTGGGTGTTATCCGGGCGGACGTACAGCGCATAATGTTCGTTCTCCAGCGCCAGCGCATAACCGTCAGCCCCTGCGGCCGGTTTCCAGGGATCGCCCTCATACAAGGCGTCCGGAGTCGGAAGGTTCGCGGCGATGCCCGTTTGGGAGAAGCGCTCGGCTGTCGTTTGCTCCCAAGGCTTGAACACCAGCAGCAGAAGCACGATCAGAAGAGCAAGTATGATAGCGGCAGGCCACTTTGCTTGGCGGAATCGTCGTTTGGCAGCGTTAATGATAGATGTTCACCTCTTTGTAAAGCTCATAGAAAAAGTCATAAAGGTTATAGGACAATCCGAAAATGATGAAGCCGAACATCCAGATCGTCAGAATTGCAAACACCGAGATAGCCGAATTTTTCAGCGTCTCCAGGAAATCGAAGTTGTGGATCACCTGCGTCATCACGATGAACATGACAAGCAGCCATACGGTCATGATCGTGTTCAATGCATGAATGATGACCGCCTCATCCAGCGATGCGATGTTGGACAGCAGGATCGTCGGGACCGAAAAAAACACATAGGGCGACAGCGCATAGACGCTGCCCTGAATGACTTCCCGGAACCGGCCCTCCCCGTCCTTGATGCTGCAGACCAGGTAGTTGGCGATGATCCAGGTGACCCATGGCAGGGCAAACAGGCCGAGTTCCTTCATCAGATTGACTTCCGAGAGGTCGACGGGATGGAACAAAAACCCGGTAAGATAAACTCTGCACAGCTTGATGCCGATGACCAGGAGCAGCAGGGAAATCGTGATCCAGACGGGAATCCTCGCCTCCTTGATTTTGTAGAACCCCTCGTAAGGATGGATCAGGACGTAGCCCAAATTACGGATATACGCCAGCGGCTCCTTCCAGGATGCCGGCAGCGGACGCCTGCGCAGGAACCAGCGGATAAGACGATAGCCGAAGTAAAGGGCAAGCATCACCGCGGCCAGTCCGGCCACCAGGGCGACAAAATGGCGCTGAAGCCATTCCATACGGATCTGCCAAAAAGCCTTCGAATAGCCGTCGGTATCGAAAGCGGCCTTCATGTAGCTCAAGGCTTCGTCATTGCGGTCCTCGTGCAAAAACACTTTGCCCAAGCCTTGAAAGGTCCCGTTGTACATATCGTTGCGGGCATAGACCGCCTCCCAGTACGGCTTGCTCTCTTCGTATTTCCCGTCGGCATACAGTGCGAGCGCCTGAAGCGCGCTGCTGCCGAAGGCGGTACGGACGTATTTGTGGACCGTATTGGTACCACTGTCGGATATCCAGATCGCATGATCCGAGTCGATGCCGATCCCGGTCGGATAACCAAGCACGCCGTACTGCTGCGTTTCCTTATCGATATCGCCGAACTCGAACATAGCCTCGCCGCTGCGGTCATAGAGATTGATGCTCATGGAATCGAGGTCGATATTGTACAGGAAGCCTTCCGGATCAATGGCAACGTCGACGATGCCGTGTCCGTTCACCAGCGTCTTGTTTTTAAAAGCGTCCACCCCGCCTGCATTCAGCTTGCGGATCGCTCCCTTCCCTTCCCCGCCGGCGGTGGCCGTGTACACAAATCCGTACGGATCGATCGCCACATTCGTAATCGGCTTGGGAAGCGCGCCCTTTTCCTTGGACAGCTGCTCCTTGTTCAGCACCAGCTTCTTCAGCCAGTTCAGCATCGACTGATCCGCTTTGTTCGCACCGAAATAGCCCATGAATTCGCCTTTCGGATTCAGCCGGACCAGTCCCTGATACGAGGAGTTCAGCTGGATGTACATCACGCCGCGCCGGTCCACGACAAGTTTGACAGGGACAAAATGCTCCGAGCCGAGCAGCGGGGTCTCCGGCTTCTTGTACTCCCTCTGAAACCGTCCGCTCCCGTCAAACACGGCAATCCGCTGATTTCCGGAGTCCGCCACGTACACCTCGTTGTCCGGAGTAACGTATACGCCTTCCGGTCCCGAGAGCTGACCTTGGCCTTCGGCGTCGCCGAACGTCCGGAGCAGCGTGCCGTCCGGATTCAGCACCGCAATCCGGTCTTTCTTCTTGTCGGCGATATAGACCCGGTCGTCGGCGGCGATATCGAGATCAGCCGGCTCACCGAAATCGGCGGAAATGGCCCCGGCCGGACGGTATATCGGCTGGATGCGGAACCAGGACGACTGGTTCGAGTCATAGTAGGATGTCATATATGGAGGTTTGGCCATGGCGGTACCCGGCAGGGACGTCAAGACGGCCATAAAGACTAGCAGTAATGGAAACCATTTTTTCATCGTTCCGACTTCCTTTGCTGATGACATTACTTGATACCGGAATGGACCATCGTCTCAAGCACTCTGCGCTGAAAGAGCAGGAAAATGATCAGATTCGGGATGAAAATAAGCAGCCCGGCCGCCGCCGCCATGTTCTGCCCCGCCACGTTGTTCTGCAAGCCGCTCAGCAGGCTGTTGACGTAGAAAGCGAGCGTCCGCATCGTCTCCTTTTGCATGAACAGGGTTGAAGTCTCCACGTCACCCCATACGCCCTGGAACGTCAAAATCGAGATGGTCGCGATCGCCGGGACGGACAGGGGCAGAATCATGCGCACGAAGATGCCGACATGACCCGCGCCGTCGATCCGGGCCGCCTCCATCAGATCGCTCGGAATTTGCGAGATGAAGCCGACGAGCATAAACACCGCGACGGGAGATGCCAGCGACGGCAGGATATGCCCGAGATACGTATTGTTCAGCCCGATGCCGTTGATGACGAGATATCTCGGAATGGATACCGTTTCGGGCGCGAACATCAAGGACAAGGTAATCAGCGACATGATGAGCTGTTTGAAATGGAATTGGTATTTGGCCAGAACATAAGCCGCCATCGTACTGACCACCACGACGCTGACCAGCGTCAGCGAAACGACAATTAGGCTGTTGAACAAATACCGTGTGAACGGCACCGTCGCATTGGACGCATGCAGAAAGAGCGTTTCGAAATTGTGCAGGGTCGGATGCCGGACGAAAAACCGCGGCGGAAACAGGAACAGCTCGTTTTGCGGCTTAAACGCATGATTGAAGATGAAGACGATCGGCAGCGACATGAACAAGGCCAAGGCGGTAAAAAGCGTGATCAAAATGACCTGAAAGGGCGACGCCGTGCGGAGCCGGCGCAATTTGGGCATCATGGGCTTACAGTTCCTCCTTCGAGTTAAACATCCGGTAGGCAAACCTCATCACGAAGTAACTGAGGAGCAGCAGAATGACCGAAACCGCTGAAGCATAACCCAGTTCGAACCGGATGAACGCGTAATCGTCGACATGGTTGATGATGAGGTGCCCCGCATACTGCGGCGTAATCGCCATCCCGGTCAGCTGGGTTGAAATGCTGCCGGCCTTCAGGGTCGAAACGATCGTCATGACGGCACTGAACAGCATTTGCGGTTTCATGGACGGCACGGTAATGTAGAACACTTCCTGCAGCCGGTTCGATATGCCGTCGATCCGTCCGGCTTCGTACAGCTCCCGGTTGACCGTCTGCAGACCCGCCAGCATCGCCAGAAATCCTACGCTGAAGCTCATCCAGAGGGATACCAGAATCATGATATTCAGCAGGTACTTCGGATCCTGCAGCCAAGTTACCGGGGAATCGATCCAGCCCATATTCAGCAGGAAGTTGTTCAAATAGCCGACGCGGTCGCCGCTGAAAGCGGCAATCCAGACGACCGTCAGCGCCACGCCGCCCGCCATCGACGGCGCATAGAACACCAGCGTGTAATAATCGCGCACCTTCATCGGCAGCTGATGAATGAGCCAGGCAAACAGGAAAGACAGCAGATACCCGCCCGGCCCGACGATCAGTGCGAACACGAACGTGTTCGGAAGCGCCTTGGTCAGAAAAATAATGTCCTGCGTAAACAGCGCGATAAAGTTGTCAAAGCCGATAAAATGCAGCTTGCTGAATCCGTCGTAGGACGTGAAGCTGAGAGTCGCGGCCATCACGACCGGAATGACGATAAAGACGAGAAAGCAGATGAGAAAAGGAGCCAGGAACGCGTAGCAGAAGGCATCCTTCTTCAAATCCAGCACAAACCGTTTCAGCTTGACCGCTGCCGGGGATGGCGGCTTCGCGGCGGGCAAAGCGGGCGTAACTTCTGGTTTCACGGCTTAGCCTCCTCCCAGTTAAAAGGTTCGGTAATCTGCGGCACGTGCAAGTTTCTTCCCGCAATGCCGAAGTTCCGCTGCCTGCGGTCCATCTCCCGCTGCAGCGACAGGCTGGCCTCTTCCAGCGATTCGCTCGCCGGCACGCCGTCAAATACTGTCTTGTTCCAGGCGAAGTCCATTTCACGGGCCAGGAAGTAGTATCCTGGGACATTGGGCAGGTTCGCCGCCCAGCGGGCCTGTTCCCGGATCGCTTTCAGGTCTTCGGACGGCCAACTCAGCGACTTCATCGCCTCAACATTGGCCGTATTCCAGCGGTATTCGATGCCGTAGTACGACTCCATGTCCCCGGCATACCTCGACTGGACATCCGCCGAAGTCCACCATTTCAGAAACTGCCAGGCCGCATCCTTCTTGTCGCTCTTCTTCATGATCATGGCCGTGGACAGTCCTTGCGGCGACCAGCGGGCCACTTGACCGTCCGGCTGCTTGATCCCCGGCAGGGGCGCGACTTTCCAGTGCCCCGTGATCTCAGGCGCAGCCACCTGCAGCTGCACGTACGTGTTGAAATCGGATATGCCGATCGGGATATCCCCGTCACGGAAATGCTGGAAGAAAGCCGGTATGTCGATCGGCAGGTTGAATTTGGTGTACAGCTGCGTCCACTGCTTGAATGCCTTTTGCCCCGAATCGCTGAACAGGCTGGACTTCAGCCCGTCGGGCGTATACGGCGATGCGCCGTTTTCGAGAAAGAGGGTGGCGAAGTCCGCCTTCGGAACATTCATCGTCATGCCGTTCTCCTGCAGCGTCGGCAGGATGTCAAACACGTCGTCCCAAGTGTCCGGCGCCTTCAAGCCCAGGCTCTCGAAAATATCCGAGCGGTAAAACAGCAGCTGGAAGTTCTGCACCTCCGGCAGGCCGTAAGTGCCGCCGTTGTAGGTCAGGGCTCTCGACGCGCCCGGGATGAATCGTTTCATGACATCGGCAAATCCCGGATAAGAGGACAGATCCTGAACGGCGTCCCGCATCGCATAATCGGCCGGTGTGGCCTCTGCCAGCCCGAGCGCTACGTCGGGCACGTCGCCGGCAGCATTGCCCAGAATCAGCATGTTGGGATTCGGCATGAGATTGATGTTGACCTGAATCCCCGTTTTCGGCGTGAAATCCTGGCTCACCAGCTCCCGCAGCTCATCAACGTAATCGCGGCCGCGGCCGACCCAGATCTCCAGCGCCCCGTCCTTCTTCTCCCCGTCCAGGTCGTAATCCATCGTAAAGGAACGGGCGAAGTCGGCGATGGAATACGGAATCCGGGAGAGCGCCGTTGGCTCTTTGAGGCCAGTTTTGGCGTCTGGCGTCCGTACCACGAAATAATCGAGCATCAGCGGCTGCTGGGTCAGCGTGGACATCCATGTGCCGATGTTGGCCTGGATCGTAGAGAAATCGTTCACCTTGTTCGGAACGTTGTTGACGTCGGCCGTCATCTCTTCCAGCATGCTCACCGCTGAAGCGATCGCTTGCGACAAGTCGGAGCTGCCTTCATTGACGCGGTTAATGTAGTCCCGGATCAGCTTCAGGCGGTCGATCAAGGATTGAAGCGTTTTGCCCGCATTGGGGTCGTATTTATTCATATCCCAAGTGCGGCTGGCATCCAGATTGGCATCCGAGGCGCTTTTGCTGTAATTGCCGGTGATGAGCCGGATATGACGGTCGAAATCCGATATTTGCTTAAGGGTATCCTTCAACGCGATCAGAATCGGCTGCATCGTGCTTGAATCGGCTGTCATTCGCATCGTGTGGGTCCCTTTGTTCAGGTAAAACTGATAGGGCCTGCCTTCCGCATCCGCTATCGCCGATATTTCAAATTCCTTGTGATACGCCAGACCGTAATGAAGCAGCTCTTCGAACGGGACTTTTCCGTCGATTTCGATCGTCCGATACGCTTTGAACCCCGATCTGTAGTTTTGGAAGTTTTTCAGATCGATGACGTACCAGCCGTCGGCTGGAACCTCAAAGCTCCACTCCACCCACTCGCCCGGCTGCTTCCAACGGTTCCCTCCGAGCACGTTATAGGTGATACGGCCCTTGGGATCCGGTGAAATGTACGGCTCCGACCAGCGGTCCGTCTGAATGGACAGGCTTGACTTGCGCTGGAACTGCTCTGCTTCCGTCTGCTTGAACCAGCTCTCTTGGGCCTTCATCGCAGGCTGCTGCTTGACGTATTCCGCATAGGCCTCGATCGGCTGCTGGGTCCGGAAATAAATGTCCCGGATCGCGACTGCCCCCCTCTCTCCGGTCAACCTGAGCGTGTGCTGCCCGGGCTCAAGCCGGTACAGAAGCGGCCGGGAAGAAGCCGAATAATCGCTTGCCGCCTTGTCCGTCCATTCGGGGAGTTCAATCTGCTGCGGACGGACCTGCATCCCGATTTCGTTGACTTCGTACGGATATTTCGCGTCCTTCCACATCCGTTCCAGCTCGATGCGCTCCGATTCCGCGAAGGGGTATTTTCCGTCGATCATGGCCCCGCGGATCACGGAGCTGCCGCCGCCCGGCAGCGCCTTATAGTCCAAATGGAGCTCATACCAGCCAGCCTCGGGGACCGTAAAGGTCCACTCTACCCAGCCGGATTCGTTGCTCCAGCTCAGCATGCTTCGTCCGCTCTCGGTCTCCTTGGCCAGGTCCGCATCGGTGGATGCCGCCTTGTAATTGACCGGATCAAGCCGAATGGCCGTCTCTCCCGCAGCGGCATCTTCGCCTTCCTGCCCCTTCATGAGCTGGGCGTAAGAAAGCTCGCCTTCCTTGCTTGCCAGATCAAGCAGTTCGGCGGCGTTGACGCTGGTGGAGTAAACCACAGGCTCATCGGCCGACAGCCAGCGGACGAGTCCGAACAGAAGCGCTGCAACGATCAGCATTCTCAGGGAAATGCGCGCGAAGCGGGGCAAGGTGCGTTTTTTCATACCTCACCTCTCCCCACCAATTCCTCCGTACTCTCATCGAAAAAGTGGATTTTGTGCATCTGCAAGCCTACAGAGACCACGTCCCCGGCTGCGTACGTCTGTTCAGGATCGGTACGGGCGATCATTTGATAAGAACCGATTTGCACGTAAACATAGGAATCCGCGCCGGTGGCTTCCGTCATTTGCACAAGCCCGGTAATGAAGCCGGCTTCCTCCGTGCTGCCGCGCTTCAGAATGACGTGTTCCGGCCGTACGCCCAAGATGACGCTGCGAACGGTTTTCGGGGCCCGCTCAAAATTTCTGCCTAAGGCCTCAGGTAGGAGCAGCCTCATCCGTTTGTTGGAAAAATAGTATTCTCCGTCGTTTTTCTCGATTGTACCGTTTAGAAAGTTCATCTGGGGCGAACCGATGAATCCGGCGACAAACACATTGGCCGGTTCGTCGTACAATGCGCGCGGGGCGGCTACCTGCTGAATGACCCCGTCCTTCATCACCACGATGCGGGTGCCCATCGTCATTGCTTCGACCTGGTCGTGGGTGACATACACTGTCGTCCGCTTCAGGTCGCTCTGCAGCTTGATCAGCTCAGCCCGGGTCTGCGCGCGCAGCTTGGCATCGAGATTGGACAGCGGTTCGTCCATCAGAAACACCTGAGGCTCGCGGGCGATCGCCCTGCCGAGCGCGACCCGCTGCTTCTGGCCGCCGGACAGCTGACTTGGCTTGCGGTCCAGCAGATGGGCGATTTCCAGGATGGACGCCACCCGCTTCACGCGCACATCGATTTCATGCTTCGCCGTCTTGCGGAGCTTGAGGCCAAGCGCGATATTTTCATAAACGGACAGATTCGGATACAGGGCATAATTCTGAAAAACCATCGCGATATCGCGGTCCTTCGGGGAGACGTAATTGATGAATCTGCCGTCCAAATACAGCTCGCCGCTGCTGATCTCCTCAAGCCCCGCCAGCATGCGCAGCGTCGTCGATTTGCCGCAGCCGGATGGACCGACCAGGACAAGGAATTCTCCTTCTTCAATGGACAAATGGAAGTCGTTCACGGCGGGGCGGGATTCGCCCTTGTACCGTTTGAATACATGATTAAATGTGATGCTTCCCACCGTTCTCACCTCACGCTATCTAACTGCCGTTACTTCTTTAATGGTAGTGCATCCGTCACAGGGCCAAAATGAGGCGGAATTAATGTTTGCAGTCCATTTTTAACGTGTCTGCGTTTAGAGTGCGGCTGGCCCCGAAATTGCTGAATACCGAAATCGCCACACTCACCCCAGACGCAAAAAAAAGCCTGCGCACGATCGCTCGAAAGCGATACTGTGCACAGGCATGTCATGCTGGCCTGCCCTATGGCAGCAGATTATACAAGCGGTACGCCAGAACCGGAGTTCCCTCCTCCATTCGATCCCGGTCCTCCCGGATGCCCCTTTCCGCCCGGAACTGTCCCAAGTTTCGAACCAATGGCAGCGAGCCGGGCCTGCAAGGATGTCTTCAGTCCCCCATCCGGCAGGAGAAGCACGAAATTGGCAGCAGCATCGACGGTGCTGACTTCTCTCTTGTGCATGGCCGACTTCACACTGGCTTGGGCGGATTTCTCCAGCAGCTTCACATAATCGTCCTGCAGGAGGTACAGATTGCCGAATAATCCGGCATCCTTGCTTGTGCCAATGCCTCCGTTAAACTCCATGAATCCGGACCGGCCCTCCCCGTCATTTTCGTTGACAAGGAGTGCAAGCCCAATCGGTTTATCTGCGCGGAAATCGTAGCCTGCACCGTGAAGCGCCTCAAACGGAAGGGTCAGCTCATAATGCGTCACCTTGGTTGTTTCGTCGCGGGTAACGACTGCCTGAACGGATTCCAGCGGACCCGGCGTTATCCCATCCGGAGCACGCCATCTCCATTTCTGCACGCTGCCGTCCTCGTTCAGCGCAAACCCGAGCTCGTTCACCTGGCGGCTGGCCGCGCCATCTTCCTTCGCCAGGTCGATACCGACCTGCAGGCTGTCGCCCTGCCATATATCGCCGCCTGTAAACGTCTGGCTATGGACGTTGTCTTTGACATCCACGTTGACGTATAAATGGGCTTCATCCCAGGTGACCTTGGAGGTGAGCCCGAGATCATCGGCGCCTCCCCAGCTTCCGCCAACGCTGTAGTAATGCTCCGGACCGGACACCTCAATGGATGGTGTGTGATCCGCGGCCTCGCTCCGCGATGCGAAGGACTGGGACAGCTTGACTGAAGTTTCATAACGTTCCCCGTTATCCAGCGCAACCCTGAACTTCAGAGAATCGGCTGATAAGTACGGGATGGCCACACCGCGGGTTTCCCCCTTCTTCAGATCCTCAAAACGGATCGGCTTCAGCGCCTCCTTATACATGCCGGGGCTGACCCATTCGATTTGTCCCTTCAGCGTTCCATCTCCGGCCGCATTGGTTATCGACAGCTCCGTTCCTGTATTTTCCGGGTGTGAAGGATCGAAGGGCGCCTTCTCTAACTTCAGCGTCACAGGATAGAGGTTGCTTCCCGACACTTTGCCCGGCGCATCGTTCTGAATTTGAAGTCCCCCGCTGGCCAGGTTGTTGGATACGACCATCTTGTCGATGCCAGGCCCGGCATACACATGGGTCGTTTGGGACTGCTGGAAATAGGAATCGTACAGTCCGATGTCACCGCCGACGGCGTTAATACCGATGTCGCCGACTTTGGTGAAGTTGGCCTGCTGAATCCGCACGTTGCCCCCGAAGATGTCGAAGGAACGGTTCGTATCGCCCCACATCGAAGAATTGAAAAACACCGCTTTGGAGCCGAAGTCCTTGCCGACCTCGACATAGACCTTGTCGGTCGTGCTGATCGAGACCAACTCCGTGTTGATGAACTGGAGTCCCGCCTTGTCCGCGCCTTCCAGCACGGCTCCTTTTTTGCTTCCGTCCGTGCCGTGGCCGATCACGACGGCTTCAGGGCCCTGCCCGTCCTGTCCTTCGAAATGGATGCCGAACTTCGAACCGAAGACGAATGTGTTAAAAATGGTCTCCTGTTTCACGTTGCCGATGCGGAAAGCATCCAGATGGTCCTTCTGGTAACTCCAGACCATGTCGGAGTCCGCGCCGGTGGATGGATGGTTCGGGTAATTGCTGCGCCCGTAATAATGCGGATTGAACTGGACGTTCCGCAAGTATCCGCCCTGCGCACCTCCGCCCAGGTAAATCCCTTCCTTCAGCGGGGAACCTGCCACGTAATCGATGTAATGCCCGCTCGTATCGTAGGTTCCAAAATCGACGGCCTGGTATGGATTGACCAGCGTCGTATCAATAAGGTAAACGTCCTTCCCTTGGCCTTGAACGGTCCATGGGTAAGGCTTGACCGGATTCGCTTCGGTCCAGGTTTGATGGTCGTAATATACGGATATCCCACGGAGGCCCGCCGACGCTTTTAACTGGATCAACGCCGGGGCGTCCGGTTCATTTTCCCCGTAGTTCGTAAAAATGACCGTGCCGCCGCCAATCGTATGATGCGGAACATCAAAGTTGCCGCGCAATTCTACGCCGGTCGGTACAACCAGCGGCTGCTCGACCCGGTAAATCCCGGCCGGCATATACACCGTGCCGCCGCCAGCGTCACCGGCATCGCTTAGAGCCTGCTGGATCACCTGGGAAGCATCCTCATTCCCGGTCGGATCAGCGGAGTACGGAGCATTCACCACATTAAACAATCCGCTCGTCGCCGGCTTGGGACGTGCGGCGATATCCACGGATGGCACCTCAGGAAGGCGGTCCAGGACATACTTGTCGTCTTGGCGGATATTCAGGTCCGTCGACTGGCTGTGATTGGTTACGGACAGCTTGCCGTCATATCCCGAGTTGATGGAATTTACCGTTCCGACATTCCCTTCAAGCAGGAGATGGCGATCGGATTTGGCGAAGCTGGAAGCCCCCAGTATCAGCGATCCGCCTCGTGCGACGATCGCATAGTCCTCGCTGCCGTCCCCCCAGTTTTCGAACGAGCTGTTTTCGAAGGATAAGGTGCCGCTGCCCTCGTTCAGAACCGCCTGATCGGGGTGCCCGCCAACCGTAACGCCGTTAAACTGAACAATGGAATTGAAGCCCTGCGTCGCGTAAATGGCAATCGGATGCTGCCCGGCGCCAGCTTCGAACCGGCTGTCCGAAATCAGCAGGCCGTAATTGTTGACGCCCTCAATCTTGAGCGCGACATGGCAATCCTCGACCTGGATCTTGTACAGCTGCGCATTGGCCGATTCAAGGCTGCCGGTTCTCGTCGTCATCCGCATGCCCGTCTCATATCCGGAAATATGGATGTCCGACATGTATTCCCAGTCGGAGCGGCCCATCACGATGCCCTCGGCGTGGCCCGTCATGTAATCATGCAGTTCGCCGCGTTCGGGCGATCCCGTCAGGCCCGAGCCGGACCAGAGATCCGGGGACAAATGAATCCCCTCCAGCCGTCCGATATCCGTCGTATAATCGAGAAAAATGCCTGTCTTCAGCGTGGTACCATAGAGATTTTTGACGTAATGCAGCTCGTTCCAGTCAGGTCCGATCTTGATCCCCTGGTAAGCATTGACCAGCGTGACATTCTTGACGGTCGCACTGTCGCCGGGAAGCTGTTCGATCGTCCACGGATATGGAGACAGATCGGATGCGTTTTGTTCCGGATACCAGATGGACAGGTTCGTCACGCCGCTGGAAGGCTGCAGCCTGATGAAGCTCGTGCCTGTCTCCTGTCCCTTACCGGCGTAGACGGCAAGAACGGTGCCCAGAACCTTGCCGCCCTGCGCTTCCGGATTCGCCCAATCGCCGCGGAGCGTGACTCCTGTCGGGACGACAAGCTCGCTTGTCAGCCTGTACATGCCTGAAGGCACGTACACGACGCCCCCACCTTGGCTTCCCGCACCGGCCAGCGCTTCCTGGAAGGCGCGGGTGTCATCCGTGCTACCATCCCCTTTGGCGCCATAATCCGTCACACTGCGGTCGGCAATGACGATATCGTCCGTCGGATATACCGTGTCATAGACCTTGGTTTCGTGGGTCCCCGACGGTTCACGGATCTGCTTCGTCACAGTCACCTTCGCCAAAAACAGCTCGGGATTCTGCGCCTTCGCTCCGGCGCCGGTGACGCCGATCCGGAAATCCGCACCGTTTGTGCGGTTCTCAAAGCGCGCGTCGCTCAGCTTGAAGGTATGCGTCTTCCAGGTCCCCGAATTTTCGTACGAAAACAGCGGGGCGTCCTTAAAAGCGGACTGCTTGGAATCATACTGAAGCACCATGTCCCCATTGCCTTGGTCATAATATTCGGCCGTTACCAAAACGTCCTGATCGCTAAGATCTCCCGCGAAGTCGTCATCCACATTGAAATAAAAGTAGAGGATGTTCTGTGCCGGATCATTCGGATTTACCGCTTGATTGGTCTTCCAGTACGTTTTACCGTCCATTTCGCCCACCTGCAGGCCTTCCTCCGGACCGTCCCCCGGACGGGCGGTCATGCCTTGCCCTTCCGGCGTTTCCCCGAGCGTAATGTATACGGAATCGGTGACCGTTACCGGTGCGGATGGCGGAAGCTGGCTGCCGCCATCTGCATCCTCTCCATCGGCGGCGGCTCTAAGTGGAGCCGGGGCCATCCAGAATAAGGGGACGACCATCACGATGACGGTCATTTGCGCGATAAAGCGCCTAAAGCTCAATCGATTGTTCACGATTATTCCTCCCATGCTTGATTTGCTTATCAAGCTGCACGAAAGCAACGCTGCTTCGCTGCGGGATCATGATTGTATTCGCTTTCAAATTTGCAGCAAAAAAACCATCGGCAATACACTCGAGCTTGTCCCGTATCCAATTTAGCTTGCGGCACCTCCCCCTTTCAGCAGGCGGCTTGCTTCATCTATGCACCTTAAGGAAAACCGGCCTTAACGGCCGGCGTTCCTCCAGGAATGAGCAGGCTCCCAGTTCAGGACCGACTTCGCCCGGGCGTTCGACACGAGCGCCGTCAACTTACCTGGGTCCTTGCCTGGAAAAGGCACCTGCGGATAATACTTGGCTGCCAGCTCGCTGACGCTTGCATCGCTCAGCAAGTCGCTGGATGTGACGTTCAGGCGGCATGCCTCCGCCTGTCCTTGCACGGGTGCTTCCAGCGCAAGCCGGCAGGCTGAAGCGGCGTCGCGCGCGTCAACATAGCTCCATAGAATGCGGTGATGTCTGGCGGTATCACTGAAGGCAGCAATCTCCCGATCGTATTCATTCGGCGCCAGAATCAAAGAGAAGCGGAGGGCATAGACTTCCATACCTGTACGGCGGGCGAACATATCGCCCGTCTGTTCGTTCACCTGCTTGGACAGCCCGTAGCTTTCCTGCGGCAGCAGCACATGCTCCTCGTCAACGGGGAGCGTATGCGGCGGAAAGGGATGCTTCGCCCAGCAGAATCCATAGGCCGATTCGCTCGATCCGAATACGACGCGCTGGATGCCGAGCTTCGAAGAAGCCTCCAGGATGTTGTATGTCGCCATGACATTGTTGGCGAAGATCCGCTCCGGCGAAAAGTTGATAGGATTCGGCACGGCAGCCAGGTGAACCACCGCATCCGACTCCGCCAAAATACCGTACACCTCGCCAAGCTGGGTCAAGTCCCCCTGGACATAACGGGCATAACGGTTTCTCCCGCTTGCCGGGCGGGCATCCGTTCCGATGACCCGGTATCCTGCATGGTTAAGCTCTTGAACGACGTAGTGGCCCAATTTTCCTTCCGAGCCGGTCACGACGATTTGTTTCATGATCTTTTCCTCCTTCCAGCCGGACCTTACGGACGAATCAGCGTTCCATCCGGCTTGCGGTCCAGCTTGTATGGGTTATGGTATGCTGCCAGGGAACCTTGATCCTTTACCAGGGCTGCCGCCTTATGCTCGTCGATATCGATGCCAAGCCCCGGTTTATCGTTCAGCTTCAAATGCCCGTGCTCCAAAACCGCGTGGCCCGGGAAGGCCTCCTTCTCCTCGCTGCGGAAATGGTTGATCTCCTGTACGCCAAAGCTCATGATCGCCATGTCCAGATGCGCGGCCGCGATTTGGTTGACCGGGTCGTTCTCCCCGCCTTCCTGCCACGCGGTGCGAACGCCGAAAGCTTCGCAAACGGCGGCAATTTTGCGGCATGGGGTAATGCCGCCGGCCTTGGAGACGCGCATCCGGACAAAGTCGATCAAGCGCTCCTGAACTAGCGGCAGCCATTCCTGCGGGTGAACAAACAATTCGCCGACGGCCTGCGGCGTGGTGCTCGTTTCTTTGACCCGCCGGTACCATCCCGTATGCTCCGATTGCAGCAAGTCTTCCACGAAGAACAGGCGGTACGGATCCAGCGCTCTCGATAAGCTGACGGCGCCGGAAGGCGTCAGATGCTCGTGAACGTCATGCGTAAAGCCCAGGCTCATGCCGAACCGTACACGCAGCTTCTCGAACATGTCCGGGATCGCCGTGATGTAGCTGGCTTCATCGAATACATTGGCAGGAGGGAATTTCGATACGCCCTGCGGAGTGACGAATCCGCCTCCGCCGTAGCCCCCAAGCTGGCAGCGGATCACACCGAAGCCCTGCTCCTGGAAGGCTTGCACCTCTTCCTCCAGCTGCTCGTAGGTGGCACCGTTAGCATGCGCATAACAAGGAACGGCCGAACGGACCGCGCCGCCCAGAAGCTGGTACACGGGCATCCCCGCTTCCTTCCCCTTGATGTCCCACAGCGCCATGTCGATACCGCCCATGGCGGTATGGAGCGTAGAGCCGTTGCGCCAGTAACCGCTCGTATACATCGTCTGCCACAGGTCCTCGATTTGGCCTGCGTCCCGTCCGATAAGCACCGGTGCCAGCAGTTCCTCAATGACACTGACCACGGCTCCTGGCTGGTAAATATCGCTGGCCGAGCCGATGCCGTACAATCCGTCCTGGTCCGTCATGACTTTGACGATGACCCAGCTTCCATCATGTCTCGTTCGAATGCAGCGTACTGCCGTTATTTTGGCCATACCGCTTTCCCCTCCCCAAAATGGACTATATTATCGCAGAGCCGGACGAATGCCGACCGTCTGAATTTTTGCCGGTCCCAGCTCTGCCGTATACCCGCTTTGCTCGTTTCTTCCCATCTCTTCCCCGCGCTGTTCAATGATGGTGCTCTCATAGACGCCGTTCACATGGAATGAAGGCGTGACCGACAGGGTAGAAGGCGCAGCCGATGAAACGTTAAATACCCGGAACATCAGATCCTCGTTCTCCTCGCCCAGCTTGAGTGCGCTGAAGGCAAGACGGTCGCCTTCCCACTCGAGGAACGTATGATTCGCCGGCAGCTTGCCGCCGTGGACTCCCGTCTGATGAACCGTCCATGGAACCGGGAATTGATAAGCCTCGATAAATGCGCCCGATTCAACCACATCGGCATCATGGGAAATCAGATCCATTTCCAGGACATGCGTTCCCAGGCACTGCGCTTCGGGCGTCGAGAATACGCCCCAATCCCCAAGCTCTCTGACGCCGCGCACGAGCGTGACCGCCATCGTGTTATGCGCGGGCAGCACTTCGTATTCGTTCAGTCCCTGATTCGCGACGGTAAGGCCCGCTTGGCCGTCGCTCAAGCTGATGAACGCGTTCTGATGCTGGGCGTTGCTCGGATTGCTCCACGCGGCTTCAGGCTGAATCGGGCGCCGCGCCACTTCATAAATGGAGTCCGCCATCACATGAGCCGCCGCCAGTCCGGTCTTGAACAGCATACGGATGCGGTGGTCCTTCACCGTGTTGTCGATCATGCTCCGGATGCCTACGCAGCGGCTGTCCTTGCCCAGGGTGAGCTCCGTGACGATCTTCACCCCGGCCGTCTCGCTAACGCGGCGGGATTTGCGGTACCGGAAAGGGACCATGGAGCGAATCTCTTCGTCCAGCAGCGCATCCGCTCCAAGCGGCAGGTTCCAGACGTGCTCGATCCGGTATACGGCGGCCAGCGGCGTATGCTTCACCAGCCGGATACCCGCCGAAAGGCCCTCCGTCGTCAGCGGCGCTTCTCCATCCGGCTGCCGGTACATGTATTCGTTCCCGATGTCGCCCGTGTCCTCGTAAATGCCAAGCCCTTCATACTTCCGGCCATTCACTTTATCCAACAGCGTAAAGGAGCCGTCTTCCGCGATCTCCACCCGAAGATAACGGTTCTCCATCGCGTTGCCGCCTGCGTTCACGCCGCCTGCAGCAGGCGAAACGGACTCGGCTTTGGCCAGGGAATCCTTGCGGACAAGGGCGTAGGACCGATAACCGATCCCTAGAACGTCCTTGACATAGAGCTCCACATCCACCTGAAAAGCCCAATAAGGCTGACGGAATCGGTCATCCGGGAGGTCATAGCCGAATACCGGGCCGAGTGGCTCGATGTTAGCCTCAACGGGCTTGCCTCCTTCGTCCGTTACGATCCATTCCTCCGGATCAAAAGCCTGGTACTCTTCTTGGAACGCTTCGTATTTCTCGTGCGGAGCCTGATGATCGAAATAGCGGCGCTCTATGTCCACCGTCGTGCGAACCACGCCGGAACGGGAATGGCCCGACGTGTTAAAGACGACGAAAGGCCGCGCCGATTCCGGGTCAAAGCCGGAGGTGTCCACGGCAGCAGCTACCGCCGCGGCGCTGTCCGCAGCGATCGACTCCGCCACCTGCTGCGACTTGGCGAAGCGCGTCATCATCTCGCGGTGCACCTCGTCAACGCTGCAGCCGCAAATGCTGTCATGCGGATGGTTTTGCAGCAGCGTCTTCCACGCATACAGCAGTTCGTGCCGCGGATAGGCCGTACCGGTCAAATGGGCCATGACGGCGAGCGGCTCGGCCACCTTTTCCAGCAAGGTCTGGCTCCGCACGTTTTGCTGTTTGATGTACACCCGGGCCGACGCGGTATTGACGAGCGTGATCCACCCGTCCGTCCACTGGCTTCGGAGCTCGCCGCGCACGACATCGAGGGCATCCGGGTTCGCCTGACGAAGCGCTTCAATATACTCGGGGAAGCTGGAATGGCGGAACTCCACGTCCGGTAGCATCTCGGCGGCGGTGCGCAGCGCCCTGGACAGATCCTTCTGCAGCGGCTGGTGGTCGCAGCCGTTCATGAAGAGCAGCTCCGGTCCCGAGGCGAACGCTTCGGCGGCTGCCAGCTTTTCCGCCCAATACGCCTTCGCGGCTTCAGGGTCCGTCGGAATCTCCATTCCATTGTTGTACCAGTTGGCGAACAGGATCGCCAAAACCCGGGAGCCGTCGGGAGATTCCCAGTACATCTCGGAGTATTTTGACGTATGTTCGTTACCGGACTGGACCTCGTTGTTAAAGCCCACCGGCTTGACGCCGCGCCCGTATACGGCCACATCGATGCCCACCTGGCGAATAAGCTGGGGTGCCTGCCCCATATTGCCGAAGGAGTCGGGAAAATAACCGATTTTCGCATATCCCCCCATCTTTTTCGAAAGGAGGATCCCGATCAGCAGGTTGCGCGCATTCGCTTCGCTGCTGACCAGAAATTCATCCTGAAGAATGTACCAGGGGCCGACGATCAGCTTCCCCTGTTCGACCAGCGAACGCACTTGTTCCGCCCGGTGCGGCATCATCTGCAAATAATCCTCCAGGACGATATATTGGCCGTCCAAATGAAAGCTGGCAAACTCCGGGTCCCGCTCGAAGGCCTCGATCAAATCCTCCATCAGGCGGACCAGCTTCAGCCGGTGTTTTTCGTATGGCAAATACCACTCTCTATCCCAATGCGAATGCGCAATAATATGCGCTGTTTTTATGGTCATCTCTTTCATCCCATTCTTGTATGTTTTCTAGTGCGCTAACGAGGGTACGGCATGAATGATGCGTTTTACATTTTGACCGAACCGACGGTCATGCCTTTAACGTACATCTTTTGCATAAACGGAAACGCGATCAGGATCGGTATGACGGTGATCAGCGCTCCGGCCATCAGCTCGTTCCATTTTTTAAATGAGGAGGAATCCAGGTACATCAGCCCCATCGGCAGCGTAAACATCTCCTGCTTGTCGACGATAATCATCGGCCATAGAATGTTGTTCCAGCTTCCGATAAAGTTCAGGATGGCAATCGTTCCGATCGCCGGCAGGGCCAGCGGCAGATAGACCCGCCAGTAAATCTTGAAGTTGCCGCAGCCGTCCAGAACGGCGCACTCGTACAGCTCATGCGATATGGTCCGGAAATAGCTCGTAAACAGGAAAATGGCGAACGGCGCAGCCCCGTTAATCATCGGCAGGATCATGCCGACGTACGTATTCTGCAGGCCGAGATTCGTCATGTTGATATACAGCGGAATGAGCGTCGTCACGCCAGGAACGAGCAGCAGCGCGATGAACGTGTAATACACGAATTTTTTGCCTCTAAATCTGAACTTGGCGAACGAATACGCCATCATCGTATATATCAGAACGACCCCAATAATGACGATGATGCTGACGACCACACTGTTGACGAAAAAGCGGTAAAAGTTCAGCTTGTTCCACACTTCTGCAAACGTGGACCACTCAGGCGCCCCTTTGGGGAGGGGTGACTGCGGATTGGCCAGTGCATCCTGGGATGTTTTCAAAGAAGTGCCGATCATCCACAAGAAAGGATACACGCAGGTCAGCCCGTATAAAACCAGAATGATGTGTTTGATAGTCTTGACCATCTCGGGTCCTCCTCTAAATGTCGACTTTGAACGACCGGATACTGAACATGGCAATGGCTCCGGTAATCAGGAAGGATATCCATCCGATCGCGCTGGCCAGCCCGTAATCGTTATTCAGGAACGCCGTCCGGTACACGAGCGTCCCGATGACCTCCGAGCTGCCTGAGGGTCCGCCGCCGGTCATGATGAACACGTTCTCGAACGCCTGGAACGCGCCGTTGACCATCTGAATGACCGCGATCAGCGTAATTGGCTTCAGAAGCGGCCATGTGATTTTCGTGATCATCGTCAGCTTGCTGGCACCGTCAACGTTCGCGGCCTCATACAAGGTAGGATCGATCGAGGTTAATCCGGCATAATACAGAATCAGCGTGCCCGGAAGGCCGCCCCATATCGAGGTAATAATGATGCCGATCAGCGACGTGGACGAGCTCCCCAGCATCCCCCCGGGTACGGTCAGAAAGTCGAGTCCGATCGCATGAAACAGGGAATTAAAAGCGCCAGTAGGCTCAAACAGTCCTTTCCATACGTAAAAAATCGCCACGCCCGATGCGATCATCGGCAGGAAGTACACCGTGCGGTACAGCGACGCCATCTTTGTATTCTGCAGGACGAACGCCAGCACAATCGCGATAGGGATGACGATAACGACCTGGGCTGCACCGATCAGGACGTTATGCAGCAGTGAGTTGTAAAAGTTCTGAGTGACGATCGGGTCATCCCCGAGCAGAAACTGCCTGAAGTTAGCAAGGCCTTCGAAGCGGGCCGTCGAAAAGTCGATCCCCGACCAGTTGTAAAAACTGAGCAGGATCGAGAAGCCGACCGAATAGACGCCAACGGCGAGAAACAGGAGAACACCCGGCAGCAAAAACAGATACGGTACCCATTTATTTCTAGTTGTTATCATCTTCCATCACCTTTGGATTTGGATTAAGCAAGCGGCGGAAAGGCGCGTGTCCCTGCCGCCGTTTGCATCATACAGCCAGAGCCGATTATCAGTTGCCGCTGGCCTGCAGGCTCTTCATCGTATCGTCGAATTTTTTCGCAGCCTGTTCGGCCGTCATTTTCTTTTCGATCATGGATTGGATGGACTGGGCATACACTTCCCACTCCTTGTTCTTGCCCCGGTAAGCGTTGATAGCCGGCTGCGCTTCCGAATACGGTCCGGGCTCGGTAGCGAACGAGTCAACGATCGCCTTCAGGTTCGGATCGAGATCTTTGGCACGGTCGCCCAAATTCAGGGCCGGAACCGTATAGGCCGCATTCGCGAACGCAACGGCCGCATCCGGATCCGTGGTCATATACTTGATAAAATCAAGCGCGGCATCCTTGTTCTTCGAATCTTTATTCACGGACAGCATCGTCAGCGTAAACGGATCTGTCGTCCAGGAAGTGATTTTCGAGCCGTCAATCGGCGGCACAGGGAACGTGACGATATCCTCCGGTTTCATGCCCATCGCGAGCAGCGTGGACATCGTGAACGAACCGCCAAGGTCAAATGCGGCTTTGCCCGCGGCGAACGCCTGGTCCGCGCCGTCGATATCCGTCGACAAAATGCCCGGCATCAGCAAGTCTTTGTCAGCGAGCGTCTGTACCGCCTGAACAACCGGCAGATGCTCCGGATCGCTCATTTTCGCTTTTCGTTCCAGCAGGTCAATATACGATTGAGGCCCGCCATACATGATCGCCAGCGCGGATCCGGCCCAGTTCTCCCACAGGTCGGACGTTTTGGCGCCAAAGACAAGCCCCGGTGTTCCCGTCTTGCTCTTGATCGTTTCCATCATCGTGACGAACTCTTCCCACGTTTTGGGAGCTTCGGCGGTAAGCCCCGCCTTCTCGATCAGCTGCTTGTTGCCGTAAAAGGTAAAGAATCCGCCGATATCGAGCGGCAGTCCGTAGAACTGCCCCGCCTTCAGCGACTTTTGTACGGTCGTGGCGTTTTTGTCCTTCTGCCAGGAATCGACTTGGCTCTGGGTCACCTTGATCGGATCCATGGCCGTACCGTAATACTTGCTCAGCACGTCGTCGCCGACTTCGCCCGACAGCTCAAGCACGGAGCCTTCGATGGAGTCGCCCGCTGTCGCCCACCAGTTGACGACGTCGGGGAGATTTTTCGAGTTGGCCGCCGCCTGAAACTTTTGTCTGTAAGTATCGTCAGGCGTAAAGGTCTCGACATCCACTTTCACTCCGGTCTTCTCCTCGTACAGCTTGGCTGCCGCTTCGATTCCCGGCGTGTAAGCGACCTTCCAGGTCCACATGGTCAAATGCTTGCTGCCTTCCGCGCTGCTGCCGCCCTCCTGCTTCTGTCCGCCTGAGCAAGCGCTTACAAACAAACAAAGAACGGACAGCATCGTTACCATCAAGGTTGCTTTTCTTTTCATCGGATAACCACCTTTTCGCTTAATCGGTTAATATGGGTTTTTATTTCTGAAGGACCCTACGGATTGCAATCCCTTTCAATATGGCGGATTTGGATACCACCCCCTTGTTAAAATATGACAAGTGCCACCCTTGCCCCGCATCGCTTCCAGCCTTCTTTCCACGATGCCTTCACGATGTTCGACTCAACTTATGATAACAATATAAACATCTTATTTTTTAATGTAAATGTTTATTTTTTTATTACAACTTAATTAGAGATAAGATTAATATCACGAATAACCATTGAAATAACTCGTATTTTTCACTAGATTATTTAGGGAAAGTAACTATAAAAACATACCATTCGATATAATAACTTGTATTTTATACTTGTTCGGGTTGGATAATTGTAATATATTTTAAACAGACCTATTCTCGAATGGAGCGCCAAACATGACGAAAAAGTTTACTCCCATGTATAAAAAAATCGAAAATTATATCCTGGAGCAGATCCGCAGCGGGAACTGGAAGCCGATGAACCGGATCCCCTCGGAGAATGAGCTCTCGGATCAATTCGGAGTAAGCCGGATTACGGTCAAGAATGCGCTGTCCGACCTCGTGGACAGAGGCATCGTATACCGCATGCAGGGAAAAGGAACCTTCGTGTCGGAACAAAAAACGGAAGCTCTGTTTCCCCCGCTGTCGACCGAAGCGGCACTGCCGTCAAGCAAGACCGTCGGCTTTTTGCTGCCCCGCTTGGACAACCGTTTTACCGCCAATTTGCTCAGCGGTATTGAGGATTCGTTAGCGGAGGAAGGCTATCATCTGCTCTTTTCCAAAACGAATGACTCCCAGGAGTATGAAATCCAGAAAATACGCGAGATGAAGCAGGCCGGCGTCGCCGGACTGATCATTTATCCCGTAGAAGGCGAAAATTACAATAACGAAATTCTGTCGCTGACACTGAACCGATTTCCGTTGGTGCTGTTGGACCGGCTGCTGAAAGGAGTGGAGACCAACTCGGTCAGCTCCAACAACTACGATGCCGGCCAGCAGGCCGTTCAGCACTTGTACGATCTGGGGCATCGGCATATCGGATTTATCTCCACCAAATCGGAAGGAACCTCGAGTATCGAGGATCGGCTTGCCGGATATGAACAGGCACTGGAAGACCGCCACATTCTCATCGACCGCAGCCTGCAGATGACCCGTTTGGGGATGGACAATAGCGACGAAGAGGTCATCGAGATGATCCAGCAGTTTTTGCAGGCCAACCCGCATATGACCGCGGCCCTTTCTTCGAATTTCAGTCCGCATGTCATCCAGGCTGCCTTGGCTATGGGACTGCGGGTACCTGAGGATCTCTCCGTGGTCTTCTTTGATGACGTCGTATACCCCGATTTCAGCATCGTTCCCCCGACGGCCGTGGTGCAGCAGGAACGGGAGTTGGGCCGGGAGGCCGGAAAGCTCATTGTCGAGCAGATCGAAAACGACGCACCCGGGTACAGGCAGATCAAGCTGCCGACCCGCCTTATTCCGCGCCGTTCGACGTCGGTGCATGCCGGCGCTTCCGTTTCCCCAAGAGGGCTGTGACGACGCATTTAAAATGCAAAAAACCGACGTTTTCACGTCGGTTTTTTAATAGATAGAGAACCTTACGGCTCTCCCTATCGATTGAAAAATTATAGATATTCGCATGTGAAATTCGTAAATTGGGCAGCAGCGTCTTTGCCGCGTGCGTACAAACCGATGATCACACCCGTAAATCCTCCCGCTACTTCAGATGAAAGGTACTTCGTCTGCGCGGTGCCAAGCTGTATTTCCTGGCCGTCCGCTCGCAGAAGGAACCGGTAGTGCGTAGGGCTGGCCTGGATTACCAGGGAGGCGCGGCTGCTATTTTTCAAATCGACAGCCTTCTCGATGGACTTGATATCCCCAACATTCAGGCGCTCAATGACTTCATATCCGCTTCCGCCTTGACGTATCGCCAAATCGTAATGATGGTTCTCGTCCATATAGAGCGTAATGCCGGCCTCGCCTTGAGTGAGGCTTATGTCGCAGGAAATCACCGCTTCAAAATCTCTTTGGCGAATCCCGATGAAAGTGGGAGAATCCGCTTGATCGAGCGTTATCTCGGTTCCTCTCAGCTCCAGCACGCCATGCTCATACGAGTAGTTGCCAAGATCCGGATGGCGCAAATAGCACCAGTCCTTGCCCCATTCCATATTTTCAAAAGTATAGCGCTTCTTCTCCTGCTGAACGACTTCATCCGGAATGCGGTCGGTTTCAAAGGACGACAGCGTCGTGCCATGATGTCCTGCCGTGAACCAGCCGTCCTCGCCGAACGTAACCGGTGTCAAAAATACCTCGCGCCCCAGATGATGATAAGGAATCCACTGTCCCATCTGCCGGAATCCGAGGTGAAGCAGCCACCAGTTTCCTTTCTCGTCTTGAACGAGATCGCCGTGGCCCACTGCCTGCACTTCATAGCCGCCCATATTCCGGTTGGTTAACACAGGGTTATGGGAATACGGTTCAAACGGTCCGGAAGGAGAATCTCCCCGCGCATAGGTCACCATATGGCCAAACTCGGTGCCCCCTTCTGCGGCTACTAAATAATAGCGTCCGTCGATTTTGTATAAATGCGGGGCTTCGAGATAGCGTCCTCCCGTCCCCTGCCAGATGGAGCGGCTTGGCGTGAGCTTCCGTCCGGTTTCGATGTCGATTTCACACTGCACGATGCCGCCGATGCCTTCATCGTCCACGCCGTTGCTCATAAAATAAGCTTTGCCGTCTTCAAAATACAAATCCGGATCGATCCCGCCCTGATCCACACCGATCGGGTCCGACCATTCTCCGTAGATGTCGTCCGTCCATACATAGAAGTTTTGGCGCGTCGTATCGTTGGTCGTGGTCATGTAGAACCGTCCGCCGTTATACCGCAGGGTAGGAGCAAATATACCGCCCGAGCTGTTGACCTTGTCCAGCTGAATTTGGCTCTTGCGCGTCAGACAATGGCCGATCTGGGTCCAGTTGATCAAATCCTTGCTTTCAAAAAGAGGGACGCCGGGAAAATACTGCATCGAACTGCAAGCGAGATAATAAGTATCGTTCACCTTGCAAACGCTGGGATCGGGATAAAACCCTTTGATGACCGGGTTATCATATTTCATGGGTTCACCTCTGTATGAGATCTGCATAGATGGTTTGAATTTTACCTTACCGCGGATAACAAAAATACCCGAAAAATCAGCAGAAAAATCATGTCAAATTAAAACTTTATGATCATCCTGTTACTTGTTCAGAGCATCCATTGGATATAATCGCTAAAAAAGGAGGTATGTAGATGCCGCGTTTATCTAAACTTGCTCTGACCATGACTCTCCTTTCCGGAATTATTGGCTGCTCCCAGAGGACGGATCATCCCGGAACTCATCCCCAAGAGGCTGTTGTACACGAAACCGGAGGCAAGCTAAGTGAACAAGGCCAGCCCGATTCAAATGCGTTAGAGAATGCCAATTCGGGCACTCCGGATGATGCCACAGCAGAAACAAGTACGACAAAAGACAACCGCAGCAGTGAACCAACAGCTCGAGCAACTGAGGATTTCCCCGAACCAGCCCAAGTGCCGGAGAATGCCGAACAGATTTACGCCCATGCCACAAACTCTGAAGGTTGGTTTATCTATTCCGCCCTTCAAGGTGGCCAAGCCAGCTTATTGACCTTTTACAGTCCGGATCGGGGAGCAAACTGGAAATCGTCCGCATGGAAGCTGGACCCCGACATCAATCAAAAAATGACCGAACATCATATTTTTGTGGCGATAGCTAAAACAGGCGGGAAGAATCAGATTTGGCTCTTGCTTACTTCCGATCCTGGCGCGGGGTTAATGACGAAGAAATTGTACCTTTCAGACAACGAATTACAATCCTTTTCACTTGTTTCCGACGTGTCCGATAAGGTTGAAGGTTATGTATCCGGCGTTACTTTTGCTGATGCCCAGCATGGCTGGACTGCCGCAAGCTACCACGGCAGCGTAACCGTCCCTCTATACAGAACGACAGATGGGGGCAAAAGCTGGGTCCTGCAAAACATCGACATCCCTGAAGGCTTTAAATACGGAAACGTGTCCCCACCTCAATTCGATGCTGCCGACAGCAAGACCGGAAGCCTGACCATAGAATTCGTAAGTGATACGGAGACCCGGACATACATCTATAAAACAAAGGATGCCGGAGAACATTGGGCGAAATAACGCCCTCTTTGCAATCTTCAGATTTTCTTTAGATTTCCCCCCATAAAGTCCTCAGATTTTTTCGTTATGATGGTTCATGCCAACAACAAGCGATACAGCTTGATGAATCATAACTTTTCATAACTGTCTAATCACTTTATTGGGGGGAACACCGCTTGAACATCAATGAACATCTGCTATTTTTACAGGGATTTTTTAAAGAGCCCAAACGGGTAGGGAGCGTCATCCCGAGTTCCCGCTTCCTTGCCGCTAAAATGGTTCAGTCCGTACCCTGGAACGAGGTAAAGTCAGTTGCGGAACTCGGATCAGGTACAGGCGCGATCACACGTTTCATAAAGCCGCAGTTACATGAATCTGCAAAAGTGTTATTGTTCGAAAGAGATAAAAAGATGAGAAATAATTTAAGGATCGAGTACCCGGATTTTCCGTGTTATTCGAATGCCTGCCAGCTCGTTAAAACCATCCATCAAGAAGGCATCGGCCAGCTTGACTGTATTATCAGCGGATTACCCTTTTTTAATTTCACGAGTGAAATGCGCGAAACCTTGCTTCATCAAATGGTTGAGGCGCTTAAACCAGGAGGCGTTTTTATCGCTTTCCAGTACTCCCTGCAAATGAAAAAGCAGTTTGCCAAGGCATTCACCATTGAAAACATCGAGTTTGTCCCCCTCAACTTCCCTCCGGCTTTTGTTTATACCTGCCGCAAAAAGGAGATGCTGTAAAACATCTTTGCGCCGGATCAGCTTGGAAATTGGTTTTGGCTTAACGGTTATGTAGAATAAATATGGGCAGCAAATGTTGAACCACTGTAGGATCCGTAATCCGAAAATAAAGGAGCAGCATACCATGAACACCGTGCTTGTCGTAGACGACGATCCGGAAATTCGAGACGTTATCCACGTTTATTTACGCAATGAAGGATACCATGTTCTGGAGGCGGCAGATGGTCTGGAAGCGCTGAGTATCATCCAGACAACTCCAGTTCATCTGGTCATCCTGGATGTGATGATGCCGCGAATGGATGGGATTAAAGCTTGCATGAAAATCAGGGAAATATCCAGCACCCCCATCATCATGCTGTCAGCCAAAGAAGAAGATATCGATAAAATTACGGGACTGACGACCGGAGCGGATGATTACATGGTTAAACCCTTTAATCCGCTGGAACTGCTTGCCCGGGTCAAAGCTCAACTGCGGCGGCAATCCTTAATCGGAAAAGAGGAGTTTCATTCTCTGATCATCCTTAAAGACCTTGTCATAGATAAGGCCAAGCATGCCGTTACCTTAAAAGGGAACCACATTTCGCTGACACCTCTGGAGTTTTCCATTCTGGAGCTGCTCGCGACTCATCCTGGGCAGGTATTCAGCTCCGAGAAGATCTACGAAAGCGTCTGGAAAGAGCCGTACGGCTATTCGGACAATACCGTGATGGTTCATATTCGCAATCTACGGGAGAAAATAGAGGATCGCCCAAGAGAGCCAAAATACATTAAAACCGTTTGGGGAGTTGGCTATAAAATTGAATGAACACGTAAAAGAGCCAAAAAGAAAGAAAAAGATCCAGATCAATATTTTAATCCGCATGGTGCTCAGTTTGATCATCGCTACGGCCATAAATGATTTCTGCATCTTATTATTCTTAAAGATATTGAAATGGAACGTTCTCCGAGATATCTTTCCTTACTTTCTAACCCCCCTCTTTTTTATCATCTTTATCCTTACCTTTTTTATGTTGACACGGCGGATCGTAAAAGACCTGGTTCATCTGGAACATGGACTGCAAAAGATCTCTGAGGGCGATTTAAATTATCGCGTGGATGTGAACCGAAAAGATGAGCTCGGAAGGGTCGCGCACAACATCAATTTAATGGCGCAGCGTTTGCAGCATCAGATTGAAAAGGAGCGGGAACTGGAGAACTCCAAGATGGAGATGATCACGGGAATTTCCCACGACTTACGTACGCCGCTTACGAGCATTATCGGCTATATCGAGCTTTTAAGAACAAGTTCCTTCCAGGATCAAGACGAGTATACGCGGTTTGTGCAAAACACTTATAACAAGGCTGTGCATTTAAAAAAACTGCTCGATGATCTGTTTGAATATACCCGGCTGACCTCAACTGAGCCTCGGCTTGACTTAAAGCCGATCGACGTGCTTCAGCTTCTCGATCAGCTGCTTTTTGAATTTGAGCCGATTGCCCAGGAGAATGAAATCACCATCGTGAAAGAGAATGGCGGCTCTCCTGCTATTACCCTCATTGACAGTGAAAAGATAGCCAGAGCCATCGATAATCTGCTGATGAACGCCTTGAAATACTCGGAAAAACCGGGGACCGTGCGCGTCATGATGAAGTCGGATCATCGGCATATCATCATTGAAATCGAAAATAAAGGAACCCCCCTTACGGAAGAGCAGGAACATAAACTTTTCGAACGTTTTTATAAGGTAGACCATTCCCGAAGCAGTGAAGGCATTCAATCCGGCGCCGGTCTTGGCCTTTCCATTGCCCGGAACATTGTGGAGCTGCACGGAGGAACTTTGACGCTCCAGCATAGCAATCGATTGTTTACATTTCATCTGAGACTGCCTTTAAGGGATAATACAGATGAATAGGTCAATTAGGTATATAAAAAAACTTAAGCCAGTAGGGACGCAGGAGTCCCCAGCTTAAGTTTTTTTCTTTTCCAGAATAATCGGCAGCGTCCCCGCTCTCAAACACGCATTACAGGACGATTATTTACGTACAACTGTATAACCTTTATCCTCGAGCAGTTTAATCACGCCATGTTCACCCAGATAGTGGGCTGCGCCGACGACGATGAAGTACTCCGCTTTCTTGTCGCTTTTCAGGTATCCGTCGATTTTATCGGCCATGCCGATGTTGCGGTCGATCAGCATCGCTTTGTTATACTCCGCGTCTCCTGCCATGCTGTTCGTCAGCTCCAGCAGCGCCTTTTCGTCCCCTTTTTTCCACATGTCCGCCATTTGGTCAACGCCGTCGTCCAGGACGTCGAAATTGTCCAGTGCTGTATTGAGGTTCTTCTCCTGCAGCTCTTTGGAGAACTGATCAAACATGCTCAGCTGGGACTCGTAGGATTCCAGCTCCACGATCGGAATTTTGCGCTCCAGTGCCTTTTGAATGAAGTACAGGTCAATGCCTTCCGTTGCCTCGTATCCGGCCATGACCGATTTCAGGCTGCTGATGGTCGTCTCCACGACCCATGGTTTGAATGCATCCAGCGCATCCCGCTTCATTCCGTTTTGCTCCAGAATGTCCCCCACTTTTGCATACGTTCCCTTGGACACATGGTCCTTCAGCGTCGTGCCGTCCTGGTACATGCCGAGCTTCATGATCATGTTCTGCTGCTCTTCGTCGGCCGCCTTGCTGAGGTCAATCTCGACGCCCAAATAATCGGCTTCGGCAAAGGCCTGCTCGAATTCCGGGCGAAGCGGGTAGAAGCTGTCGTCCGCAATATGCATGGACCCTACCAGGTACACCGTGTTCCCGTTATTTTGCACTTCCCACATGAAGCCGCGGCCGGCTTCCTTTGTTGCTTTTGAGAGCAAGAATACCGTGCGGGTTGCCGGATCCCAATAGACCGTGTAACCGGCGGCTTCACCAATGGTCCGGACCGGCACGTAAGTCACGCCGTTAACCTGTTTCGTCTTGCTGCTCAGCGTGATCTTCTGATCACCCGCAACGGCATGAATGGTTCCGTTCTCTACATCGGTCAGCTTTACGTTTAGTGCTTCAAGCGTCGTGCGCAGCGGAACCAGCGTAGTGCCCTGATCGACAATAGGTGCACTCGTGGCAAAATCGATGGTCTTGTTATTGACCTTGAGTTCCGGCTGCTGCGGAGCAGCCATGGCCGGAGCCGCCGTAGCGAGCATCCCTGCGGAAATCATAAGAGATAAGAGCGTTCGTTTCCAACTTTTCATCTAGAGGTTCCCCTTATTGTAGTTTATAGACTGGGCTGTTACTGCTCTGCCGTCTTCCGCGGCATCTTGATCAGCGCCAGCAGCATACAGCCCATTCCCGCCCCAGTCAGCAGGCCGTCCGTAAAGTCGTTTAATGCCACACCCGTATGCTTCAGGGCCAGCGGACCGACGATCAGCAGCATGCCTGCCGCGATGACGTATGGAAAAGCCTTTTTACTCATGCCGATTCTCTCCTTATCAAGTTAGAATCCGTGCCTAAATCTTGTAAGCTTTCATGGCCTTACGCAGCTCTTTGATGGATGGGCGCTTGCCGTACATCAGGACGCCGGTGCGGTAGATTTTCGCGGACAGCCAGCCAAAAAACAGTATGGACACCAGCAGCAAAACGAGCGATATGAGAATCTGCCAGGTCGGTACCGTCCCCATCCCGATCCGCACAAGCATCGCGGTAGGAGCGGTGAAAGGAATGAAGCTCGTCACCTTGATCAGCATGCTGCCCGATGCAGTAATGCTGAACAGTCCGATGTAGAACGAGGCCAAACCCAGCATCGTAATCGGCATCACGGCCTGGCCGAGATCCTCGGTACGGCTGACAATCGATCCGATGGCCGCGTACAGCACCGCATACAGGAAGTAACCCAAGATATAGAACAGCAGTCCGTAGAGCAGCACCGGCAGGTTAATATCCGAGATGCTCAGGCTGTATCCTTGCAGAATGTCCTGGTTATGCGGCAGCATCAGGTTCGCCCCGACCACGACGCCAAACACTGCAATTTGCACGATCCCGACCAGGAAAATACCGATCACTTTCCCGAACATCTGGGCCAGCGGCGAAACGCTGGTGATGAGGATTTCCATGATCCGCGAGCTTTTCTCCGACGTTACTTCGGCTGCGATCATGTTGCCTGTCATCATATTGGAGGTAAAGAACAGAATCAGCAGCACATAAACGACCACATAGTTCATGGC
This sequence comes from Paenibacillus sp. S28, assembly GCF_016624415.1. Taxonomy (NCBI): domain Bacteria; kingdom Bacillati; phylum Bacillota; class Bacilli; order Caryophanales; family Paenibacillaceae; genus Paenibacillus; species Paenibacillus sp. S28. The sequence goes on along the minus strand of NZ_JACVTM010000005.1, from coordinate 384,372 downwards.
TTTCTGCATGTCTTCGCGGTGGGTGTCTCCCCCCGCCTCCGTCTTACCCTCCGCGTTAATCCGCACCGTATCGAGCTTGACCGGTTCGTTCAGAGCGGCGATCTGCTCCGCGGTCAACGCATCCTTGGCGATCACGGTCGTCTTGACCGTCTGCAGCGCGGGCATCAGAAAGCTGCTGATTCCCTGTCCCATGCCGTCTTCACCGCCGGTGAAAGTGACAGCAGGAAATGCCCCATCCCCGCCGTCAAAAGAGAGGTAACCCTCGATCTTCCCGTCTTCCAGATCCTTTTTCGCCTGATCCGGAGCGGTCCCTTCGTATTTGACGAACGTATAGTCCTTATTGCCGGACTGCGCGGCATACTTCTCCAGTTCCGCAGCAATGACCGGCTGCGAGCCGTAGAGAATCCCGATCTGTTCGGCCTTGGATGCGTCGTCACCCTTGATCAGCTTAATGATATACGGCACGTTCATGCCGATCGTAATGAGCAGTGCAAGAATCAGAGTAGTAATCAGAAAAGATTTCGTTCTGGCTTTATTTTTAAACGTAAAGCCGATAATCGTCCCAAGCTTATTCATGCGAATCACCCACCTCTTGAATAAAGATTTGGTTCAGCGTCGGCTCCTTGATTTCAAAGCGCTCCACCGTGGTTTCCTGCATCGCTTTCTGCAGAATGGCCTGTGCCGTTTCCGGCGCAGCGATCCGGATGTGGTATCCCCGATCGATGCGTTCCACTGCCGTCACTCCCGGGATCGCATCCAGGCCGCCGACATCGCCTATCGTATGAAGCAGCACTTCCTCACGCGGATAACGGCTCTTGATATCCCGGATATTTCCCTGAACGACCGTATTGGATTTGTGCAAAATCGTAATGCGCTGGCACAACTCTTCGACATGCTCCATCCGGTGTGTAGAGAATAGAATGCTGGTTCCCTGGTCCCGCAGTTCCTTGACAGTCGCCTTCAGCAGTTCAACGTTGACCGGGTCCAGTCCGCTGAACGCCTCATCCAAAATGACGATTTGCGGCTTGTGCACGATGGCGGCGATAAAGCCCATTTTCTGCTGATTGCCCTTGGACAGCTCCTCGATCCGCTTATCGTAATACTCCGGAACGTCAAAGCGTTCCAGCCAGTAGCGCAGGCTCTTATCCGCGTCTTGCTGCGACATGCCCCGAAGACGGGCCAGATAGACGATCTGCTCGCTGACCTTGATTTTCGGATACAGCCCTCTTTCTTCCGGCAGGTATCCCATGATTTGCTGAAGCTCAGCATGGTAGGGCTTGCCGTTATACAGAATCTCTCCCCCGTCCGGATAAATCAGGCCAAGCACCATACGCATCGTCGTCGTTTTGCCGGCACCATTCGCCCCAAGCAGCCCGTAAATTTCTCCTCTGCCGACCTCCAGCGAGATTTGGTTGACTGCGGTTTTGTCTCCGTATTGTTTGACCACGTTAACTAGTTTTAATGGTTCCATGTGTCTGCTCCTCCCCCTCCTGCACGCCGGCAGGCTTATATCCTTGCACCCACAACGTTAAAATCTCGTCCAGCTCCAAAGCCCGTGTCTTCAGCACGTTGATACCTGAATCGTACAGGATCTGTTCCAACTCACGGCATGACGTCGTCACCACTCGCGTAACGCCATGGGATTCCTGCTGCGTCTGCACAATGTTCGGCAGTTCTTCCAGATCAGCCTCGGGGCACCCTGCCCACACTTCCTTCCAGTTATCCAGCAGACTGTCCTTCTCCGCCATCCCCATCCACTTGCCGTGGTGAATCAGCATGACGTAGTCCGCCAGCCTTTTCACCTCATCAATAATGTGCGTGGACAGTACAATCGTCGTATCTTCGGTCTGCAGGCATTCCCTAAGCACCTCGATCATCATTTTCCAGGCAAAAGGGTCCAGACCCGACGATGGTTCATCCAGCAGCAGCAGCTTGGGATGCGGCGCAAGGGCCGCGGCGATTTCGTATTTGCGGCGCTCCCCCTTGGACATTTTGCGTAGCCTCGTCGCTTTCGGTACCTGAAACAGATCGCACAGCTTTTCAAAATAAGGCTGATCCCATTCCGGATACCAGTACGCCCGAAAGGCGGCGGCTTCCTCGGCGGTCAAGTTATCCTCCTCCAGGTTGGATTTTTCCGCCACATACCCGATCTGTCTGCGCACTTCCATAGGAATGCCTTTACTGTAAGCGTGGCCGAACCAGGAAATGCGCCCCGAATCCGGAAACACCGTCTGCAGCAGCATGTGGATCAACGTGCTCTTGCCGGAGCCGTTCTCGCCAATCAGCCCGTACACATAGCCTTTCGGCAGGGCCAGGTCGATCGGTCCGATCGTTTTATGCCGTCTCTGCTTGGTCACGCCTTCCATTCGTATGATGGACTGTTCCATTTATGCCTCACCTTCTCCCTTCTCCGGATGGTACTTTCTTTTCAGTATCGATAAAAACAGCTCCCTCAGCTCATCTTCCTCGCATTTGACGGACATCCCGACATCCACCGCATGGCTGAGCGCCTCTTCCACCGCCTCCCGCCGGAATACTTCACGCTGTGAAGCACCAACCTTGGCGACAAATGTGCCGGTCCCCTGCTTCGTGCGCAGAAGTCCTTCGCTCTCCAGATCCTGATACACTCTTCGAACCGTAATTACGCTGCAGTTCAGCCCGTTGGCAAACTCTCTAATTGACGGCAAAAGGGTTCCCTCCTCGATCTGTCCGCTGATGATCAGCGATCTTAATTGGGATTCGATTTGATGATAGAGCGGTTCAGCGCTGTTCTCATTCACTTGTATAGGTATCCACACCTTTCGCACCTCACCTTGCTATACTCGTCAATCCTCTTATTGGTTTCAAAGCTTACACCAGATCTCTAGATTCCAGCCTGCGGAGCGTTCCGATCGAGCACAGCACGAGGCTGATGACTCCGGCCAGCAAGATCCCCCACATCACCGGCGATAGCAGGCTCCATCGTTTGGATACCTCCACCGTGTACACCAGCAGGTTCCCTCCCGCCGCATAAACGGCTGCCGCTGCCACTACGGAGCCAACGAGGAAAATGAGGGTCGACAACAGATAAGCTTTGCCATGATTGGAAAACTCAAAATAGATATAGGGTCCAGTCATCATAAGCCCGTAACCGACCCACGTCAGCGCAAAGGCCAGGTAATGGTCAAACCGCATATGATCCAGCAGGGTTCCCTGAACGCAATACATAATCACGAAGAAAATGATGCCGTTCACGGCAAAGGCCAGCACCGATTGTATCACCCGATATACCAGGACCACGCCGTTAGAGATCGGAAGCACCCGGAAGAATGCCAGCATTCGCGTATAGGAGTCTTCCGTTAAATACTTGAAGGATCTTCGGGAAAAGTAAAACCCCAGCATCGGAACTAACATCAGCAGGATGAAATCAGCTACCGGACCAAGGGATCGTGCCTCTTCGCTCCCCAGCATCATGACCCCTGTGGTTCCTCCCATGTAGGCAGCAAATATGATCGACCACAGGAGGTACCTTTTCTCGCTGTGCAGATCCTTTCGTACCATCATCCAAGCGTCTTTTATTGTGTTCAACAACAATCGCCCTCGCTTTTTCCGTAATCCATAAGGGTGTATATACAGCACAGGTTCACTGTGCTTATTCACCACTCAGTGTGTATACTGTGTATATGTTTATACACAGTATACAGTGTGCTTGCCGGAGATGCAACGGCGAAATGAAAATATTAACAAAAAAACAGCACCCCATTGTCGGGTGCTGCTTGAAGCAGTGCATGTTGAGTTAGGAAACGCTTGGCATTCCCAAGTATGGCTGAACCGAAAGGTCGGCGGCAACGGAACTCGGAAAGCGTGCAAAGAAATCCAGCATAACGTTCGCCATATCCAAATCCTCCGGCGGAACGCAGATTTCGTAACGGGTAAACATCGCATCCTGGGGTTCATGGCGCTCAAACGCAGCGCCGACCGTCTTATAAGCCGTGCTGCCCGGTGGTAAAACATACGTGACGACATGGTTCCGAACGTAAGCATGATGCAGGAACTTCATCGTCTTCCCGGGAAAGCCCTTTTCTTCGGCCCAATTCTTTAATGCCGTGAAATAGGAACCGATTAACGCAATGTTGCAGCCCTGACAGGGGCCGCCGTCCAAGTAAACGGCCCTGCGGTCCGGGTGCTGCGGATCAGCAAGCTCAAGGCCCACCGATCCGTTGGCTCCGGTATCGGCCCGGACGACTTCCCAGTGTCTCGGGGCGAGGAGCAGATGCCCCCAGGTTCCGGAAGAATCGCTTAACCAGAACGCTCCCAGATCCGACAGAATCTTCTCCGGGATGACGGTGTCGATCTTCACCTGAAGCGGGCTTGCCGGCTGCATCATGGGTGTGTCTCCGGCATGATATTTCCCTTCGATGCAGTACAGCGGGATTTGATCAACCTGCGGCTTTCGAGCGCCATGTCTCAGCTTCATCACGCCGCATTGAACGCTGCTTGGTTTGAAGCCAGCTTCCTGCTGCTGGCCGGTGGTTCCGCCGCCGGGACTGCCGGTTCCTTGACCCGCTGCCGGATCCCTGTCTGTTCCGCCGGCCTGGGCCGTACGGTCACCGTCGGTCACAGCCGGTATGTATTTCGGGATGAGCGAAGTGGTAAACATGACAATGAAGCCGCAGAAGAGCAGCATGATGAAGACCCACACCATTTTTTTACTATGTATAAAATTCCTTCTTCGCCTCATTTCATCCCCATACCTTCTCTTAGCTTCGTTCATTGAACCTTATATATGAATAACGTTTGAAGAAGCACAAAAGTTTCCGCTAGATTGAATGAACTAAAGAAATAATTGTAATAGGGCCGCATGGGACCCTTATAACTGGAAGTTCAATGCAAAACTTTGGTTCAATCTATGGATCTCGTCTATCTAGAACTTTTTTAACCATTTTTACTGTACCCGACGCCAGTGTCCTAAAAAATGCAATACAGCACTTCGGAACTGCCATCCGGCAAAGAAAACTTGGCGTTATTTCATCCTATTTAAACAAATACGAAAAACCTTGGCTTTCCAGCGGGATCAGCGGCTTTTCATAAAAAAAAGCCCAGCGGATTAATCCGCCAGACTCTCTTTGTACCCGATCCACTCGGGTTATGCTCCCAAAATAACATCCCATACCGGCTTCGTATGCCCGCCAGGATACAGGACGTACAGCAGCACGTAAACCACAACACCGGTGATGGCTGTGACAAACCAAATACTTGCCGTAACCCGGCCCCATTTCCGGTGCTTCGCAAACCTTTCCCGGAATGCCAGAACCAGCGTTGTAATCCCGAATACCGCGGCAACCGTCGCCAGAACGATATGGAAGATCAGGAAGATCTGATAGTAGATCTTCATTTCGTCCGAACCGCCCCATGAGGTGTTGCCGACAAAGGCTGTTCTGGACACGTAAATGATGAAAAACAGCAGCGCTGCGATCGCGCCCCAGATCATCACTTTTTTATGGGCGTCCCGTTTGCCTTGAACGATCAAGGCCCATCCGATGGCCACCAGAATCGCACTGATGACGATGAATGAAGTGCTGATCGTAGGGAACAGCATATACAAATCCATGAAAATCCTCCTTAACGCTTAGACCAACTCATGCCCGGTTCAAAGAACCGTCAGAAAGATCGGTTGGAATGATATCGTCGTCATCCTCTTTATTTTCGCTCTTGTACCAGCGGAAGAATACCCTCGCCAGCATCGAAGCGAATATAAATTCCTGAATGAACTTCATGACGATGCCGCCCAGTTGTTGGTCGACCTTGGTGCTCAGCCCATAGAAAAAGCTTGGTCCGCCGAAAGTCTGCAGCAGAGCCGACGTATCGCCCGATACGCAGTATCCCATCGCTTTAGCCCACGTATTGGGATCGCTGTAGGTCGCATACATCGGTTGCGTTGAGAAAATGATCAGGCCGCAAGCAGGCGTCAGCAGCACCATGTTCAGAAAAATAAACCCGATCTTCGCAAGGCCCGATGCCTGGTGTTTCTCCGGCAGCGGATTAATGAGCGTCCACCACATAAGCGCGGCAGCGATGAACAAAACAATATAGTACAGCCGGTGTACCGCAAAATGCAGCATGACGTAGTCGTGGATCGCAGGGATATGGTAGAACGAAAACAATCCGTTAAATACGACAGCTGCGACCACCGGCTTGGCCAGAAAACCTAGCTTCTTGAACGGGTTGATCCGGTCAAAAGCACGCCACAGCCAGGTTGGAATCCCCAGCATAATAAGCGGCGTAGCCACCAGGTAAGACAAAGCCATCGATGTCATGTGGAACGTAAACATAATGTGGCCCAGCAGACTCACCGGTCCGCCCTGAGCGAGATACAGGAAGAACATACCGCTGACGAACATGATCTTTTTGCCGATCGATACGGGCTCGGCATCCGCGAACTTCTCACTGAGCGGGCCGATAACAACAAAATACGCGGCCGTTACCAGCAGCATAAACGCCAGAAACAACGGACTGAACAAGGCGGCAAAGCTAAAATATTCTAACCCCAGCATATGAAAACCTCCTCCCGCCGGGCGGAATTTCTGTCGATATTGTGACACCTTGATGCCATTTAAAAAAAGAGGGGGCAACTGGCCCGCCTCTTTTTATTTTACCACCAAACCCAATACAATGCTGTGACGATCGCAGTAAATGCGACAAAGGCGCCACCGCACATGAAGATAATCGGCATCAAATGTCCTTTATCCTTCAAGTGCATCCAGTATCCCAACTGAACCAGTGCCTGCAGCACCGCCATCACGACGAGAAGTATAACCGTGAAGGCGACGTTCACCCCGCCAGCCATAACCGAAGCAAAAGCGATGGCGGTCAGGATAATGGAGAAAATAAATACGATGACATGCTTTTGCGGTCCTTCATGACGATGACCGTGTTTTACCGTATCATCTTGATGCTGTTCAACCGTAGTCATAATCTTAGCCCACCTTTCCAAGCAGGTAAACGACCGAGAAGATGAAGACCCATACGACGTCGATAAAGTGCCAGTACATGGCCGACACGTAAACCTTCGGAGCTGTTACGACCGTTAACCCCTTTTTGTACAGCTGTCCGATCAGAATACCGATCCAGCATACACCGAATGCAACGTGAGCTCCGTGGAAACCGACCAGCGTGTAGAACGCCGAACTGAAGGCACTTGTCGTCATGCCGAATTTCTCGGCGGTGACATACTCGTGGAACTCGTAAACCTCGAGGCCAAGGAAGCCAAGGCCCAGAATAACCGTAATGATCAACCACAATCTCAGTGAAGCTGCTTTATGACGGTGCATCGCCTGTACGGCGAATACACTCGTCAAACTGCTGACAAGCAGGATCAACGTGGCTGCAGCCGTCGTTCCCAGCGAGAAGAGCTCATGGGCTGTCGGGCCGTCATTGGTCTGGTTGCGAAGCGCCAGGAACGTGGCGAACAGGGTACCGAAGAGCACGGACTCTCCGCCAAGGAAGAGCCAGAAGCCAAGCACTTTGTTCCGGCCTTCCAGGGTTGCTTTCTCCGGTTCATGCGGCAATGAGCCGTTTACCGATTCTGCGTGTGCCGATGTCATGCTTTAACCCCCTCTTCTTCCAGTTCTTCCGGTTCGATATGCCAGCCATGATCGTCAAACAGCGAACGAAGCAGCATCGATCCGAACGTAATGACAAGTCCGATAATGACGACGATCCAGTTGTTGAAGATCATGCTCATAAAGGAATTGTTGAATTTCTCACTGCTGAACATCAGTCCGAGACCGGCGATGAAAATACCAACGGACATTACAAAAGGCAAAATCGTTGGCGAAGGCATATGGATAGATCCCAGCGGTTCTGCAGGAGTCATCTCTTTGTTGCCTGCCATTTTTTCTTTCCAGTAAGCGTCAAGTCCGCGTACCAGCGGGATTTGTTTAAAGTTGTACTCAGGAGGCGGCGATGGAATCGCCCATTCGAGCGTACGTCCGTCTTCCCAAGGATCGTTGGCCACGCCTTTTGGCTTGGCGGCTGTTATAAAACAGTTGAACAAGAACAGCAGAACGCCGACGGCCATCAAGAACGCACCGACCGTACTTACCAAGTTCAATGTATCGAAGTCCTGGTTAGGCAGATACGTAAAGATACGGCGCTGCATCCCCATGAGTCCGAGGAAATGCTGTACGAAGAATGTCAAATGGAAGCCGATTGCAAAGAACCAGAACGTCCATTTACCAATCGTTTCGTTGAGTACGCGGCCGAACATTTTAGGCCACCAGTAGTGCAGACCCGCAAAGAGACCGAATACCAGACCACCTACGATTACGTAGTGGAAGTGGGCAACGACGAAGTAAGTATCATGGAACTGATAGTCCGCAGGCGCGGATGCCAGCATGACCCCGGTAACACCACCCATGACGAATGTAGGAACGAAACCGATGGCAAACAGGTTTGCGCTCGTAAAGCGGATCTGTCCGCCCCACATCGTAAAGAGCCAGTTGAAGATCTTGATCCCCGTCGGAACGGCGATCAGCATCGTCGCGATCGAGAACAGCGCGTTCGCAATCGGTCCGAGACCGGTTGTGAACATGTGGTGAGCCCAAACCATGAAGCCCAGGAAGGCGATCAGGATGGTCGCGAACACCATCGAGCTGTAACCGAAAAGACGTTTGCGTGCAAAAGTCGGAATAACTTCAGAAATAACCCCGAAAGCAGGCAAAATGAGAATATATACTTCAGGGTGACCAAAGATCCAGAAAATATGCTGCCAAAGAACGGGGTTACCGCCATTGGATACTTCAAAGAAATTCGCTCCCAAAATACGGTCAAATGAGAGCAGCACCAGACCTACCGTAATGGCAGGGAAAGCAAACAGGATCATTGCGGAAGTAATGAAAGATGTCCATGTGAACATCGGCATCCGCATAAAAGACATTCCCGGTGCGCGCATCGTAATGATCGTCGCCAGGAAGTTGATGCCGCCGATCAGTGTACCGAGACCGGCGATCTGGAGACCGACCGTATAGAAGTCGACACCGTGCGTTGTACTGTAAGTTGAAGTCGACAACGGCGTATAGGCCGTCCAGCCGGCGTCAGGCGCGCCGCCCATAATCCAGCTCAGGTTCAGCAGGATTCCGCCGAACAGGAACGTCCAGAAGCCAAGTGCGTTGACGAATGGGAAAGCGACGTCACGGGCGCCGATTTGCAGCGGAATTACCGCATTCATCAATGCAAAGATCACTGGCATGACACCAAGGAAGATCATGGTCGTTCCGTGCATCGTGATCAATTCGTTAAAGGTTTGCGCTGATACTAAATCATTCATAGGCTTAATCAATTGCAGACGGATCAGCAAGGCCTCCACGCCGCCGAATCCGAAGAACAAGCCGCCTGCAAGCAAATACAGGATGGCTATCTTCTTGTGGTCCACGGTGGTGAGCCAGTCCATCAAGCCCGTATGACGCTTGACACTGTGAGCATGAGCCAAGGTTGGTACCCCCTCTTATTCAATCTTGCTGTTACTAGTAATTCAATTTATAGTTGGCCAAGTAATCGGCAATACCATCGATTTGTTCGTCAGTCAGACCGAGATCCTTCGGATTAGGCATTTTGTTGCCTGGCTTAACGGCTTGTGGATCCATCAGCCATTCTTTCAGGTTCTCTTTGACTGGTTTCCCGCCATCTTGGCCTTCGTTCAGCAAGATACCTGCAACCGATTCACGGGAACCGATGCCGGTAAGGTTAGGGCCTACAGGTCCGCCTTGGTCGCCAACAGCATGGCAGGACAAGCATTGTTTCTTGAAGGTTTCTGCCAAAGCCGGATCTTCAGGAAGCACAGCCGGTGCCTTCATGGCAGTTACCCAGTTATTGAAGGAATCTCCGTTAACCGCTTTAACCTTGAATTCCATGAAACCGTGGGAAGGTCCGCAGAGCTCCGCACATTTACCACGGTAAACGCCTTCTTTATCGGCGCTGAAGCTGAATCTGTTAATGGTACCATCCGGGTTGGTATCCATCTTACCCGAGAGCGAAGGAACCCAGAACGAGTGGAGTACATCCGCCGTTTTCAGCTCAAACGCAATCTTCTTCCCAGTCGGAATGACCAGGGTTTGGGCTGTTTTCACACCGTACTGCGGATACTCGAACTCCCACCAGTATTGGTGCGACGTAACCTTAACCTGTACGGCGTCCTTATCATTGTAATGATCGTCACCGAAAGCAAAGATCTGCTGTACGGTAGGAACAGCCAAAATAATAACCAGAACGAGCGGAATCACTGTCCAGATGATTTCCAGCTTGAAGTTGCCTTCAACTTGTTCAGGCACACCGTTCTGCCCTTTTCTTCTGCGGAACTTCACAAGTACGTATGCCGCAATCGCGAAAACGATTACGAGTACCACAATCATGATTGAGATTGCGAGCTTCATCAATCCCAGCTGTTCTTGAGCCACCGGTCCCTGTGGTCTCAGAACCGACAAGTCCTCGCGGCCGCACCCGGCTAAAAGCAGAGAAAATACTGCGAGCAAGGGAAGAAGTCGCTTTACAGCCTGCCACCGTTTCATCATTGATCTACCCCACTTTTTCCATTTTCGCAGGCTCCGCTGAAAGCACATTCAACGGCCATTCACCTGCACTATCACGAATGATTTGCTACTGTCAATTAAAACAATCACCTATTAAATATAAGTTTCCAGTACTATTTTGTCAATGTTTCCAACCTAGTTCACAAATTGTTCGAAAAGTGCCGAAAGTCGCGCCACAAAAGCTTTTGCAATCGTTTTCAGCGGGTTTACATCCCGCTTGCCAGCCCCTTTACGTGCAACCCGGTTCATCCTCCTTCGTATACCCAAGTTTCAACGATTACATTCATTTTTACCTGTTATGGAATTTTTGAATCGTCAAATTCAAACAAAAAAGAACCTGGGGACAGGTTCTTTTTGTCGATCGAAATATGACAAATTGTGGCGAATCCTTCCGGGTCACTGCTGCGTTAATATCAACGGGCCGTCCCGGGTGACCGCAACCGTATGCTCAAACTGCACGCCCCTGCTGCCGTCCGCCGTTTGCACGCTCCAACCGTCATCATTCCAGAGCACCGCCCCCGTAGGACCGAGGGTGAAAATCGGCTCGATGGTGATGACCAGCCCCTCCACAAGCTTCAGCCCCTCGTGACGTTTCCCAAACGCCGGCACGTCCGGCGGCTCATGCAGCGACCGGCCGATGCCGTGACCCACCAATGGCTTGACGATGCCGTATCGGCTCCGCCTGGCCACCTTCTCCAACGCGTAGCCGATATCTCCGATCGTGTTGCCCGCGACGGCCTGCGCGATGCCTTTGTACAGCGCCTTTTCGGTGCGCTTCAACAAACGCTCCAGCGGTTTGCTGACCCTGCCGACGGGATAACTCCATCCGGAGTCGGCCAGCCAGCCGTCTTTGTTGACTACGATGTCGATGGTGACCACGTCCCCTTCCGCCAAGGGAACCTCGTCGGGAAAGCCGTGGCATACGGTATCGTTCACCGAAGCACATGTGGCATAAGGATATCCCTTAAACCCCTTCTGTTCAGGAACGGCTCCCTGCCTGGCCAAATATTCCTCAACCCAGTCGTTGATCTGCATTGTCGTTATGCCGGGCGTGATTTTGTCCGCAACTCCCCGATGACAGGACGAAAGGATGCGTCCCGCTTCCTGCATGTATCCGATCTCTTCCCTGCTCTTCAGCGTAATCTCCAAGCGCCGCACGTCCTTTCCGATGCTAAAGAATGATGAATCAGACCGTGGTTTAGTATATGCCCGGAGCCATGCAGGCAGGTACATGAAATACAAAAAACCGTATCCCGCGAGTTTCCGCGGAATACGGTCATGTTATCAGGCTGTTCTTCAGCTTCATCGTAATCGTGTCCAAATCTTCAACTGCAATTCAATAAGCGATACGCTCGTTACGGCCAGCTTTGTCAGGAAACAGACGAATTCATCCGCCCTAACTCATGTTCCACAACCGAGGTTAATTCCTCTTCGTATCCCCCCATAATATGATATTTCCGGACGTACTCCTTAACAAACTTCTTCGGATCCTTGGGCCGGAAAATTCGTGTCATCTCGCGCAGACTTTCTTTAACTTCATTGTGACCTTTCGTTGCCATGATAGTTCCCTCCCAAAACACTTGAATGGATTGCTCCAGTTTGAGAATGCCGAAAAGACCTTACCTGACATCTGTGAAGTCGTCATTTGCAGTTATAGGTTTGGGCTGAACGCTCCCGGCTGCCGCTAAAGGTATCTGACACTAAGAATACCCTAAGAGGATGTTATTGAATCACTCCCTTCATTGTATCATATTCTAATGGCGAAAACAGCTTTCCAAAAAAATGTAAGGAATTACTTTTTTTCGAGTGCAGTCCTGCCGGATTAAAGTACTTTCCAGACTGCCCGTTTATTTGGATATCGGCATTTCGGGTTAAGTTAATGATACCGGTCAACCATCGCCCGTACCGGAGAACGATCCAGAAGAGAGGAGCCGGTCCCATTGAATCGTCCCGTTCTGCTGTTATCCTCCCCGCCGCTTCATACGCCTGCCTTCCCCACCTCCTCGCCGGAGCATGAAGACGTCAGGCCTGAACCGCTTGAAGAGGCACACGCCCAGATCTTGAGGCGTTATCCGAAAATGCTCAGCTTTCTCGTCATCAGACACGGCAGGCTTATTTATGAGCGGTACTATAATGAAGCTAGACCCGGCACCCTGCATGATCTCCGCTCGGCGACAAAGAGTATCACGTCCACCCTCGCAGGGATTGCCGTGAGCAGACGAGAGCTTCCCGGCCTGGACGAACCGCTGATGCCTTATCTGCGGGACTATGCGCGGAAAATGACCGACCCGCTCTTAGAGGAGGTGCTGACGCTTCGGCGCCTGCTTACAATGTCGACCGGGTTCCGCTGGCAGACAGGCAAAACGCTCGGCGAACCGTTGATCCACCGATTTCACCGCAGCCGTGCCTGGACATCGTTCGCCCTCTCGCTGCCGATAGATGCGCACATGGCCGGCGTCTTCCAATACAGAAGCATCGATTCGCACCTGATCTCGGTGCTGATCTCGGAATGCTGCGGCACGGATGCATACAGCTACGCCCGCCAGCATCTGTTCGGACCGCTCGGGATCGAATATGCCGCCTGGTCTTCCAGCCCCGAAGCCCATACGATGGGCCATATTGGCTTGTATCTGACCGCCCGGGACATGGCCAAGTTCGGTCTGTGCTGCCTGAATAAAGGCCGGTGGCAGAACCGCCCGGTCATTCCCGAAGCATGGCTTGAACAGGCGCTGACCCGGCAGCTCGACGGTTACCCCGCCTTTGGCGACTACGGATATCAGTGGTGGACAGGCCGGATGTGCGGTCAGCCGTTCAGCTGTGCCCATGGTCACGGCGGGCAGCAAATTTACCTTTTTCCAGAGCTGGATGCGGTAGTGGTGTTCACTGCGGACAGCAAGGTCAGCCGCTGGAGAAACCCGCGGTCCCTCCTTCAGCAGCATATTCTCGGCAGCATGGAATGATTAGGCCCGGCGGGATAATCCGCTCCCGGTCCGGGTAACTTAAATGAGAATCAGTTCGTTGAAGGATTTCCTATGGAACGAAGGAGGACTTGTCATGACTAATGAAGATAAACGCATGCTGCCGATTTCTCACGATAAGGTTGAGGTCGACGGCGTATATACCAACGAATCGGGCAGAGAGGAATTGCTTCACCGGGGTGACGAGTTCCCGGCTGACCTGATTTTGGGTTCGACGGAGTGGAAGCTGACCGAATTTACATTCGATAACCATCATGAGGGCCGTACGGACCCGCGCCTGGTTCCCAAAGAAAACGACACCAACAAACGCGAGAAAATCGTCGGCCCGCGGCGCCAGTTCGGCCAAGGCGGCCACGGAGGCCAGGCGTGAGAGCAGCCCCACTCGTTTAATGCTCTCTTTTATTAAGCCGATCCTACTCTAATGGACAGAGTGGATCACTAAGGGCATCCTGCTACCTGCACCCCAGGCGGCCGGGTGCCTTTTTCACTGCTCATAACTTGTCTCCGGGGTTCATATGATAGAAGACAATCCTGCCGTATAGAAGGAGTGGTCTATCTTGTCCCCTTTCAAATCATCCACCGGTCTGCCGGAAAATATGGCCGCCACGCTCTGCTACCTGTTCGCTTTTGTCGGAGGCATCGTCTTCCTTGCCGTTGAGAAGCGCAGCCGCTTCGTCCTCTTTCATGCCTTACAGTCCGTTCTGACTTTTGGCGCGATTATGATCGCCCACATTCTGTCCGGCCTGATCCCGCTGATCGGCCCGGTTATTGCCGCCCTGCTGTCCATCCTGACGCTCGTCGTGTGGGTGGTCATGCTGTTTACGTCCCTGCAGGGAAAATGGCTGAAGCTCCCCTGGATCGGCGACATCGCGGAAAAGCAGCTGCGGCACCTGTAGCCCCATCGCTAAGCTAGCCCTATCAATATGCCCCGTCTAATGCAGCATAGATACGGCCCGACTAAACCGTTCCCTTTTCGGTCCGGACTTCTTACAATAAGAAAGAAGGGTTTACGTTGGCGTTGGGGGAAAAGCAATGTACTTATTCATCATTAATCCAAAGTCCGGCAACGGCAGGAGCCTCCGTACCTGGAAAAGGGTGCGCGAGGCTCTCGATTTGAAAAAGATTGCATACGCATCGCTGTTTACTGATAGTGCGGAGGAAGTTGATGCGATGGTGACGGAAACGCTGGATCAGCACGGCAGCTGGAACGCTATCGTCGTCATCGGTGGCGACGGCACGATCCACAGCCTCCTGCCGGTATTGAAGCGGACCGGCATCCCGCTTGGGGTGATTCCCGCCGGTTCGGGCAACGACACCGCCCGGGGGTTTGGCATCCCCCGCGATCCGCTCGCCGCGCTGAAGCTCATTCTAACCGGCAGCGCCCGAGCGGCCGATCTCATCTCGGTCGCGGGCGTGCCCGTCATGACGGCGGTGGCCGCCGGCTTCGATGCGCAGGTGAGCGAGAACGTAAACGGCAGCCGGTACAAAAAGATCTGCAACGCCATCGGTGCCGGGCGCCTCGCTTACGTCATCGGCGTTCTGCATACGCTGGTCACGTTCAAGCCAGGTCCCGTAAGCGTGACCTGCGGCGGCCAGACGGTCAGCTATCCGTCAGCCTGGCTGACCGCGGTCAGCAATGTGCCCAGCTACGGCGGCGGACTGCTCATCAATCCGCAGGCGAAGGCGGATGACGGCATGCTGGACGTCTGCGTAGTCCACGATTGCTCCCGGCTGCAGCTGCTGTTCCTGTTCCCGACGGTCCTGAAGGGAACGCATGTGAAGCTGCCGATCGTGACCCTCCTGCGCGGAGACACGGTCGGCATCAGGTTTGACCGCCCGCGCCTGGCGCAGGGCGACGGCGAAGACGTATCCGCCCTCCCGATGGATTTCCGGGCGGATCCTGGCGCCATCCGTGTATTCTCGGCGCTGTAAGAAAAACGTCATCGACGTACATCCCATGAAGCCAGACCGCGTTTAGAGGAAGTTTTTCTTGCGATATCAGGAAGCCCATTCTCCGAAGCTTATACTTTCTGATATCTAAAAGAAAAACGTCATCGATGTACATCCCGAGAAGCCAGACCGCATTTAGAGGAAGTTTTTCTTGCGATATCAGGAAGCCCATTCTCCGAAGCTTATACTTTCTGATATCTAAAAGAAAAACGTCATCGACGCACAATCAAAGGCCCGCCCCGTAAGAACACGGGGCGGGCCTTTTGAACTTCTATTTTATTTAGAGGAATTAGGCGGCATGCTCATTCCGGGTGGCTTCTCCCTTTTCCGCTGAGGAGACCCCGCCTTTAAAACCGTTGAACATCAAATTCAGAACAATCGCCGTCACGCTGCCGGCCACGATGCCGTTATCCACGAGGATGCGGAGATCTTCCGGGATGGCCTTGAACAGATCCGGCACGACGCTGACACCCAGCCCCATACCGACGGAGCAGGCGATGACGAACAGATTTTCAAAGCGGTTCAGGTCAACCTGCCCGCCCAGCATGCGGATGCCGGAGGAGACGACCATTCCGAACAGGGCGACCATCGCCCCGCCGAGCACGGATGTCGGCACCAGCTGGGTCAGCGCCGCAATTTTCGGCACAAACCCGATCACGATCAGCAGGCCGCCGGCCACGACAATGACGTCGCGCGTTTTGACGCGGCTCATTTGAACCAGACCGACGTTTTGCGAGTACGTGGTGTACGGGAAGGAATTGAAAATCCCGCCGAGCACGATCGCCAAGCCTTCGGCGCGGTACCCGCGGGCCAGGTCTTTGGAGGAAATGTCTTTATCGACAATTTTGCCAAGCGCCATAAAGACGCCCGTGGACTCCGCCACGCTGACGATTGCCACCAGAATCATGGTCAGGATCGAGGAGGCATGGAACGTCGGCTTTCCAAAGTTAAACGGCTTGACCGCATGGAACCAGCCGGCTTCCTTCAGCGGCCCCAAATCCACATGGCCGAAAATCGCCGCGGCGGCCGTTCCGGCGATCAGGCCGATCAGCACCGAGATGGAACGCAGAAATCCGGTAGCAAAACGGTTCATTAAAATGATAAAGATCAATACACCGAAGCCGAGGCACAAATTCAGCGGACTGCCGAAATCCTCGGCCCCCTGGCCGCCGCCAAGATCGTTCAGCGCGACCGGGATGAGCGTCACCCCGATTATCGTGACGACCGAACCGGTGACTACCGGCGGGAACAGCTTAATCAGCTTGCCGAATATTCCTGAGAACAGAACAACGAAAATCCCCGACGCGATGATCGCGCCGTAAATGGCCGAGACCCCGTCCTTGAGACCGATAGCGATCATCGGCGATACCGCCTGAAACGCACAGCCCAGCATAACCGGCAGCCCGATGCCGAAGAACCGGTTGCCCCATACCTGAAGCAGCGTGGCGACGCCGCAGGCCAGCAGGTCGATCGAGATCAGATAGGTTAACTGTTCGGTCGTAAAATTCAGTGCATTCCCGACAATTAGGGGGACGAGAACAGCACCGGCGTACATCGCCAGCACATGCTGAATCCCGAGCGAAAAGGTTTTAAGCGGATGGCGTTTGCCTGAAAATTGAGTCGTGTCAGCCTGATGATTCTGTTCCATGCCGGTTTCATTCCTCCCGTGTATTGTTTATAAATGAGCTAGTCTTGATCTGCAAAAGTCACTTTACCGTCATCCAGCGCCGCTACGCGGACCAGCGACTCGACGCGGTAGCCGGCTTCCTTCAGCAGCCGCCCGCCAGGCTGGAACGCCTTCTCGATCACGATGCCGATTCCGGCAACGGTCGCGCCCGCCTGCTCCACGATCCGGGCCAGTCCAAAGGCCGCTTCGCCGTTCGCCAGAAAGTCGTCGATGATCAGCACCCGGTCCCCCGGCTGGATGAACTTTTTGGCCACCGTAATTTCGTTCGTTTCCTGCTTGGTGAAGGAGTATACTTTTTCCACGAAAATATCGTCACGAAGCGTCAATGACTTCTGCTTTCTTGCAAAGATCATCGGCACTTCCAGCTCCAAGGCGGTCATAATTCCGGGGGCAATCCCGGACGATTCGATCGTAAGCACCCGGTTCACGGCCTCCCCGGCAAACCGGCGCGTAAACTCGCAGCCGACTTCCTTCATCAGAACAGGATCCATCTGATGGTTCAGAAACGAATCCACCTTCAGCACCTGATTGCTGAGTACGATCCCTTCATCCAGCACTTTCTGCTTAAGTAATTGCAACTTGCTTCCCCCTTTGATGACGTTCCATTCCTCTGTAAAAATACAAAAAAAGCCCATCTCTTCCCCTGCCTTGATCGGCGGAAACAGACGGACTCAGGACAAACTCAAACATTCCGGACAAGCGCCCGAAACATATCGTTCATCCCGTAGTCCGATCATTCCGGTGATCGGGTAGAGACATGCAGGCCGATTCCTGCACATATACGAGAAACCTATATTCATTTATAGACTGATGAAATGACAATGCATGAAGTATAACGCATAATGGGCTGAAAAATAAAGAGGTATTTGATGGACAATTTGAAAACATTTCAGAAACAAATACCAGTTTCAATGTTACAATGCCCTATAGAAAATCTGCTAGAATAGATGCATGACACTCAGGAGGTTTGGTGAAATGAAAGGATTTATTCATGAGTTTAAAGAATTTGCAGTGCGCGGCAACGTGATCGATCTGGCCGTCGGGGTCATCATAGGGGGAGCGTTCGGGAAAATCGTCTCCTCGATTGTGAGCGACATTATTATGCCGCCGATCGGGGTGCTTCTTGGCGGTGTGAACTTCTCCGATCTCATTATCCGCCTGAACGACAGCAAGGTCACCACACTAGCGGAAGCAAAAAAAGTCGGGGCTCCAGTCATTGCTTACGGGCAGTTTCTGAACACGGTGATCGATTTTCTGATTATCTCGTTCTGTATTTTTCTGCTCGTTAAGGGCATCAACTGGATCAAAAACCGGGAGCATGAAAAGCCCGAGCCGGAGAAAACGACCAAAGAGTGCCCGTACTGCCTGTCGGAAATTCCTGCAGCAGCTACGCGCTGTGCGCACTGCACCTCTGTACTGGATACCGATCCCGAGCCGCAGCAGGCTTGAGGGGGCTCATTCAAGCAGAGAGACTGAACCGAGCGGACTTGATGGAGAGCTTGCTCTCCTGATGGTTTGCAGGTGTTATCCTTTTCCATAAAAAAGACCGCCAGCCCCTTTCGGAATTCACTTCCAGAATCAGAGGCCGAGCGGTCCTTTTGGCATCAGCGTGCTGATGACGTTTTTCAAATCGCGGTCTTCCGTGTACTTCTCTTTTCCGGTGTCCAGCTCCGTGATCCGAATCGACGTATACCCCGCGCCCGGATCGAGCGGAACAAATTGCAGCTGCTCCCGTTCGGATGCCCTCACGTTATATTTCATGTCCTTAAACATCTGAATAAGCTGATCTTCGGTGGGGTGTCCGTCCTCTCCCGTCCAGATCAAGCCTCGCAGCTGCTTGTTCCCTTCCGGATATTTGACCTCAAACCGTACGATGCATTCCATCAATGCTTCCTCCTTTCTCTGTTCATGATCAAAACGCTATACTTAAAAGCTTATTTTCAGCAGCCTGTCTCCAGTCTTGCTACTTTTCCGGTAATCCTCCATAATTCAAAAATATGAATGGAGGTTTTCGCCACATGAAGAAAGAGTTCTTCGACATTTATAACGACGACCACGAATGGATCGGCACCGCTCCGCGCGAAGAGGTTCATGCCAAGGGTTATCTCCACCATACGTTCCACTGCTGGATCGTGCGCGATACGCCGGATGGACGCAAGGTTCTATTCCAGAAGCGCCAGACGTCCAAAGACACCTTCCCGGGTTATTACGATATTACCGCAGCCGGACATCTGGCGGCTGGAGAAACCGTCGCCGATGCAGTCCGGGAGCTCGAGGAAGAACTCGGCGTGACCGTCAGCCTGGACCAGCTGATCCCGCTCGGAACCGCCGATTATGAGAATCGGGGGACAGCCGGGGGAAAAGCTTTTATCGACAGGGAGAGATGCTTCATCTTCGGCGCCAAACTGGATCTGCCGTTAGCCGCCTACCGGCTTCAGGCCGAGGAACTGACTGGTCTCTACGAAGCCGGCCTGGACGATGCCCTCAAACTGGCGAATGGCGAGATCGGGGAGATGCAGGCAACCGGCATCCTTTCGGAACCGCGGCCTGCTTCCGACGCCGAAACCTTTGCCTGTACAGTGAGCTTACAGCAATTTGTACCGCATAACAGTGATTATTATCACACGGTTTTTATGAAGCTGCGCGAACTGTAACGGGATTAGCACATCCCCAAACCCCGAAACCTCGTTGCGGCCGCTCCGTCGCAGAAAATCGTTCATGCCATGAACCATCTAACGCCGGACTTCACTAGACAAAACGGGCCCCGTCTCAACGGTACCCGTTTTCGTGTTTTATACTTCCTCCGAATCCTCAGTACCGTCAAAATCCCCGATGACTTCCGAGTCAGCCTCGCGCGTATCGACTTCCACGTACTTGCGGTAGATCCGCTCGTAAGCCGGACCGTACCGCTCCGCCAGCTCGCCGCCCAAGTCCTGCTCCACCTCGTAGAGCACCATTTCCTGTGTAAAATGATGCAGCAGCAGCTCCACCATCACAGGATGCTCGGTGACCAGCGCCTGCGTCGCGCAATCCTCCCCGCGCATGCCCAGCATGCACCAGCGGCGGTCAATGACGAAGGAGAACTTGCGGCCTTTTAAGGCATGCCGGTCCCCTGCGTCCTGATTCCACGCCGGCCAGGGAAGCAGCCGCTCCATGCCCGTATCGCTGCCGATACAGGACCAGAGCAGCTTCACCCCCCGCTGCTCGGCCTGCTCCAGCTCGCTGCGCATCAAAGCCGCTTCCTCGCGCCAAACGTCGACGACGATTTCATGCTCCGCCCGCTCAAGCTCTCGGGCCAGCGCCTCCATAACGTTCCGGTCCCCTTCCACGTTATAGAAGGGCTGCTGATCCGGCTCCACCCGCGGCATCCGGTTCTCGATGAACGAAAGCGATTCCTTCATCTGCCCGGCGATCATCCGGGTGAGCTCCTCCGTCTTCAGCATGCTGTAGCGGACCGGATCCCCTTCGCTGCGGTGCAGATATCCCTGCTGGCATAACCGCTGCAGCGTAGAGTACACATTGGAACGGGACACGCCCAGCCCCTTGGCCACCTCATATCCGGAGGACGGGCCCTTGCCCGCCAGCTCCACCATTATTTTCGCTTCCATCTCCGTGAATCCCAGATTCCGCAGATGATGTAGCAGTTGTTCCATTACGTTTTGTCCTCCCAAAGCTGCCTAAAACCGCTGTCCGCCAAAAAAGCTTCTATTAAGCGTAATCGTGTTTGTTTCTCGTACAACTAAATCTGTTCCGCACCGCATCTCGGGCACCACTTCGAGCCCTTAGGCAGGTCTGCACGGCAAATCTGGCATTTGACCGTATCGCGCGGACCTTCTTCACGCGCCCCCGTATCGTCATCTCCGCTGTTTTCCTTCCAATAGCGGATGCGGCGGTCCAGCTCCAGCTGGCGTTCCCGCTCGCGTTCGAGCTCCTCGGCCTGGCGCCGCTCCCGCTCCGCTTCCGGATCATTTTCGTCGGTAAGGTCAAGATCATCCCACGCTTCCCTCATCGGAAACTCATAGTCATAATCCTGTTCCACCGCGGCTGCGGCTTCCTGCTGGCCGGAATATTCCCGCTCCTCCGGTTCTTCCCGGTAGGTTGGCTCATCTTGGGCCTTGCTCCCGAAAATCGCTTCTTCATCAAAAGCAAAACCGACCTGTTTGGCGGGCTCGCTCGGTTTCACCCCATCATCCGCCAGCTTTCTTCCGCAGGACGGACAGAAGTTGGCATCCAGCGTGGCGACGTATCCGCATTTGCACAGCCGCTCGTTTTTCAGCTCGGCAATCCGGGTACGCAGCTCATCGATTTCTTCCTGAAGCAGGTCGCAGGATTTGCACAGGTCGACCATTTCCTTCTCAGCCTTGCTCATATCGCCAATGCGGTAGCCTTCGTAGAACACTTTTCCCATCTCTCTGTAGTGAATGCCCATTTCCCGTTCGATGTCGGCAATCTGGCTGTTCAGCTTGCTGACCTCCAGCGTTCCCTGAGCTTTTTCCGTTGCGCGGTTAGCCCCTTCTTTGAGGCGCTGAATAATGTTCATGAGTTCTCTCCTCCAGTTTCCATGTCATCCCATTTATTCATTCCAAATGATCATTTACAATAGTAATCTGTGCCCTTGAGCCCATGTCATCTGCCCAGGCCGCTGCCCGGGCTGCCTATTACCAAGATACCATGCCGGAGCTTTCCTGTGAAATCCGGGCCTGCCGTCAAACGGCCTTGAATCTTGGAGCTTGGAATCGAGCGGCTGAGGCGCATCCTTTCCGGATGTGCATATATCATACCAAATTTACAGTGCACTTGTGAAAAAGGCAATCCCTTACAGCCATAAAAGGAGGTCCTATCGATGGCTCAGCCCCCCATACATCTGAATGTTTCGATACATAGCGTGCCTGCGAAGGTGCCCTCTTCCTCTCCGGTTCCCCAGGCACGCCCCGCATCCCTCTCCACCAGCCGGGAGCTGGTGGGCGCAGGCGACGCGGACGCGTTTTTCTTTCGCGAACTGGAGCGGATGGGCATCCTGCTGAATGCGCCGCAGATCGATGCCGTACGCCACGGCGACGGGCCAATGCTGGCCCTGGCGGGCGCCGGCTGCGGCAAAACGACCGTTCTGGCCGCCCGGACGGCTTACTTGATCGCGGTCCGCGGCATTCCGGGTTCCCGGATTTTGCTGGTCACTTTTACGAGCAAGGCCGCCAAGGAGATCAAGGAAAGAATCGGACGCATGCCCGGCATTTCCGCAGCCGCGGCCCGTGCCGTAGAAGCGAGGACGTTCCATTCCTTCGGACTGCTGCTGCTACGCCAGCACGGATATACCGAGCAAATTTTTGGCGAATTCACGGCCCAGCACACCATCATGAAAATGATTTTGCGCCGCCTGGATCACACCGGATCCTATCAGCCCGAGACGCTGCTCGCGGCACTGTCCGCCTGGAAAATGCAGGGCATGTGGCCGGCTGACCTGCCTGAGGCAACCAAAGAAGAATCCGCCGTCAAACGCATTCTGCTCGGTTATGAAGATTGGAAGGCACAGCGGAACCAGTGGGATTTTGACGACATCCTCCTGCATGCCCGGAAGCTGCTCGACAACCCGGCTACGCTGAAACGGCTGCAGGACCGCTTTCATTATTTGATGGTCGATGAATTTCAGGATACCAACGCGATCCAGTACGACCTGGTCCGGCGGTTGGCCGAGCCCCGGCACAATTTGGCGGTCGTCGGGGACGATGACCAGACCATTTATTCGTTTAACGGAGCCCGGCAGGAATCGATTCTCGAGTTCGACCGCGTCTATCCGGGCACCAAAATCGTGAATCTCAACATCAATTACCGGAGCGACAGCCGGATTCTCGGCCTGGGGAGCGCCCTCGTCCGGCATAACCGGCAGCGCCGGCCCAAGGAACTGCTCGCAGCAGGAGCCCGCGGCTTCAAGCCTGCGTACTTGACCCCTGCAACCCCGGACGAAGAGGCACGCTGGGTCGTTCAGCATATCCAGGAGCATGTCGGCCGGGACGGGCTGGACTATGGCGATATCGCCATTTTGCACCGGACGTCCGACAGCAGCCGTGCCGTACTGGAGCAGCTGCTGCTGTGCGGGATTCCTTTTGTCCAGTTCGGCAGCGCACCGGTATTCTACGACCAGACATTGATCAAACCGCTGATGGATCACCTGCGGCTGAGCCTGACGCCCCGGCGGAAGGAATCGCTGCAGAGCGTGCTGGGTCCTTTGTATGTACCGAAAGAGGACGGTATGACTTATATCCGGCAGCAGGAGAAGCTTCAAGCCAAAAAGTATCCGCTCATCCATCTCGCCCGGTGGGAACGGCTTCAGCCTTTTCAGCAGGAGGCGGTCAAGGAGCGCATCCGGTTCATCAAGTCGCTGAAATCCCTCAAACCGGCCTATGCCATTCAGGAAATGCGCAGACAGTTCTACGACAAGTACCTTCAGGCAGGCGATCCTCTAATTTATACCCAGTATAAAGAGATGGTGAGCGATACACTGGAGGAGTTCGAGAGCGCGGCGGGACGCTTTGATACCATTGAGGAGTTCGTGGCTTATGCGGACGAGCTGACGGCCCGCCATGAGCAGATGGAGGCGGCCCGGGAGGAACGGAACGGCAGCGCCGTTCAGCTCATGACGATCCACCGGGCCAAGGGGCTGGAGTTCCGCCAGGTGTATTGGATCGGCGCCAGCGAAGGGATTCTCCCGCACAGCTCCGCCTTGAAGAAGCAGCCTCCGGCCGATATCAAAGCCGGGCAAGCGCTGACGGACGAGCAGCAGCTGGCGGCCGCGGCGCTGGAGGAGGAACGGCGGCTCGCTTATGTCGCGGTCACGCGGGCCAAGGAGAGGCTGTATATCAGCTCGCCCGCGTACTACCACGGCAAGCCGTCGGCGCCTTCCCGCTTTTTGCATGAAGCTTTCGGCATCCTGCCCCATCCGGACTCGCCCAAGCCCGTTTCACCCAGACGCTGAGGTGATTTCCTGATTCAAATATGCCGGTCCCGTGTAAAAAGCAGTAAAAGCGTTCATGCCTGTCCGGAGCATCCACCGGAACTTGCCAATACACGGGATGCGCGGGTGCCATGGATAAGGGAGGAATCTGCCTTATGGATACCGATAAGAAGCGTTACTATATTTCTGTGAGCCATCAGCTGATTCAAGATGTGCCCAATGACTCTGCCGAGTATGAGGTCCTGATGACCGAGACGGAAGTGTCGAAGCTGCGGGATCTGCTGGAGGATCTCACCAAGGAAGACGAGTATGCGTTCAAACGCACCTTTGTTCCGTATAAATCGGCCGACCATGATGAAGCGGCTGATGAGTATAACGATAGACTGATCGCCGTGTATGCTTATCTGCATGAGATCGGGGACGAAAAAACGCGGCGCACGATCGAGGATATGAATATTTTAGGTAAAATGCAGCATACCGATTACCACGATAAAGGGTATGAAGGATCTCCTCTGAACAAATAAAGGGATGATCCCCATATCCCTTTCCGGCCCTTGCCCCGCCTGACTTTCCGGTACCCCGGTACATGGGATTCGGGCGGATGGCAGGGGCTTTTGCGGCCTTTACAGGATTGCTGCACTGCCGTCTTGCTTTGCTTCACCCTCCTATTTTCAGGTAAAATGTATACATAAATAGAATGAACTAAAGCAGCCATTTCTTTCATTCATTCTATACAGCACCCCAATTTGCAGATAGGTAGGAGATTGGCATGAACGAACAGCAGAACCAACAGCTCGTCGTAAGTCCCGTAACGTTGAAAGACCTCCATCAGCTCGATATAGATAACAACCTGCTCCGTCAATTTGAAGAGTGGAAGAAGCTTCCGATGCTGTACAAACTGGCCCTGGAGGAGCTTCAGAGCAAAATCAAGCTGATCAAGACCGAACTGAAGCTGCAGGACGGTTACAGCCCCATCGAACATATCAAGGTCCGGATCAAGGAACCCAAGAGCATCATGAACAAAATGGAGCGCAAAGGATATGAGCTGACGATGGATAATATCCTGAATCATATCCACGATATCGCCGGCATGCGGATCGTCTGCGCGTTTGTCCAGGACATTTACCGGCTGCTTGACCATTTAACCCACCGCGACGACATCCGGCTGATTGAGGTCAAGGATTATATCGCCCATCCGAAGCCGAATGGCTACCAGAGCCTGCACGTCATCGTGGCCGTGCCGCTGATTCTGATCGAAGGCACCCGCTGGATGAAGGTTGAAATCCAGATGCGGACCTTGGCCATGGATTTCTGGGCGAGCATGGAGCATATTATTTTCTACAAATATGACAAGCAGGTTCCGCCCCATGTGGTGGCCGAGCTGAAAGAAGCTTCCCAGGCCGCCGACAAGCTGGATCACCAGATGCTCCGGCTCCGCCAGGAGATTCTTGCGGAGAACGGCGATTTGATCGAGGGAGCCCTGCATGAAATGCACGAGGGAGAAAGCTGATGCCGGGTGAAATTTGAGGTTGCGAATAAGACCAGCGACCATGGATCGAGTTATATAACGATTTATTAGTGAAAAAAAGCCGTCCCCCTAACTAGGGGGGGACGGCTTATTGGTGTAGTATAGCTAGATGGAACGCCATTACAGCTTCATGTTCGCTTCGTCAAAATAGTCCTCGAGCGCAAGCCCGCTCCGGGCGATGTCCGGTGCCAGGTCCGTTCCGATATAGCGGATGTGCCACGGCTCGTACACGTAGCCGGTCACGCTCTCCATTCCGTCGGGATACCGGACGATAAAGCCGTATTCCGCGGCATGCGCCGCAAGCCAGTGCCCTTCCTCGGACGAGCCGAATACAGCCCCCAGCACGTTGCCGACACTGGGGCTCGAAACGTCCATCGTCAGGCCCGTCTGATGCTCGCTCGTCCCAGGGACGGCGCTGACGCGGGCGGCTTCCTCCGCCCCCTTGGTGCGGACATGCTGCCCGTAAACGGCCTGCTGGCGCTCATACGAGCGGTAGCCAGAGACGGCCCGAAGCTCCAAGCCGGCCTGCGACGCCCCGGCGAACAGCCTTTCGAGCGCGGCGGCGGCTTCCTTTCGCAGCTGCCGTTTCTCATGGTGCCCGTCGAACGTAAAAGGCACGTCCGGTTCCACGAGGTCGGGAGGGGCATACCCTTCCGGAAGGCTGCGCTGCTTGTTGACTACCACGGTGACCGCTTCCGGATTGGTCACCACCTGCTTCCCGTTCACGGTCCGGGCCGTAGCCTGCAGCGAATTTTCGCTGCGCTTGGCCAGTACGGGATCGGCGACCCGCTCAAGGCCCGCCTGCCCTCCCGCATCCGAGCCTCCGGGAGCGTGCAGGGCTTGTCCGCTCTCCCGTGCTGCCCCCTCCGACCGCTCGCAGCCGCTGAGCACGGCGGACGCCGAGAGGATCAGCGCCGCCAGAAGGCAGGCGCCCCGGCTTCCGGGGGATGGCCCGGTCATGTTCTGTTCTCCGAAGCCGGAGCCGAGGCGGGGGCTGGCGCCAGCCCAGCTGAAGCCGGTGGTACCCGCTTCAGCTGCTCCTTGGCTCTCGCCGCAGTCTGCGTCTTGATCGAGCGGATCACCTGCCGGGCTGCCGTCACCTTGGGCAGGAGACCCGACCAATCCTCCTCCGGCATATCCTTGGCGGGCACCGCCTTCAGATGGACGGCCACCTCCCGGTACGGCGCTCCCGGTTCATGCAGCATGCCCTGCTGCGCCGCTTCTGCCAGCCATTCGCCGGGAGACGGGCCGCCTTTGCCCTTCTCCTCCAGGGAGGACAGGTCGCCGTCGGCCAACTTGGCGTCACCCGGGGGCAGGGAACCAGCCCAGTCGCTGAAGACCCGGCCGAGCAGCTCCTCGCGCGGAAGCCCCAGCAGTGCCAGCATCAGAAGCGGCTCCTCCGCCAAGCGCTGACGGATGGCCGGCATCGACTCCGAAGCGTGGGGGCATCCGTCTGCGCCGCAGCTGCAGACCGCCTCGCCCCAGGTCAGGGCGGTTTGCCCCAGCAGCTCATCCAGCCAAGGCAGCTGGCTTCCCTGAAGCAGTAAATAAAGGTCGGCAGGGCAATCGGCCAGCCTCTCCACGATGGTGCCTACGGGCACAGCTCCGTCTACCGTCACCGGAATGCCGAGGGTCCATTCCTCACGGCCTTCTGCGGTTGTCCCTTGAGCCCGGATCAATCCGGGTTCCACTTCCACGATCAGCTCCGTTCGGTCTTTACCTTGTGCCTTCATCCCTTGTTCCCTCCTTGGAGTGCCCCCAAAAAATCAGAAGCGTCGAATTAACATGATAGCCGTAGCCTGCTTAAGGAAGCCCTAAGCCGCCGGTTTACATTTACATCCAGTCTTCCCCTTGCAGCATGATCAATTCCTTCAGCTCGTGATCCGACATCTCGGTCAGCCACGTTTCTCCCGAACCGACGACCTGCTCGGAGAGCGACTTTTTATGCTCGATCAGCTCGTCGATCCGCTCCTCGAGCGTCCCTTGACAGATCAGCTTGTGAACCTGCACGTTTTTCTGCTGTCCGATCCGGAATACCCGGTCCGTGGCCTGATTCTCCACCGCCGGATTCCACCACCGGTCATAATGCAGCACATGATTGGCCCGGGTCAGATTCAGACCGACGCCCCCCGCCTTCAGCGACAGTACGAAGAAGGACGGGCCTTCGCCCTCCTGAAAGGCCATGACCATGTCGTCGCGCTCCTGTTTGGACACGCCGCCGTGAAGGAAGAAAGGCGCCCTGCCGTAACGCTCCTTCAGCCTGGACACCAGAAGATGCCCCATCGCCACGTATTGCGTGAAGATGAGCGCTGACTCCTGATTTTCCTGGATGTTGTCAAGTAGATCGAAGAGCCGCTCCATTTTCCCGGAAGACTCGGCTTTGGCGCCCCGCACGTCTTCCCTGCCGAGCAGAAGCGGCGAGTCGCAAATCTGCTTCAGCTTCGTCAGCGAGGACAGCACCAGCCCTTTCCGGGCGATCCCCGTCTGCTGTCCGATCTGGCCCATCATCTGGTCCACGACCGATTGGTACATCGCTCCCTGCACTTCGGTCAGCGTGCAGTAAGATTTGATTTCCAGCTTTTCTGGCAGATCCTTGCGGATGTCGGGATCGCTCTTCAGGCGTCTCATCATGAAGGGCGATACAAGCTTATGCAGCTCCTGCAGCTTCCCTGGCGCGACCTCCCCTGTCGTGTAACGCTGCCGGAACGATGTGGAAGAACCGAGATAACCCGGATTGAGGAATTGGAAAATCGACCACAGCTCACCGAGGCGGTTCTCCACCGGCGTCCCGGTCATCGCGATGCGGTGAGGCGCCGACAGCTTCATGACGCTCTGCGCCTGCTTGGTCCGGTAGTTCTTAATGTACTGGGCTTCGTCCAGCACCACGGTGGACCACAGCACCGAGGCCAGGTCGGAGCCGTCCCTTCCGGCCAAATGGTAGGTTGTCAGCACGACGTCATGCCGAAGCGCCTGTTCCAGAAATTCGTCCCCGTGAAGGCGGCGGTTGCCGTGATGAATGTACAGCTCGAGCCCGGGGGCAAAGCGCTGCATTTCGCGCTGCCAGTTGCCGAGCAGCGAGGTCGGGCACACGATCAGCACGGGAGGATTCCCTTCCTTGTGCTGCTCCAGCAGACAGGTGATCACCTGCACTGTCTTCCCGAGGCCCATGTCATCGGCCAGGCAGACGCCGAAGCCCATGTCCCGCATCGCCGCCAGCCATTGGTAGCCCCGCTCCTGATAAGGGCGGAGCACGCCGTGCAGCGAAGCGGGAACCGGGCGGACAGGCACCTTCTTCGGCCCCTCCTCGCCAAGAAGGGACTGCAGGTAGCCCATCGTCTCCAGCTCCAGCACCGGAATGCCCTTCCAGGTGCGTTCACCGTCTTCTCCTGCACTGAGATGCATCCAGTCGGACATGTTCATTTCGCCTTCGTCATGCTTCTTGATATAGCGCAGCACCTGGCGGATTTCCTTCAGATCCAGCTCGATCCATTCCCCGCGGAATTTCACATAAGGCAGGGTCGACTCGGCCAGCTCGGCCAATTCCTCCCGGGTGAGGGTATAGCCCTCAAGGGCGGCTTCCACCCGGAAAGAGACAAGCTGCTCCAGGCCGATGACCGGATGGCCGGGCGCGCCTCCGCCTGCATTTTCCGCCAGCATCTTCAGCGACAATCCCACGCGGCGGCGCCCCTTCCGGCTCCACCGGGAGGGCATCTGGACCGTGATTCCGGCTTTCGTCAGCTTCGGAACCGAGAGGCGGACAAAGGCGATCATTTCCTCCGTAGTGAGTTCAAGGCTCTCCGGAGCCGGGCCCCTCAGCGCTTCGGCCAGTTCCGGGGACAGCCTCGACGCATCGCCGAGCGCACGGAGCATTTGCTCCTTCACATTCGGAAAGACGCGGCCGCGGCGGCTGATATCCCGCTCCCGATACGACCAGATGGCCCGAATGGGAATCCATGCCCCGAACTCATCCTGAAACTCAGCCCAGAACGAGACGCACCAGCGTTCCTCTTCCTCGGTATGGCAGGGCTCGAGCCGCAGTCCCAGCTGCATCCGGCCCTGTGCCGAAGCATCCCCGTTTTCCACGGCCGGAATCGAGGTCCCCCCCGTCTCACCAACCGCGGACGCCAGCTCCTCCATCTCTTCCGTGCTCCCTTGAACCGGGATCATCCGGCTGGCGGTCAGGGTACTGTTCCACCACAGCTCCGCCACCGGGGAATATCCTCTCCGGTAATCGGCATGGTAGCGGGAAAATTTGCTCTCGTTCTCACGGATCACTTCCCGTACCTGTGCATGGATCATGGCGCCCATAAACGAGTGCAGCAAAAATGCCCCCGCTTCCTCCTTGGTCATCGCATCCCTGCCGGATAGCGCCGGTACTCCAAGCGCCACAGGCGGCATCGCCGCCGCCAGCTGCAGGAACCGCTCCGCGTCCTGCGGCTGGTTCAGGCTCGGCTTCCATTCCGCCGTCAGCGCCTGCTCGCCCGATTTGCGGCGGGTGCCGTTTGTCGGCACAGGGGCCGTACCCGGCGCGATACTGCCGCGCAGCATCAGCTCCAGGGCGAACCGGGCCGCCTGGGCCCAGTACCCCATCTCCGCCCCGGGCTCCATTCCCGCCTGCCGAATATAAGGCTCATCCCATGCGAGAAGCAGGCTGAAGGCGTCTGCGGCGCTCAGGGCAAGTCCCTCCAGCGTTCTGCCCATGAGCTGGCGCCGTTCCCCCCGGCGGCTCGTACGCTGAGCCGCATGCGCGGACGGGTACTTAAGCTCGGCCAGCCTGAGCGCAGCCTGGGCAAAAGGGCGCGTCCCGTCCGTCAGCGTCAGCTGCTTGACCACTTTGCTCCATGCATCCACTCTCGGTTCGGACATCTCTCCTGAAAAACAAAAAAACACATCGCCAAGCCATACGCCATAAAGCGGTTGATTCATGGTAGTCTCCTGTCGTATCCGTAATTACACATATACTTCCATCTTATACGAAAACGCATGAATTTAAAAACGAGATCCGGGTCTTTTTTAGGCATTTTTCACTATTTTTTTATGCTTTTTGCCCACCATGGGGCCGCCTGCCCTCTGCCTGACCTGATCATGCAGCATCAGAGTAAAAGCGTCTCATTGACGAGCATTCAACGAAGCCGAACCGCATTTAACGCCGTTTTTCTGGCAATACCAGAAAGACGACACTCGGAAAATTAAATTTTATTATATCTAAAAAACTAAAAAAGCCGGAAACCGTCCCGGGAGCACTAATCTCCCTGAACCGGTTCCGGCTTGAATCCACCATAGATCTGTATATAGGCTGATCAGGCGGAGATTACCGCCCACTGTCCGCCTTCGGGCAGATCCTGGACCTGAATGATCAGGTCGCCGCTCTGGCCATCGACGGCCCAGCCGAGCGCCCCCTGCTCCATTTGCTCAAGCGTCACCTGCCCGAGCCCTTCGACTTCAGCCGGGCGGAGCTTCGGCCGGCGCAGCACAAAGCGGAGGCGTTCGCGATTCGCTTCATACTGCCGATGCGGGTAAGCATACGACAGGACAAGCCGGCCTTGCTCGGCCCGCACCTTCAGCTCCAGCTCACTGTAAGCTCCGACTTCGTAGCCGTAGCTCACCCCGTCATCCTCATACAGGCGGTAAGAAGCCGCAAAGTCACCTTCCGCTTCCGCGCCGTACACATGGAACGTTAACGCATCATCCGCTCCGTCTTCGGCATGCTGCTTCAGCGGGCCTTCCGCAATCACACTGCCCGTCTTCACGTAGATCGGCATAACGGACAGCGGGCTGTGGGCCAGGATATACCGCCCGCCTTCATGCGCTTCGCCCGTCCAGTAGTCCAGCCAAGTCCCTTCGGGCAGGTATACGGCACGATGGTCGGTGTCCGGACGATAGACCGGCGCGATCAGCACGTTGTCGCCGAGCAGGAATTGATCGCACAGATTCGTCACGTTCGGATCGTGCGGATACTCCAGAATGAGCGGGCGAATGACCGGCAGCCCGGTCACGGCCGCCTCATGGAACAGGTTGTACAATTGCGGCATCCAGCGGTAGCGCAGGCCAATGTACTCCCGCAGGATAGCTTCGGCCTCTTCCCCGAACGACCACGGCTCCTGCCGCACCGTTTCGAGCGCCGAGTGGTTCCGGCAGTACGGGAAGAAGACGCCCATCTGCGTCCAGCGGATCAGAAGCTCCGCGGAGGTATGGTGGGCGAAGCCGCCAATGTCCGGACCCGCAAACGCCAGGCCGGAGAGCCCCATGTTCAGCACCATCGGCATGGCCATGGCCATATGCTCCCAGAAGCTCCGGTTGTCTCCCGTCCAGACGGCCGCATACCGCTGGATGCCCGCATACCCGGCGCGTGTCAGCACAAACGGACGGCGGCGGTCCAGCTGCTCTTTCAACCCTTCAAAGGTCGATTTGGACATAAGCAGGCCGTAGATATTGTGCAGTTCCTCATGCGTCAGCGGCTTGCCGTTGTTGCGGTGTATCACGTCCAGATCCATCGTCTTGGATTCGTTGAACACCGCCGGTTCGTTCATGTCGTTCCAAATGCCCTCGATGCCGAGTTCGGTATAAAAGGCATGCTGATCCGCCCACCACTTTGCTGTGCGGTCGTCGGTGAAATCCGGGAAAGCGCTTGTCCCTGGCCATACCTCACCGAAGAACAGATCCCCCTCCAGCTTCCTGCAGAAATGGTCCTCCCGGATCCCTTCCTGATAAATCGGGTATTTCGCATCCTTCTTGACGCCGGGATCCACAATCGGCACGATCCGGATCCCCATCTCCCGCAGCTCGCGGATCATGCCGGCCGGATCCGGAAACCGCACCGGATCGAACGTAAACACCCGGTATTCGTTCATATAATGAATATCCAAATAAATGACGTCGCACGGAATCTGCTTCGCCCGGAACGTCCGGCCAAGCTCCAGCACCTCCTGCTGGTTCATGTAGCTGTAACGGGACTGATGATACCCGATCGCCCATTTCGGCGGCAGGTTGATCCGCCCGGTCAGAGCGGTGTAACGCTTGACGACATCCTTCAGCTCCGGCCCGTTGATGAAGTACAGGTCGTAGCTTCCTGTCGTGCAGCTGACCGTGAAGGCGACTCCATGGCTGCGCATGTCGAAATCCGAGCGTCCCGGATTATCGAGGAACAGTCCGCAGCTGATGCCGCCGTGCATATGAATCAGCAGCGGAATCGACTCGTACAGCGCCTCGATTTCCGGCATATGCGGGGCGTATACGTCGGTGTTCCAGTTCGTGTACCGCTCGCCGCGTTTATCGAGGAAGCTCGATTTCTCCCCGAGTCCGTAGAAATGGGAATCCTTCGGCATGTCGTACACGCCGAAGGCCGATCCGTCCGGGCTGAAGGTGATGCTCTTCTGCTCGGCCAGCACGTTTCCTGCCAGGTCCCTGACGGTCATGGACAATCCCAGCTTGTCCAGCGTCACTTCCAGCGACGCCGTGCGGAACCGGACGCCCCCTGCCGTCTCCTCCAGCTGTGCCTGGACATCGCCCCCAGCCGCAGCGGCCGGATCGATGGCGACCGAAGTCGACATTTCCGGATCATTTCCGAGGAAATATTTGATGCGCAGCATGTCGTCCGTGACGAATTCCACAGCCGCTCCCCCGCGTTCCGTTCGTACCCAGTAGGTTCCTTCTCTTTTTTCCACGCCGGTATAGATACCCAGGTTCTCCCAAGCCTCCTGCACAATGACAGGTCCGTCTTTATCCGGCCGGATTGCTTCGCTGCCCTCCATATCCTGCTTCCCCCCTCTAAGATGAAGAGGCTCCCTTTCATTGGTTCAAAAGGAAGCCTCCAGGTCATTCGTATGCTGATTAAGCTATTATTTTTTCAAATTATCCCACGTTTTTTGGAAGTCCTCGAACAGCTTGGCCTTGTCGGTCTTGCCGGCGATATACCCCTGCATGCTTGCGCCAAATTCGTTCCAGGCCCCTTCCGGGAATCTCGCGAACTGCCAGCTCAGCAGCTTATTCTCTTTGCTGTATTTCAGCACTTCCGCGCCGAGCGCTCCCAGATCCTCTTCAGTGGCGTTAATGCTCTTGAAGGCCGGAATGAATTTGAATTCCTTGGTGATATAGTTTTTGCCCTCATCGGAGGTGACGAGCCAGTTCAGGAATTCCTTCGCGTCATCCTTCACCTTGGAGTTTTTGTTGATGACCCAGTTGTTCGGCACGCCAACGAGCAGCTTGTCGTTCTCCTCCGCGTTGTCGTTGATCGGCATCGGCAGGATCCCGATATTCATGTTCGGCGTGATGCCGTCGATCTGCACCTGCGTCCAGTTGCCCTGCTGCGTCATAGCCGCCTGTCCGTTCGCAAACATCGTCATTTCCGTGTTGTAGTCGGTCGTCAGCGGATTTTTATTGCCGTATTTCAGCGTCAGGTCAAACAGATTCATGAACTGGTCCATTTGCTCGTTGCCGGCAAACTTGGCCGTTCCGTTGTTGAGGCCCTCAATGTAAGCGCCCGGATCCTTCTGATGGGCAAAAGCCACGTTCAGCGAGTGCTGGCCGAGAATCCATCCTTCTTGGTATCCGTTGACGAACGGGGTGATACCCGCGTCTTGAAGCTTTTTGGCGGCTGCCTCAAGCTCGGTTAACGTCTTCGGAATATCGGTAATGCCCGCCTTTTTGAACAAGTCTTTATTGTAGACAAAGCCGTAGCCTTCCAGGTTCATCGGCATGCCGTACACTTTGCCGTCCTTGGAAATTTGGTCCTTGGCGACATCCACCATATCGCTGACCCATTTTTCACCCGACAGGTCTTCCAGCTTGGCCTGCCACGTTTCCAGATCGGTATAACCGCCTACGTTGAAAATATCCGGCTCCTCGCCCGATGCGAATTTCGCTTTCAGCGCCGCACCGTAATCCGAACCGCCGCCTACCGTCTGAATGTCAAGCTTCACACCAGGATGGCTGGCTTCATAGTCGGCTTTCAGCTTGTTGAGCGCCTCGGCGATCTCCACCTTGAATTGGAAAATGTGAATCGTCTTGGTGCCGCCGCTGCCGCCGCTCGCGCCTTCGGCGCTTTTATCTGTTTTGGAGGCGCAGCCGGCCAGTACTACGGAAAGGGCCAGCACGGAAGCCAGCGCCATTTTGGTCCGTTTTTTCATGATCAAGAATCCTCCCTTTTGTTCTTGCATATCAAGCGGAATGCTTCATTAAAAAAGTTCTCTCGTTGAAATCGCTTACTCCCTCATTATAGGGAACAGCCTGTCCCCCCGGCACTTACGATATTGATCAAACAGGGGGACGGGATTGACCTGTTGTTCGCAACTGAAGGATTCAGCCTTTGACCGCTCCCTGCGTAATGCCTTCGACGATATATTTTTGCATAGCCAGGAAAAAGACGATGACCGGCAGAATGCCCAAGACGAGCGCCGGCAGGGCCAGATCCCACTGCTTTGTGAACTGTCCGAAGAAGGCGAAGGTCGCGATCGGAATCGTCCGCAGGTCCGGGCTTTGCAGCACCAGCGACGGCAGCAGGTAATCGTTCCAGATCCAGAGCGTGTTCAGAATGATGACGGTAACGAACATCGGCTTCATCAGCGGAACGACGATTCGGAAGAACGTGCCGTAAATATTCGTTCCGTCCACCGTGGCGGCCTCCTCGATTTCCAGCGGAATCGATTTGACGAAACCGTGGAACAGGAATACCGTCATCGGCACCCCGAAGCCGAGGTAACAGGCGATCAGTCCCGGAATGCTGTTCATCAGGCCCAGCGTACTGGTGACTTTGACAAGCGGAATCATGATGGATTGGAACGGGATGACCATTGCAGCCACGAAAATCATAAACAGAAAGCGGTTGAACCGCGTATTGTGACGCACCATCCGGTACGAGGCCATGGCGCTGAACAGCGCCAGCAGCACGTTGCTGACCACGGTAATGACCAGCGAGTTCCACAGCGCCGACGGGAAGTTGGTAATGTCCCAGGCCCGGCTGTAATTGTGCCACTCAAAGGTTTTCGGCCAGCTGGCGGAGTTCGTCAGCAGGTCGCCAAACGTTTTCACCGAGTTAACGAACAGAAAGTAGAACGGAACCAGGAAGAGCAGCGCAACCAGCACCATAATGATTTCGGTGGCGAGCGTCCCCCAGCGGTATTGTTTGGATGCTTCCATTACGATTCGACCTCCTTGCTTTTCGTGATTTTAACCTGAAGGCTGGTAATGATGGCAACCACGACGAAGAAGATGATCGCTTTGGCGGTTCCAAGCCCGTAACGGTTGTTCTGGAATGCTTCATTATAAATGTTGAGCGCCACCGATTCCGTCGAGCGGAACGGTCCGCCCTTCGTCAGCGACAAGTTCAGGTCAAACATCTTGAACGACCAGGAAATGGCA
The DNA here is from genome assembly GCF_016624415.1 of Paenibacillus sp. S28. NCBI lineage: Bacteria > Bacillati > Bacillota > Bacilli > Caryophanales > Paenibacillaceae > Paenibacillus > Paenibacillus sp. S28. The sequence continues at coordinate 348,359 of NZ_JACVTM010000005.1, read as the reverse complement.
AGGAACAGACAGACCGTAACGGCAGGCATCACCAGCGGCACGATGACCGATTTCAGAATTTGCAGCTTGCTGGCCCCGTCGATTTCGGCCGCTTCCAGAATATCTTTAGGGATATTATTGATCGAAGAAATGTAAATGACCATCAGGTAGCCCGCAGTTTGCCAGACGAACACGATAACGATGCCCCAGAAGGCGGTCGTTTCGTCCCCCAGCCAAGGCAGGTTGAAGAAGTGCCAGCCGGTAGCGCTGCCGAGCGCCGAGAAACCCTTTACAAAGATAAACTGCCAAATAAATCCAAGCAGCAGCCCGCCGATGACGTTCGGCATAAAGAAAATCGTCCGCAGCACATTGCGCGACTTCAATGGCTTGGTCAGGAAATAGGCAAGGAAAAATCCGAGGACATTGGTTAAAATAATGCCGATGACCGTGAACCTTACCGTAAACCAGAAAGCCTTCCCAAAATCGGGATCATTGGTTATGATTTGTTTGAAATTGTCGAATCCGACCCAAGTGACGTCGCCGGATACCCCGTTCCAGTCGGTAAAGGAATAATATAAGCCCAGCAGGAACGGAACGACAATGATGATGAGAAAAAAAATCGTGGATGGCCCCACGAATATCAGCTGCTGGAGCAGCCCGGATGACTTTTGGCGATTCATCCTGATCTCCCCTTTACGATTCGTATATGACTATTTCAGTATGAGGGAAGCGGTTCTTCAATAACACGGAGGATCGTGAACCGTTAGGGGGAAAATATTGATATGACATACCTCACGCACCCCGAAAGAGTGGTGTTTCCATGAAATTCCGCAGCATCCGTTCCCGGCTGATTCTGTTTATGCTGCTGGCGACAACCGTCCCGCTGCTGCTCTCCATCACGATCACATACATCCATACCAAGGAGACGATCAAAGAGCAGGCGCTCGAAGAGAACCGGAACCTGATCTACCAGGGCAAGGTCAATTTGACCAATTATCTGAACAGCATCAACCAGGCTTCGCTCACCCTGTACACGGACGCCAACTTCCTGCGCAATCTGCGGAAAATCCCGGACGATTACCGGGCGGTGGCCGAGGTGTACACGTCCTTGCAAAATATTTTGAATACGGTGCACGGCATCGAGCGGATTTACCTGCACGCTACCCAGTCCGGCCAATCCACCTTGGTTACGCCTGCGATCTACCCGAAGCGGGAGTACCGGACCGAGCCCTACATTTCGACCCAAGGGTATGAAAAATATACGACGGCGATCGAGCCGACCCATAAAAGCCATGACTATGGTTTTCCCCCGTCGCCGACCTCCTACTCGGACAAAATGGTCTTCACCTTCCACCGGTCCATCACCAATGTGCCGTCGGAGAAGGTGCTGGCCCTGCTGGCGATCGACGTCAGCCTGGATTCGGTGGCGGATATTACCGAGCAGCTGTTCAACAAGGACAAGGAGCAGCTGCTGGTCGTTGACCAGGGCGGCACCGTCGTCTATTCCGGGCGGGACAGCCAACTCGGCACCCAGATCACGGACAAGGAGCTGCTGACGCGGATCAAGGGAACACAGACCGAGGGCTTTTTCGAAAGCGGCGGAGCCATGAACGTATTCGAGAAGATGCAGACGCCATATACCGAATGGACGATTATTAAAAGAATTCCGAACAGCACGCTGTATGAGCGCGCGCGACAGCTGACCCAGATCAACGCCGCCATTGCGGTCATCGCCCTGGGAATCATCATCTTCGGCACGCTGTTCATCTCGATCCGGATCACCGAGCCGATCAAGAGGCTGACCAGCTACATGAACCGGATTCAATCCGGCCAGCTCGACGTCGACATATCCTGGAATCGGCAGGACGAGACGGGTATCATGTTCACCCGCTTCAGGCAGATGATGGATACGATCAACAACCTGATCCTGCGGGAATACCGGCTGGAGCTGGCGAACAAGACCAATCAGCTCAAAGCGCTGCAGGCCCAGATCAATCCCCATTTTCTGTACAACACCCTGCAGTCGATCGGAACGCTGGCGCTGCAAAATAACGTTCCGCGGATCTATGCCCTGCTCTCTTCCCTGGCCAAAATTATGCGCTACAGCATGCGCAACAACGATGTGCTGGTGACGCTGAGGGACGAGGCCGATCACGTCCGGCTCTATCTGGAACTGCAGAAGGAACGCTTCGGGGACCAGCTCGTCTACACGCTGGACCTGGCCCCGGATACGCTGGATAAGCCCATGCCGAAAATGATTCTTCAGCCGCTGATCGAAAATTACTTCAAGCACGGTATGGATCACGAAGGCCGTCAGGGCATGGTTCGCATTGAAAGCCATATGCGGGAAGACGGCGTGCTGCAGATCGTCATTGAAAATAACGGCAGCCGGATCGAGCCGGAGAAGCTTACCACGCTGCAGGAACAGCTGGCTGGCCGGGGAAACGGCGAACTGGAGGACGAATGGGCAGGCGACAACGGAGAAATCGGCGTGCGTAACGTCCTGCTTCGTCTGCAGCTGTATACGCCGCATGACGTCGGCATGCGGATCGAAAACCTCGAGCCGTATGGAGTCCGTATTTCCTTGGAAATCGATACAGAAGATATGCAAGATATGCACACCGGAGAAAATAAAACGGCTGAAGCCCGCACAGGGGCTGGGCCGAGGGAAGTTCATACAGAGGAGAATTGACAGCCATGAAAGTGTTAATTGTAGACGATGAGAAGCATGTCCGGGAAGCCATCAAGCTGCTCGGGGAATGGGAGCGCCATGGCATTACGGACATTCTGGAAGCGGCCGACGGGAAGTCAGCGACGGAGATGATCGAGGAGCACGCTCCCCAGATCGTGATGACGGATATGCGCATGCCGCGCATGGACGGCACGCAGCTGATGGAATGGCTGAGCGGAAGCCATTCCGGGATAAAGACGATCGTCATCAGCGGTTATGACGATTTCGATCTGGTCCGCCATGCCATCCGCTACGGCGGGATGGACTACATCCTGAAGCCGGTGGACCCCGCCGCCTTGAACGAGGCACTTGCCAAAGCCGCGGCCGCCTGCCGGGAAGAGGAGCTGAAGCGGCGGCAGAGCAGCCGCCAGAGCATCGAGATGAACCGGATGCGGCCGCATTATGCCGACAAGCTGCTGTCCGACCTGATCGGCGGGCACGGGCGCCGGGAGGAGATCCTTCAGCAGCTGCGGGAGGAATACGGCCTGCCGGAGCAAATCGACCGCTGCGCTGCGGCGGTCATCAGCACGGCACAGCTGGACGACGAGCTGCTGGAGAAGTTTGCCCGTATGAAGCAGCTGCTCTATTTTACGCTGACGAACATCGGCAACGAGCTGCTGTCGGCCAAACGAAAAGGGTTCGCCTTCCATCATCTGGCGAACCCCGAAGAAATCGTGCTGCTCCTATGGGATGACTCCATGCCGATGTCCTCCCTGCTGGTGGACATCCACCGCGGCATCGACGCCACCCTTCACCGCAGCGTGCATATCGGCGCCGGGTCCTTCCAGCCGTTCCCGGAGGGCCTCGCCCGCTCCTATCAGGAGGCGCACCGGGCGCTCTGGCAGCGCAGCCTGCAGGACCCCGCCGCCTGGCTGCATACGCTGAGCGCCGCCGGCCGGGCTGCTCCGCGGCCCCTGCGCCTGAGCGCGCATGAGGAGCAGTTCCGCCTGGCAGCGCTCAGCGGCAGCCCCGAGCAGATCAGCGCCGCCGTGGACGGCTGGATGCAGGCCGTACGGCAGCTCGATCGGGTGACGCCCGAGCAGCTGGTGCAGTGGAACGCGGAGTGGGACTGGATGCTGAAGCAGTGGATGGATCAGGGCGCCGAGGCAGCGGCGCCAAGTCCCGACAAGGACGCCCTGCTGGAGCTGCCCCGCTCCCTTCCGCTCGACAAGCATGGGCGGTTGTCCTATGACCTGTGGACTTCCCAATACGAAGGGCGGCTGACCGCAGCCAGCCGCATTTTGACACAGAAGCACTCGCGGGAGAACCATATCATCCACGACATTGCCGCATACCTGGAAAGCCATTATGCCGAGGATATTTCCCTACAGGAAATGGCTGTGCGCTTTTTTCTTAGCCGGGAATACATCTCCAGACGCTTCAAGCAGGAATTCCAGGTGAACCTCTCCGACTTTCTCGCCCGGATCCGGATTGAGAAGGCCAAGCTGCTGCTGCACAATCCGCAGCTGCGCATCTCCCAGATTGCCGAAATGGTCGGTTATCAGGACGAGAAATATTTCAGCAAGGTGTTCAAGAAGCAGGAAGGCCGCACGCCCAACGAGTTCCGGAAGGACCTCCCGGCTCAGACGCACTGAGCTCGGCGGTCATCAGCGGACGCTCAGGTTGTCCCAGTTCTGCTGGAACTGCTCAAACATCTCCAGCTTCGTGATTTTGCCGCCGATGTACCCCTGCATGGCCGCGGCAAATTCGGGCTGCATGCCGAACGGGAACCGGAACCAGTTCCAGGTCAGCGTCTTGCCTTCGTCGGTGTACTTCTGCACTTCCATGCCCAGCTGTCCCAGGTCTTCGTCCGTACCTTTAATGGACTTGAAGGCCGGAATGAATTTGAACTCCTTCGTAATGTACTTCTTCCCGGTATCGGAGGTCACCAGCCAGTTCAGAAACTCCTTGGCCTCCTCCTTGACCGGTGAATCCTTATAGATAACCCAGTTGTTCGGCACGCCGACGTACAGCTTGTCCCCGAGCTGCGGATCGTCATTGATCGGCATCGGCAGGATGCCCAGGTTCAGCTTCGGATTAATGCCGTCAATCTGCACCTGGGTCCAGTTCCCCTGCTGCATCATGGCGGCTTCCCCGCTGGCGAACATCGTAACCTGGGTGTTGTAGTCCGTTGTAAGCGGGCCTGGATTGCCATATTTCAGCGTCAGGTCGAGCAGGTTCGACCACTGCTTCACGACTTCGTTGTCCGCGAACGTTTCCGTCTTGTCGTTCAGATGCTGGATAAAGGCGCCAGGGTCCTTCTGGTCGGCAAAAGCCACGTTGATGTTATGGTTGCCGAGCACGAAGTTTTCCTGATACCCGTTGGCAAACGGGGTAATGCCGGCCGCCTTCAGCTTCTTGCATGCCTCTTCAAGCTCGCTGAGCGTGGTGGGCCGCTTCGTGATGCCCGCTTTTTCGAACAAATCCTTGTTGTAGATAAAGCCGTACCCTTCCAGGTTCATCGGCTGCCCGTACAGCTTGCCGTCCTTGGTCATCGGCTCTTTGGCGATGTCCTTCACGTCCTTGACCCAAGGCTGATCGGACAAGTCCTCCAAATATTCCTGCCACATGTCCATTTCGGCATACCCGCCGATGTTGAAGATGTCCGGCTCTTTCGAGGCTGCGAATTTGGCCCGGAGCGAGGCGCCGTAATCACTGCCCCCGCCGACGGTCTGTATATCCAGCTTGATCCCCGGGTGGGACTGCTCATACTCCGCTTTTAGTTTATTTAATGCATCCGCAATTTCCACCTTGAACTGAAAAATATGAATGGTCTTGACCCCGCCACTGCCACTGCCACTTCCGCTGCCGCATCCGACCAGCAGGGCGAACGAGGCCAGCAGCACACCAAGGCGGGCTCCAACGGCATAGGCCTTTTTCTTCATGCCGCATAACCTCCTTTATGGAATATACTTGAGCTGCCGGGACGGACTGAGGCTGGGTTCAGCCCTTCACCGATCCCTGAGCGATGCCTTCGATAATGTACTTCTGCATGGCCAGGAAGAAGATGACGATCGGCGTAATGCCGAGCACCAGCGCGGGCAGGGCCAGATCCCACTGCTTCGTAAACTGGCCGAAGAACGCATAGGTCGCAATCGGGATCGTCTGCCGTCCCGGGCTCTGCAAAATGAGCGACGGCATCAGATAATCGTTCCAGATCCACAGCGCGTTCAGGATGATGACGGTGACGATGATCGGCTGCATCAAGGGCAGGACGATGCGGAAAAAAATGCCGTACGTGGAGCAGCCGTCCACCCGGCCTGCCTCCTCGATCTCCCGCGGCACCGATTTGACGAAGCCGTGGAACAGAAATACGGACAGCGGCGCGCCAAATCCGAGGTAGCAGATGGTCAGCCCGGTTCTCGTGTCCATGAGGCCGAGCGTGCTGACGACCTTAACGAGCGGGATCATGATCGATTGGAACGGAATGACCATCGCGGCGACAAACGCAGCGAACAGCAGCCGGTTGAACACCGTGTCCCTGCGCACCATCCGGTACGCCGCCATCGAACTGATCAAGGCCAGCAGCACGTTGCTGATAACCGCGATCAGCAGGGAGTTGCCGAACACTTTCGGGAAGGCGGTAATTTTCCACGCCTGTGCATAGTTGTTCCATAGAAAGGCATGCGGCCAGCCCGCGGAGTTGGTCAGAATATCGCCGAAGGACTTGACCGAGTTGACGAGCAGAAAGTAGAACGGCACCAGGAACACCAGGGCCAGCAGAATCATCAGCAGTTCAAGAATCAGCCGTTTGGCGCGATACCCGCGGCTTGTGCTGGCGCTGGCTCTTGGGCTTGGACCTCGTTTGGTGCCTGGGTTTGTTCCTGGGTTGGTGCTTGTGTGCATCATACTTCCACCTCCTTGCGCTTTGTGGCGCGCACTTGAAGGATCGAAATCAGGGCCACGACGATAAAGAAGATGATCGCCTTCGCTGAACCCATGCCGAAGCGGCTGATGTTAAACGCCTCATTGTAAATGTTCAGCGCGACGGATTCGGTTGACTTGAACGGACCGCCCTTGGTGAGCGACAGATTCAGGTCAAAGAGCTTGAACGACCAGGAAATGGCGAGGAACAGACAGACCGTCACGGCCGGCATGACCAGCGGAACGGTGATCTTCCGGAGAACCTGTCCCCTGGATGCACCGTCGATTTGAGCGGCCTCAATGAGGCTTTTCGGCACATTGTTCAGCGAGGAAATGTAGATGACCATCAAATAGCCGGCGTTCTGCCAGACAAAGACGATGACGACCGCCCAGAAGGCCGTCGCCTCGGTGCCGAGCCAGGGCAGCTTGAAGAAGGAGAGCCCGGTGGCCGCACCGACAGAAGAAAACCCTTTCACGAAGATGAACTGCCAGATAAATCCGAGCAGCAGACCCCCGATAACATGAGGCACAAAAAATACGGTCCGCAGCGCATTTCGCGTCAGCAGCGACCGCGTCAGCACATAGGCGAGAATAAAACCGAGCACATTGGTTAGGATGACTCCAAGTACGGTAAATTTGACGGTAAACCAGAACGAATTCAGAAACGCCGGGTCTTCCGTGAAAATATGGATATAATTGCGGAAGCCGACCCAGCCCGCATGCCTCGACACCCCGTTCCAGTCGGTAAACGAATAATACAGTCCTAAAAGAAAGGGAACGACAACAATGACGAGGAAGCACAGGGCCGACGGTCCGACAAAAATGAGCTGCTGCAGCAGCTGAGACGATTTTTTCGAGTTCATGCCCTCACTCCTTACACTTTCATGGTTTTTCATTTAATTACCTATATCGACAAGGATTGAATCTGCATCATTTTGTTCTTTTTGGGACAAATTCGGGTATATTTGTAGGGAAAAGGCCGCTTTGCGGCAAGCCGTAGACATCACTTCAGGAGGCTGGTACGATGCTTAGAAGCAATCCGTATAAATGGTGGAACTGGCTCGCGTTCGTCGCCGCGATGGTGGTCAACGCGCTGGCCAATACTGCTGTGCTCGGGGGAAAAACGACAGGGGAAATATCGGACCAATACCCAACCATGATCACGCCCGAAGGGTATGCTTTTACCATTTGGTCCTTAATTTATGTACTGCTGCTTGGCTTTCTTCTCTATCAAAGCGGACGGGTCACCGAAACCCGGGATTCGGTCCGGTCCATCGGTCCGTGGTTTATCATCTCCTGCGTGCTGAACATCGCGTGGCTGCTCTTGTGGCAGTATGAATATATCGAGCTGTCGCTCGTCGCCATGGTCCTGCTGCTGCTCTCGCTGTTTGTCATCTATCGGCGGACGCGCAGCATCTATTATCCGACATCCGGAGAGATGTGGCTGATCAAGCTTCCCTTCAGCCTGTATTTCGGCTGGCTTAGCGTAGCCGTCATTCTTAATATCGCGATCGTGTTGAAAAAGAATGGTTGGAACGGCTTCGGATTGAGCGAGCTGGTGTGGGCCGTGGTTTTCCTGCTCGCCGGTACACTGATCGCCATTCTGGTCAGCTACCCTTACCGGGACAGCATCTATCCGCTGGTCTTCGTATGGGGCTATGTCGCCATTGCCCTGGAGCAGCAGGATCAGGTGGAGCGGGCGTTTATAGCCGCCCTCATCCTGGCGATCATTCTGTTCGTCTATGCCATCTATCTATTCTTCGCCCGAAGCCGGGATCGGGACTGAATGTAACCCCGCAAAGCGCGGCCTCAGCTCCGGCGTATATCCGGTATTATGCGGGGAGACCCGAGATATAAACAACACAAAAAAGCCGGGCTTTGCGAACGGGGCGGCGCCCCGGGCAAAGTCCGGCTTCCTATAGGATATGTAGCTTCCGATCTATTTAACGGCAGCAATCGTCTCGATTTCCACCAAGCCGTCTTTCGGCAAGCGTGCGACCTCAACAGCGCTGCGCGCAGGGTAAGGCTCGGTGAAGAAGGAGCTGTAAATCTCGTTGACCACGGCAAAATCGTTCATGTCTTTCAGGAACACGGTCGTCTTGACCACTTGATCCAGGCTGCTCCCTGCTGCTTCAAGAATCGCCTTCACGTTGTTCAGAGCCAGGCGGGCCTGCTCCTGAACGCCGCTGCCGAACTCACCGGTCGCCGGGTCGAGCCCCAATTGTCCCGATGTGAAAATAAAGTCGCCGACCTGAACGGCCTGGCTGTAAGGTCCGATCGCTCCTGGCGCGGACTCGGTCGAAATCACCTTTTTACTCATGGAAGTCACCCTTTCGTCTTCGTACTATCCTTCTCATTGTAAACAGAGGTTGGCCAAGTTGCAATACGGCACCGCGCTGCTCCAGGCGTGCGGCTGCCTCAATTGCAAGCTGCCCTTCACCCACCTTCTCCAGCTCTGGCTCCAAGGACCGCTCAGCATATATGAGCAGCGGAAGGACGGTTATTCCAGGCTCGGAACCGTTCCGGTGCGTCCCGGAAGCAGCGCCTTCTGCCCCACTCCGCCGACGGATGGGGTGATTTCCAGGGTGGCACATTCCTCCGCTTCATTGGCCAGCGGCAAATAGAGCGAGAAACAGCTGCCCCTCCCCACTTTGCTCTCCAGCCGGATAAACCCACCCAGCAGATGTGCCAGGTCCCGGCTGATCGAGAGCCCGAGGCCCGTCCCGCCGTATTTCCGGCTGATGGAGCCGTCCGCCTGGGCGAACGCTTCAAAGATCCGCCGCTGCTGCGGCGGCGAAATGCCGATACCGGTATCTTGAACGTCGAACACGATCCATGAGCCCGCAAGCTTTCCCTCCGGGTTATGCTCCGCACGAATGACGAGGCTCACCTTTCCCTGATGGGTAAACTTGAACGCATTAGACAGCAAATTTTTTAAAATCTGCTGCACCCGGCTCGGATCGGTCCGGAACGTTTCCGGAAGCGAGGGGTCCAGCTTGATGGAGAAGCCGACGTTTTCTTTTTGAGCGACCAGTTCAAAATGCATTTGCAGCAGCTGCGGAATTTCGCTGATATTCATCTCTTCATGCATGATTTCCAGCCGTCCGGCCTCCACCTTCGACAAGTCCAGAATGTCGTTGATGATGCGCAGCAGCTCATGGCCCGACTGGTGGATAATTTCACCGTACTCGGCCATTTCCTCCTTGGTGCGGCTGTCGTCGTTGTCGCTGATCAGCTCGGCAAAATTGATGATGCTGTTCAAGGGAGTGCGCAGCTCATGGGACATGTTCACCAGAAACTCAGTTTTGTAGCGCGAGGACCTCGCCAGCTCTTTGGCCCGCTCCTCCAGCACGCGCTTGGCCTGATGCAGCTCTTCGGCCTGGGCCGACAGCAGCACGTTGCTTTGTTTGAGCTGGATGGTGCGGGCTGCTTCAAGCTGAAAATCGCGGAGGATCAAAGAAAAGATCAAACTCAGCAAGAGGGTGAGCGGAAGCGTGGCCGGCATGATCGTTTCAAAATAATGAGCGGCAGGAATAACCCCTAATAATGCAATATCGATACAATTCAGTACGTTCAAGACCAGAATGGCCAAGAAGCCGCGGGTCACAAGACTGAGCCCCTTGCGTCTCATCCAAATATTGAGCAGTGCCGCCGCAGCGCCCAAAATGCACAGATTGAACAAACCGGCGACCGAGGCCTCGTTCACGCCGAACGTAAGGCGCGCGAATCCGATGCCGATGCCGATAATGACCAGCGTCACCGGCTCAGCATAAGCAACCGTCGCAATGATGAGGGGTATGATCCGGAGATCGAAAATCACATTTTCGCTAAGCTTGTATCCGAAAACCATGCTCAGCCATCCGCAAAAGATGATCAGCAGCACCGAGCAGGTGTATTTCACATGTTTAGGGGCACGGGCAAGTCCATATTTGTAGAACAGGTTGGCCATGTAGGCAGCCGCTATGAGCAGGGCTGTGTTACCAAGAAATATTTCGCAAAAATCCATGTACTCACTCCTGAAGATGGATATTAGCCGTGCTCTCATATCATATCACGGCAGATCCATATATCCAGAATTTATATATAAAACGATGCCGGGCTAAGCCGTGATTACCGCGGCAGCCCGCCGAAGCTGGGGGATTCTCGCTGATTTTGCGACCCATACCGGGTAAATGGGGAACCTTCTTGTGGGTAAACCGGTCAGACCTTTGAGGTAAGCCTATGGCGGATGGCGTGCTTGAAGTCATCCAGGTGAGGGCAGGGCTTACTTGGGTTAGGTAGGTGAACACCCGAAAGAAGCGCAGCGCTCCCCGGTTGCCGGAGATTCGCTGCGCCTTTTGCTGTTTCCACATGCCGACCGCAGGACGAAGAGGCCTACAACTGACGCGAACGCGTCCAGTCATGGTACTCTTTTTCCGCGGCGTCCTTAGTATGGCCATAGCGCTCCTGAAGCTTGCCGATCAGCTTGTCCTTTTCGCCGTCGATTTTATCCAAATCGTCATCCGTCAGCTCGCCCCACTGCTTTTTGGCTTCGCCTTTCAGTTGATTCCATTTTCCCTTGAATACGTTATGATCCATGAGGATCAGCTCCTCTCGGTATAAGTTGTTGGTCGGCGGAACCTATCCGCTCCGCCTGTAGTTCTTTATTACCCGCAGGAACGCGGGCTGAATCCAACGAGCACCAGCAATGCTGCCCCAGTCTTCATAGCCATAAACCGGTGTGAAAAAGATTTTAACCAAAATATTGATCGCCTATTGCATTAGGTGTATTAAGTGATATAATACACTTAAATCACATAAGTGACCTGAACGTTTGCGCTTATGCCGAGAAGGAAAGCTGTGCTTCCAGACCAGCAGAGCTTTTTAGGAGGGAAGGCCATGGAAGACCAACAGGTTGGCCCGCTGCGGTTCCACATCGACTTCAGCCAACCTTTATATGAACAAATTCTGGATCAGGTGCGCAGCGCCATTGCCAAAGGAGAGATTGGATTGGGAGACAAGATGCCTTCTGTGCGCGAGCTGGCTCAAGAGCTTCGGGTGAACCCGAACACCGTCATGCGGGCTTATCAGGAGCTTGAACGGGACGGACTTACCGAGAAACGACGGGGTCAAGGAACCTTCGTCACCTCTTCCCCGGAGCATGTCCGGTCGTTCCGAACGGCGCTCGCAGCCAAATATATCGACAGCTTTATGGATCAAATGGAACGCCTCGGACTAACCTGGAACGATATCCAGTCCTATATTGAACAAAAATACGACGCGGAGGAAGGAGGATCCATACGATGACGGCACCGATACTGCGATGCGAACAAGTGAGCAAGGTCTATGGGAAGAAGCAGGCGCTCAACGGGCTGAACATCACCGTTCCCGAAGGGCGGATCACCGGCATTCTGGGCCCGAATGGCTGCGGCAAATCCACGTTATTCCGGATGCTTACCGGCCTCGTCCGGCCAGACCAGGGCACCGTGGAAGTGCTCGGCTCGAAGCCCGGCTGGGAAACCAACCGCCACATTGCCTACCTCCCCGACCGGGCCCGCTGGTATCCGAACCATACGGTGCGGCAGGCGTTCGAATGGGGGCAGTCCTTCCTGTCCGGCTTCTCGATGGAACAGGCCATCCGCCTGGCGGATTATATGGATGTTGAATTGGATGCGAGAATCGGCGGAATGAGCAAGGGTCAGGAAGCCAGGGTTATGCTGATTCTGTGCCTTGCCCGGGAAGTGTCCCTTATTATTCTCGACGAGCCTTTTACCGGCATCGACGTCATGTCACGGGAGGCGATTGTGGCCGGTATCATCGACTACCTCGAGGACAGTGGGCAGTCCGTCCTGATCAGCACCCATGATATTCAGGAGGTTGAAGGGTTGTTCGATTACACGGTCATGATGAAGCAGGGTCAGGCGATCTGGTCCGGCGACACCGAAAGCTTGAGGGCGGAATACGGTTCACTGCGCGATGTATTCCGTAAAATGTACGCAAAGGAGTGGCAGCGTTGATGTCATCAGGCACGTTTATGGACCTTGTCCAGCATGAGTTTATGGTGCGGGGCAGCTGGAGAAAACTGAACCGCGTCCGATTATCCAGAAGATGGTGCGCCGCTTATATCCTGATTGTTGCCGCAGCTGTGGTCATCGTCACCACCTATCTGGCGGCGCGCAATGACCTAGAACTGAGCAGCTTCTGGTATATGACGCTGGCGTTCCCTTATTGGATTTTCTTCCTGGGATACGGCTCCATTAAAAGAGAGTGGTCCAACGATACGTACGGCTGGTGGCTGACGCTCCCAATCCCGAGGTTTCGCCTCATCGCCGCCAAATGGCTGGGTAACTGCCTGAAGGTATGGATCGCTATGATTGCTATCTATATCGCCTTCTCGGCGTACGTACTTATTCTGACCTCGACCATCGATCATTACACCTATGATATGGCTATCTCCTTCGTGATCACGGGCATTAACTGGCTGACCGTCGTCGCCGGCCTGACCCCATTCATCATAGCCGCAGGCATGCTGACCATTAGCGTCATGTACAGCACCGCCAAGCCGCTGACGCCGCTGCTCTGGATTCTATTTATGGGGGGCTTCAGCATCGTATACTCCAATTTGAACGAGTATTTGCTGCCTGAAGGCCGGCTGGAAACCGCAGGACCGGCGACGTTCTTCCCCTTTCCATGGGAGCTTCCGGCAATCATCATTGGCAGTTGGGCGGTAGCCTATGGCCTGATCCGGGCGGTGACATACGTCATGGATAAAAAGCTGGACCTGTAGCAAGTTCAAAACGCTTTTCTTCTATAAACTTAACGGGATATTCAACGTGGCCGCCGGAAGCCTTTCGTTCATCCGCGCGAGCCGGTACTGCCGGCGGCCCGTCATTTTGCAAACATGCTGCTTCACAAAAGTAAAAGCTTATGCTTCCGATGCTAGTTTTGCTGCGACGGTTTTACTTTGAGGTTATGCTTCACAAAACTTAAGCTTATGCTTCCGATGCTAGTTTTGCTGCGACGATTTTACTTTGAGGTTATGCTTCACAAAACTTAAGCTTATGCTTCCGGTGCCAGTTTTGCTGCGACGATTTTACTTTGAGGTTATGCTTCACAAAACTTTTAGGAGGTTGTCCCTATGATCCAAACGACGACTCGCAACAACACCGAATCTAATCAGACTTCTTATAACAACGATTATATGCTAGAGGTTTCCCAACTCCGCAAATCCTATCCGAAGAAACAGGCGCTCCAGGACGTGAGCTTCTCTCTGAAAGCCGGCACTTCGTTTGGCTTCCTCGGACCGAACGGCGCGGGAAAGTCCACCACGATGAAAATTTTGACCGGCATTGTCCAGGCCGACAGCGGCTCCGTCCGGCTGCTCGGCAAGGAAGCGACCAAAAATCCGGACGCCGTATCGAAATATATCGGCTACGTCCCACAGGAAATTACGCTGTATGATAAGCTGTCCGCTTACGACAATCTGGAGTTTTTCGGAGAGGCTTACGGCGTCCGGGGCAAAATGCTGAAGCAGCGCATCCACGAGGTGCTGAGCCAGACCGGTCTGCTGGACCGGGCCAAAGAGGAAGTCGGCACGTTCTCGGGAGGCATGAAGCGCCGGATTAACATCGCCGCCGCGCTCCTCCACCGTCCCAAGCTGCTGATTCTCGACGAGCCGACGGTTGGGATCGATCCGCAGTCGCGGAACCACATCTTCGAAATGATCCGCGACCTGAACCGCGAAGGCGTGACGATCATCTACTCCACCCACTACATGGAGGAAGTCGAAGCGCTGTGCGATGAAGTGGCCATTATGGATCAGGGCACGATCAAGGCGATGGGCCCGCTCGGGGAGCTGCTGGAGAATTACGGACAGAAGGCCATTTACGTGGAAATTGCAGGAGCCCATCACCTGCCGGAAGACCCGGATGTAACCGCGGTCCGCAAGGAGGGCTCCGGTTACGTGCTGGAAACGGAAAATCTGCACGGCGTGATGCAGCGCCTGCTTCGCCTCGCATCCCAGCACAGCTGGGACGTGAAACAATTGGAAATCGTCCGTCCCTCGCTGGAGAACGTATTCCTACGGGTAACAGGTACCGCTCTCCGGGATTAATTCTTTCACAAGCGTTCCTCTCACTCATTAAGGTGATAAATCGTTCATCGTATAAAATAGACAAAGAAATTAACACGCAAAGGAGCAAAACCCATGAGAGCCATGATTATCAAAGAATTGCGGCTGATCCGCAAAGACCGCAAAAGCTTCTTCTTCCTGCTGCTGATGCCAATCCTGTTCATCGCCATGTTCGGTACGATTTTCAATAGCGGCGGTGGCGACAGTTCCTCCGTATCCATCCGCACGATCGACCAGGATCAATCCGCTGCGTCACAAGCCTTTGTGAAGCAAATGCAGGGGATTATGGACGTGAAGCTGGAATCGGCATCCAGCCTGGACGACCAGGTCGACAGAATGAAGCAAGGCCAGTTCTCGGCCATGCTCGTCATTCCCGCCGGATTTGAAAAAGCAATGAAGGAAGGCAATCCCGCGGATATCCAGCTGTACCAGGATCCCACCGCACAGACCGAGCTTGCGCCGATTCAGGCGATCCTCAGCAGCATTTCCAGCCAATACCGCGAGCAGAAGCTGACGGACGTCCTGCTGGCCAAGGGAGATTCCAAGGAGCAGGCAGAGCAGGCGCTGGCCTCCCCGATCCAGATTAAAGATGTGGCGACGACGTCCGACCATGTCAGCTATATGGACTCCATGGTCCCCAGCATGACCGTTATGTTCGTCTTCTACATCATGATCACGATGGCCCGCCGCTTCTTTGACGAAAAGAAGACCGGCCTTCTGTCCCGCATTCGCAGCACGCGCGTAAAGCCGCTGCAGTATCTGGTCGGGATGTGGGTACCCTTCATCCTGACGGTTATCGCCCAGTGTGTCGTCCTGTTCGCCTTCGGCCACTTCGTCTATGATGTGAAGCTTGGCGACGTCGCCGCCCTTACCTTAATTGTGCTCAGCCTCAGCATCTGCGGAACCGGTATCGGGCTCGGCTTATCCTTCCTGGTGCCCGGCGAGGGAGCCGCCATGGTCATCACCCAGGTCATTGCCATGGGCGGTGCCATGCTGGGCGGCCTGTGGGTACCGTCCTACCTGCTTCCGCAATCCGTACAGACCGTCGGGCACTTTCTGCCGCAGTACTGGGCGCTGCACTCGCTGCAGAACATTATCGCCCATGGCGCCCATCTCGGCGACGTTGCGGGACCTGCCCTCATTCTCCTGACGTTCGGGGCCGCCGGCCTCCTGGTTGCATTCTTCCGTCTGCCAGGGTTCCTGCGCTCGGCTGCAAACTGATTCCTTATCCACGTTCAAAGCGACGAAAAAACCTCCCGTCCGGAAGTCATCCTTCACGGCCGGGAGGTTTTCTTGCTCTCCGAACCTTGGTCATCGCTTATGTATCGTTGCCTGCCGCTTTTTCCAACCTTTGATTTCTCATATAGTCGACAAAAATGCGGGCGTATTCCGGATCCCACTGCGTCCCTCCGCCCTCTTCGAGAATGGACAGCGCCTTGGCGACATCCATGCCTTTACGGTATGGCCGATCCGAAGTCATCGCATCAAAGGCGTCGGCTACGGCGATAATTCTCCCGAGCAGCGGGATATCGTCCCCGGCCAGTCCGTCCGGATACCCTTTCCCGTCATATCGCTCATGATGGGACCTTACGCCGGGAAGGAGCGGCGCCAGGGCATCCTTCGGCTCGATCTGCTTCAGAATCGTCTCACCAAGCACCGGATGGGCCTTGATTTGGTCGAACTCCTCTTCCGTCAGACGCCCTTCCTTCAACAGGACGGTGTCCCGGATGCCGATTTTCCCGATGTCATGCAGCAGCGCCGACTGGCGGATCACGTTGATATCCTCCTCCGTCATCCGGCTGAGCCGCCCGATCAGCTCCGAATATTCAGCCACTCGCAAGGAATGCCCTGCCGTGTAGGCGTCTCTGGCATCGAGCGCCACGGCGAGGGTCACAAAGTAGCTGTCCAGCATCGCCCTGGTCTGGGCTTCACGCGACTGAAGCGCCCGGACCATCATGTTGAAGCCAGTGGCCAGCCGGGAAAACTCGTCCGAATACACGTTTTGGACCGTCTTCAGCCGGCCGTCCTTGACATGATTCATGGCGTCGTACAGATGGGAGATCGGCCGCTCCACCTCATGGGTCAACAGCCTGGCACCCGTATACGTAAAAATGATGTCGACCAGCAGGATCAGCCCCGCCCAGCCCCAGTACCCGGTCATCATTTCCTCGTTTAAATTGCCCAGCCGAATCTGGGCAGCCAGGGTGAACAGCAGGAGCGGCGAGGTACCGATCAGCATGGCACTGAGCAGAAACTTCGGACGGATAGACAAGACGACATGCCCCTCCGGATTCAGCTCAATGCGGTGCGTTTCCTGGGCGAGCCGGTGAAATTCCTCCATCAGCGGCCGGACCGTCGCCGTCGTCAGGAAAAACTCGATCATCGCATGCATGCTGGCTACGAGGAAGGCGCCGGCTACCGCAGCCGCAACATAGATCGGCGGGAAATGAAGAAGGCCACGGCTCATCTGCCACAGCGTCAAGCCGGCCGCAGGTATGGCAAGCCCGAGGAAATGCGGGACCAGAATCCGGAACACCGCTAGCTGCGGCAGCTTATGTGCCTGCCGGTAGGCTGTTTCAATGGTCTGAACCGTACAGGTCCGGCAGAACAAACCCTGCCGGATCGGCCGAACGTGCCGCGTGAATACCCAGGATTCCACCGCGACCATGACCGCCATGGAGCAAGCAAAGATGATCGCCAGCCGTTTGATCTCCTGCGGAGAAATGCTGATCGTGGTCAGAACGAGAGCGCTGCCCACGATCCATACCGCGAATAGCGATCCGAAAATATAATTCCGTACCAATTTGTTCCGAAAAGCATAATACAGGGCAACCCCCTGCAAACGGGTAGAATCGGTATCCATAAGCCAGCCTTCCTTTTTCATCAATATAGGCCGTTCGGCGCAGCACTATTAAGAATATCGGTTATTTCATCCCAAAATGTGACATGAATCTGCGACAAAAACCAACTTTTATCATAAAATCCCTCCGTATGAAATGGTGCTTTTGCACATTTATACAAGTCTGGTGGGCGATATAATTTCCTATTGCATTTATAAATAATATGTGATATATTATATTAATATAACTTCATTTAACCCTTTTCGTTCCCCGCAAGAAAGAATAAATCTTCAACCTCGAAGACTTAATTTCCTATTTTGAAATAACCCAATGCGAAGTATGAGATTTAAGGATGCTATTTCTGATTCACGCTGGCGCGGTCATCGGAGCCGCAAGGACAAAAGAGAGGCAGGGCTTTTGTTGTTTTGGAAGTCATTATTCTGTTAACGAACTAGAACAAAGAACCAGACTGCAGCCTTGAACGGCTGTCAGGGGTTAAATATATGAGGCGGCCGCAGCGCCGCCAAAGCCAAACCCCCCGGAGAAATGTCCGGGGGGTTATCCATATTTTTCAATGTATTTACGGCCCACTGCCACTTCCTTCTCTCGTCAGGAGGCTTAGCCGGCTTTGCTGTATCCGCGGAGCGACTCCGCATGCTTCATCGATTCAACGAGCGCGATCGGGTTATTGTCCATGCCGCCCGCGTTGACCCGGTATCCCATGTACTGCCCGGGGCCGTCGATTCCCGGTTTGACGGTAAAGACTACCTGAATGCCGAGATTGCGGCAGAGACCCAGCACCCGCTGCGTATAGCCGCCGTAGGGAAAAGCGAGAATATCGCGGCGGTTGCCGATTTCATTCCGGAGGATTTGATCCGCCCGGGTTAAATCACCTTTCACCCGCCGGATATACTCCTGCTCTGTCTCCACATGCCCTGTGGTTTTGTTATGCTCCGGTCCCATCAGCATCGGCTCCAGCCTGTCATGGGTTTTCCCTTCGGGGCGAACATAAGCGTAAGCGTGCGAATCAAACGTATGGCTGTAAAAATCGATACCGCTCCGGTGCATGAGCTTGACCTGGGCCCAGGTCAGCTTCGGCAGTCCGGGATGCTTCGGATTCCCCACCGTCGACACGATCAGAAAATTCGTTGCCGGCACGTGGTACTTCTTCAGGATCGGGAACACATTGGTATAGAACGTCTCATAGCCGTCGTCAAACGTCATCAGCACGGCGTTGTCCGGCACCGGCTGATGCCGGGTGACGAAGTCGGCGTACTGCTCCATCGTAATCCAATGAAATCCGTTCGCCTTCATGGCCTGGAGCTGCTCCTCGAATACAGCGGTATCCAGACTCTTGTCATTGATCGGACGCGGAGAGACATCATGGTACATCAGCGTGATGACTTTGTTTTTATAATACACCGCATCTGGCGTCGGTCTGGTGGAAATAAAGCTGTAAGCCGGAACACCGCCCTCTTCCTTTTTGATGTGAGGCCTTCCGGGATAACGAACCAGATGATACACATAAGGGCCCTGCCTCCAGACGAAAAACGCCGCGAACAGCACAAGCACGGAAAAGGTGCAATAGAGGATAATTTTTTTTCTCAGCATCACGTTCCAATCCCCTTCGTTCCATAAATTCACTTGCAGAGGGATGCATTCCCCGCCCTATAAACATACTCTGGAAACAAGGAGTGATGCAAATGCCAAAATACCGGATCATCGTCGACCTGTCGGACCGCATGTTATATTTGCTGGACGGCGACCAGACCGTCAAATCTTATCCCGTTGGCATCGGAAAAATGGTGACGAAAACCCCGGCCGGAGAGTTCAAGATTGTCAATAAACAGGAAAATCCCGGCGGACCGTTCGGGGTGCTGTGGATGGGCCTCTCCAAGCCCCATTACGGCATTCATGGAACCAATGATCCCGCCTCCATCGGACGGGAAGTCTCCCACGGCTGCATCCGGATGCACAATGAGGATGTGCTGGATTTGTCTTCCTACGTTCCTGTGAATACAAGGGTGACCATCCGGCCGTAAGTCCCATCAGCCTTGATCCGAAACGACCTTGATTCCCTTCTCTTTGCGGTACTGGATCACCAGCTGCCGCCAGAAATCATAACTTCCCGTTTCATCAGCAATATAAGGCTTGTAATAGCGGTAAGCCTCCTTTGCCCAGTCCGGGCAGGGCATGCTTAACAGCGCCTGCTGCTGCTTGATCCATTCCGCCTGCTTCGCAACCGTGTTCTGCAGCTCGCTAAATGCCGCCTTTTCCTCAGGGGTCATATGCGCCCCCTCCTTCCAGGCATCGTATTGGTCCAGGTTATACTGTACAATAATCCGGATTAGCTTATCTGCATACTCCGGGTCCGTGGCATAACCGGCGGCGCCGATCGCGGCGGCGGCCGATCGCCCGTCTGTGCGGAGCGCGCCGGCATACTTGTCACGGTCCCAGGACACGCCGTTCACCAGCAGGCTTGAGTGATCGGCCACCGATTCGGCCCAGCTGTTGTACGCGCGGAAGTCGGCTATCACCCGGCCGGCCACGCCGCGAACGTACTCGGTGGTCTGCAGGCGCATGCTTCCTGCGGTGCCCTGTCCCTTGATGCCGAACAGATTGTTGGCCTTCACCGCCAGCTCGCTCGTACCCCAGGCGGATTCGAGGGCCGCCTGGGCGATCGTGAGCGATGCCGGCACACCTGACTGCAGCTGATCGAATTCAGCCAACGGTGCCATGATGGCGATAAAGTTTTGTTTCTTCATAATCCTCCCTCCCAACCCTCTGGTACATACAATGCTGACCGCTTGCTAACGGCCTGGACGCGGCTGCCGCCCCACGTCTTCAGAGCACCTGAGTCACATAAAAGTCTCCGGACCGCTCCGGTATGAAGCATTTGCCTAATTCTTCACGGCTTCTTACAATAAGAACATATGTAACGCTTGGAGGGTGGATGTATGAAGCAGGCAAAAGCAGATCATTTTATCATCAATCAGAAGTGGGTTACCTCGGAAATCCGTGCCGTTCAGGCCGGTCCGGAAGATGTCGCGGCCGCGCAGGGACTGCTGTTTCGAACGGCGCAATGGCTTCAGAGCATAGGCTCCAAGCAGTGGAATCAGCTGCTGACCGGCGAGGACAGGCATCATATCGACGAGGCGGTCCTGCGAGGGGACGTCTTCCTGTTTAAAAAGGAGGAGCGCCTTGCCGCCATCGTCATCCTCCAGCAGCATGCAAGCGAATGGGACCGCAACCTGTGGGGCGAGGAGGGGCACGATACCTCTGTCTATCTGCACCGGCTTGCCATTGAACGCGAATTCGGGGGGACGGGTCTTGGCAGCGCCATTCTGCACTGGGCCTTGACCGGAATAAGGTTCCAGGGCAAAGACCGAATCCGTCTCGACTGCATCGCCGACAACCCCGGCTTGAACCGGTTGTACGGCGGGGCCGGCTTTACGCTGAAGGGCCAGCATGAGAGCGGGTTTAATATTTATGAGAAAATGGTGAGGTAGCATTCGCTCCTCAAGCGGATAACTACGCAAAAAGCCTTCCGGCATGCCGGAAGGCTTCTCTCATATCGTATATAAAATGCAGGTTTTACGAGATGGTTAATGGGACGATACCGAGGCTACGCCAATCTTGTCGATGATACGCTGGCTCTCCGGATTCAATCCCCGGACGGCCACCTTTTTGTCCAGCGCCTCATATTTGGCCAGCACCTTGGACACGGCGTTCACGCCCGATTGATCCCAAACGTGGGAGTAGGAAAAGTCAATCGCAATCTGCTCCGGATCCTCCTGGTAATGAAAGAGATGCACAAAATGGTTCATCGTTCCGAAAAACATCTGCCCTTTGATTTCGTACACCTTTACCCCATGCTCATCGATATGGATCTGCGCGTGAATACGCGCCATTTTCCAGCCAAAATTCAGGGCGCTCAGAATGACTCCGGTCACAACGCCGATCGCCAGGTTGGACGTGGCCACAACGATTACGACGGTCACGACCATGACGATCGTGTCGCCCAGCGGCACCTTGTTCATCGTTCGTAAAGAATGCCAGTCGAACGTGCCCACCGACACCATGATCATAACGCCCACCAGCGCCGCCATCGGCACCTGCTTGACGACATCGCCGAGCACGAGGATCAGGAACAGCAGAAAGGCGCCGGCGATAAAGGTCGACAGCCGGGAGCGTCCCCCCGACTTCACATTGATGACCGTCTGGCCGATCATGGCGCAGCCGGCCATCCCGCCGAAAAAGCCGGTGAGGATGTTGGCGACGCCCTGCCCCTTGATCTCGCGGTTTTTGTTGCTGCCGGTATCGGTCAGCTCATCCACCAGGTTGGCGGTCAAGAGCGTCTCGGTCATACCGACGACGGCGAGCGCCAGCGCATAAGGCAAAATCGTCAGGAACATATGAAACGACAAGGGAACCGACGGAACATGAAATGCGGGAAGCGACTGCGTAATGGTACCCATATCGCCAACGGTACGGACATCGGCATGGGTCAGCACCGAAATGATCGTCATGACGATAATGGCGACAAGCGCTGAAGGCACCGCTTTGGTGAGCAGCGGGAACAGATAAATGATCAGCAGCGTCGCGGCCACCATCAAGTACATGATCCAGGTAGCCCCTTCAAAATTCGGCAGCTGCGCCATAAAAATAACGATCGCCAGCGCGTTAACAAAGCCCACGATGACCGATTGCGGGATAAATGTGATGAAGCGCCCGAATTTCAGCGCCCCCATGATCCACTGCAGAATGCCGGTCAGCACTGTGGTCGCAAACAAATACTCGATCCCGTACTTGGCAACGATCGGTCCCATCAAGGATGCCATGGCGCCGGTGGCCGCCGAAATCATCCCCGGGCGTCCGCCGAAAAATGAAATGCTGACGGCAATCACAAAGGATGCGTAGAGACCGACCATCGGATCCACGCCGGCCATAATAGAGAACGCGATGGCTTCGGGAATAAGCGCAAAGGCAACGGTTAGGCCGGACAAAATATCCTTTCTGACATTGCTAAAGAAGCCTTGTTTGATCCAGTTCAAAAACAAGAAATAATCCCTCCTGTGGATATAAAGTTGTATCTGTAGGGCTGATCGTGCTGCTATCCGTTCATGAAATGTTACGGGGTGTTCAAGCGGGCTCCCCACTCTCAGGTTCGCCGGGTCCGATGGTTCACTGTTTTTCATTATAGCGTTATAATCGTCTGAACCCAAAACTGCTTGTATGCGCTATTTCCCTCCGTATACTAATCCATTCTCCCATTTACTCGTCTATATTTCCTTTTTCAATCCCTATGTATATACTGCGGTATCTGCCCTTGTTATGAAATGGCGAAAGCCCCGCCGGAGGGCGGGAGCTTCGTTGCCCAAGGACCGCTTGGGCCCATGGATTAATAAATAAAGGATTTGGTAATGATGACGAGCAGAATAAACAGAACCAGGATGGCTCCCGTTGAGGTAAATGGGTTTCCTACACCACTCATGGTTTCTCCCCCTCTCTCCTGTTTATACTCTATCGTATGCCGCGTAAGGCGAATCGGTTTGGACAAATATCATTCAAGTCCATTTGCCCTATGAAAATGCGCAATGTTCCCGAGGTTAAAGGACCTTGCCGCCACAACTCTATCGAGCTTATCAATGCTGATCCGTGGAAGGAATGATATAGGAAATACCTATAAGTATAATACGGTTTATATATTTCCATAATGAGCGGACTGCCGGTACAATGAAGTCAATTCCAACAATCCACGGGTAAAGGAGAATGGTGATGGACAGATCTGTGATCAAGCTTTTTGACGCCAATGCAAAGGACTATGACCGGCAGCGGAGGGGGCTGATTCCCTGCTTCGACGACTTTTACGGGATGGCCCTGTCCCTGGTGGAGTGCGGCAATTCTTCTCCATGTATTTTGGATCTGGGGGCCGGAACAGGCCTGTTCTCCAGCATGGTACTGCTCAAATACCCTGAGGCCCGGCTTACACTGATGGATTTAAGCGACAGCATGCTGCAGGAGGCCCGCCGGCGGTTCCACGGGGCACCCAATGTAGATTATATTACCGGGGATTACAGCAGTTATCCGTTTACGCAAACTTACGACGTCGTCGCCTCTTCTCTGTCCATTCATCATCTGACCCACCCGGAAAAAAGGCAGCTGTTCGCCACGATTCATCGGCTGCTGAATGAAGGCGGCATCTTTGTCAATGCCGATCAGGTGAAGGGCCATACCGACCAGGCGGACGTATATTACCGGAGACGCTGGCTGGAAGAAATCAGGGCAAGCGGTCTGCCGGAAGAAGCCATTCAGGCGTCGATTGAACGCAGAAGCCTGGATATCAACGCTACCGCCGCCGACCAGATGCAGTGGATGGAAGAGGCCGGCTTTGAAGACGTGGACTGTATGTACAAGTATTTGGACTTCGCGGTGTTTTACGGAAAAAAATCAGGGCGGACTTCCTAGTCCCCCTGATTTTTTTGCTTAGCGCCGGATCAGACGGTCAGCCTCTGCCGGAAGCCGTCCATCAGGACGTCCAGCCCGAATTCGAATTCCTCCTGCCATCCGGTACCGGTCGTATGGGAAGCCAGACGGATCATATTCGGAAACTGCTCCCTTGGCAAACTGCGGAAGAACCCGGCGTACTCCTCGCTGAGCTGAGCCTGGGCTTCCTCGCCGGAACCGGCCATCCCCTTCAGCCGCACCTCCTCGGCCACAAAGCCGAGCACATGGTTCTTCACCATGGATGCCATCCACGGGATGTGATCATCCGCAAATCCGGCCGATGCAAAAATTTGGTACAGTCTTTCAATCTGCAGCAGACGGTGGTACCCCATGGCGATGCCGCCATTGAACAGGTCCACCGCATCACGGTAGCGGTGCAGTACGCGCCGGAATGCATGCCCCCACTGGATCAGCTGTTCCTGCCAAGGCAGGTCCGGGTCGGGCCTGTCCATTTCTTCGCTTATTTTATCCCCGATAAGCTGGAGCAGCTGGTCTTTATCCTTCACATGATAATACAGAGAAGCGGTCTTTACCTGGAGCTCATCGGCAATCTTGCGCATGCTCAGCTCCTTCAAGCCAAATTCGTTCAACACGCGGAGCGCCGTCCGGACAATCCGGTCACGGTCTAGTGGAATGTGCAGCTCCTCCTGTTCCCCCGTGCCGGAGAAGGGATGCTGGGGCACCGTTCGTTTTCTGGCCATCGAAGAGCCCTCCTTTTCACTTGACAATTATAGCATATGCCTTTATTCTAATTCCATTAGATTAATCTAAAACCATTAGATTAATGGGCAGAGTTTATTCCGCAACGGAATCAGAACAGCCTAAGCAAAATTTTACGATGTGAAGGGAGTTTTATATGAATCCAATTTATTCGGTTGTCCGGTCCATGAACCGGCACCTGGGCGAAATTTGGGATGCGATTCTTCAAGAGCATGCGGAGGAACTCAGCAGCATGTTTGCGGAATTCGGCGACCGCGCCTACGGCGTCTATATTCAACAGCTGATGGGTCCGATCTGCGAGGAGGTGCGGAAGTCGGGATATGAGGTCCCCGCCGGATTCCGCTTATCGGAGTCAGTCGAGAACTGGGGCCCGCCCGAGGAGCGTGAGCGATGCGTATGGTATGTGGTCAGAGACGAAACCGGCAATCCGTGCGGCACGGCAGTGCTGCAAATTTTCCATTCTCACGCCCAGTTTCATCTCCCGCAGCCGCCGCGCTTTTTAGCCCTGGAAGAAACGGAGCAAGAAGCCATTCTCCAAGCACTCTGCACCACAGGCGTGCGCCTAAGCGGACTGCCCCAGCATTACCGTCATTCCGCTGGCGACGAGCCGCTGGAATGGGAATACGGGACGGACGCGGGGCTGCTCGAATACGTGCAATCATACCGCGGCCATACGGCGGTGGACTTTAATTATGCACTGTCCTCGTGGGGGCGCCATGGCTGGGAGCTTGTACAGATCGTGCCGCATCAGGACCGCCTGATCGGTTTTTTCAAGCGTCCGGTTCAGCAAGCCGGCGAAGGGCAATAACAGCAAAAAAACACCCCCGGCGCTTGTTTTGAACAAGCACCTGGAGATGTCAGCCAGTGAGCGATACCCGTTACACCGCGGGCTGCCGCTGCTGCTTTACCGCATCAATCGTCGCGTGGATGATCACGCGCAGCGCCCGCAGCATCATTTCCTGCGGCAGCGAAGGCAGGCCCGGCTTCTGCAGCGCCATTTCCGTGGAGGCCGGAAAATGGACAAACCCCGCCAGCGTGGGCAGCTTCTGCTCACGGATATAATCCAGCACGGCGTACATCGTGTTGTTGCAAATAAACGTGCCGGCCGACTCGGACACGGCAGCCGGAATCCCCTCCGCCTTCAGCCGGTTCACGGCCTCACGGATCGGAAGCCGTGAGAACAATCCGTCCGGTCCTGCCGGATTAATGGGCAGATCCTGCGGTCTCTCCCCTTTGTTGTCGGCGTATGCCGCTTCCGGCGCCACGTCCTTGACGTTCACCGCGATCCGCTCCGGCGTTACCGCCGTCCGGCCTGCGGCCAGGCCGCAGCAGATTACGGCGTCCGGCTGAAAGTCACGCACCGCCTCAAGCAGCCTTTCGGCACATTCGTCATAATGGACCGGAAGCAGAACCGTCCGGATCTCGGCCTCCGCAAACGTCTCCTCCCGGATATCCCGCACGAGCTGCTCCGTCGGATTGACCGCATTTCCGCCAAAGGGCTCAAATCCTGATACCAGTATTTTCATGAAGCTTCTCCTCCCGGCAAGTCTTTCCTTCCATCATATCAAACGGGACAGATCGTTCCTACCCGAAATCGCGCCGCCAAGAAGGGATGCTGCTTCCCAGCGGATTCAGCTGCTTTGCGTGGAAACCGGAATTTGGCAAAAAAGACACCCTGCCCGGCAGCTGCAGGCTGCACGGCAGGGTTCCCGTCTACAAATTATATCCGCCGCTGTTCGGCTTGGTCGGGTTGGAGATAATCCCCAGCGTCGCCAAAATTCCGAGCACCAGGTCTGCGGCCGCCACGAGCTCTTGCCGCTTCATATCCGACAGTTCAAACGCGCCTGTGAGATGGCCGATCAGCTGCACCAGCAGAAGCACCTGCGAGACCATACTGATCCAGAGCGCATAGTTGCGAAACCGTTTCTTCTTGAGCATCATATGACCTCCTTTAAGGTCATATATATTCATCCGCCCCGGCAAACTTGTCCGAAACTTTCACGGATGGACGAGCGATACAGCGATCTTAGAGGAGCCCTGAGTCCAGAGCCTCCAAAAACGTCTCTTCGGACATCACCCGAATGCCCTCCCGTTCCAGCATGGCGGTTGTCACCCCGCTGCCAGCAACCTTCTCATTGGCGAAGGAACCGTTATATATCATGGCGCTTCCGCAGGAGGGGCTGTACTCTTTGAGCACCACCATGGACGCACCGACTTCACGGGCTTTTTCCAGCGTCCGGTGAGCCCCCTGAATATACATTCCGCTTACGTCACGGCCCGATTTCTCAACAACCCTGGCCCGGCCCTCCAGCACGTCCCTCCCATCACCGCCTACGATCTCCGCAGGCTCTCTCGGGGTGACGAATCCCCCCAGCAGTTCGGGGCAGACCGTCATTGCCCTGTTTTGCGCCACCAATTGCTGAATCACGTCATTCAGGCTGTCCGTTCCGTTATAGCGGACTTTCAGTCCGGCCAGGCAAGAACTGACCATAATCACATCGTTCACCTCCTGAACTGTTAATCCGTTTCACGTAAACTATTTATTCGTTCCACGTAAACTATTTATTACTTTAATGAAAGTATACTGCATAAGCCAACTGCTGGGGAGACCCGGCTTCACGGTGTAGGATTTGGCCGAAAAACGAGGAAAGCCCGGGACCAGGCTCCCGGACTTTCCTCGATATCTCTTTTCCCCCTTGCCCCAAGTGGTGGAGATGTTACATGCTTAACGCCTTTTTCGCATTTTCCAGATCATTGGCCAGGAGCCGCTCCAGGTCGTAAGCAGGGTACATCGAACGCTCCTCCATAAAATCAAAAACCTTGGCATGGAGTTTGATCGCATTGTTCAGATGCTTAACGAAAACCTCCCTTAAGGCCGGTGTTGCCGTTTCCGTAATCGCAAGCGCATAATTGCGAACCCAACCTTTGGCCTTGCCCAGCAAATGGCCGGCATAAAAGCCCGTCATGTCTGCCGCCTCGGCTTTGCCGCCTCTCGCTGCCGGGACCGGTGCTTGCGGGTAAAACTGCAGCAGGTCCTTTATGTTTTGCTCCAGGCTCATAATAGCCTCTTTATACAGGGCGTGCAGCTGCGGATCGGTGACCTTGCCGATGTCCATTTTCAGGCAAATCAGGTCGTTGGACTGTGCTGCTACCAGCTCATGCATTTCCAATGTTTCATGCCATGCTAAGTGTTTCACTTGAGCTTTCTTTCCAGAAGACAATGCAATCCCTCCAATCGATGATGGGATAGCATATG
Organism: Paenibacillus sp. S28; assembly: GCF_016624415.1. Lineage (NCBI taxonomy): Bacteria > Bacillati > Bacillota > Bacilli > Caryophanales > Paenibacillaceae > Paenibacillus > Paenibacillus sp. S28. Next base: position 320,352 of record NZ_JACVTM010000005.1, on the reverse strand, counting down.
CCCAGGGCGCCCAGAGGGGAAGATGTCTTGCCAAAAAAATTAGGCGCGCTCCCTTTTCCCCTTCTGCCTTCCCTTCCTCCCTCGGACCGAAGCCAGCGTTGCCTGTTCCGGCAGGCGCAGCAGCCTGGACTTGGACACCCCAATCCGCTGCGACACATAGATGCCGGTATGCCCGGAAAAATAATAGCTGACGACGCAGGCGATGAACATGTATACCAAATTCCCCGAACCGAACAGCTCGATCCCCATAATAAAGCAGGCAATCGGGGTATTCGTCGCACCGCTGAACACTGCAATAAAACCGAGGGCTGCCATAAACGGCACCGCTAGATGCAGCAGGCTCGCCAGCGTGCTGCCCAGCGTAGCGCCGATGACGAAGAGCGGAGTCACCTCTCCGCCTTGAAATCCGGCCCCCAGCGTAATCGAAGTGAACACGGTTTTCCAGAGAAACGCCAGCTTTGGCGCCGTCCCTTCAAAAGCATCGCTGATCAGCGGAAGGCCAAGCCCGAGGTATTCCCTTGTGCCGAATGCGTAGACAATGGCAATCAGGATGCAGCCCCCGGCAAAGCTCTTGACCGCCGGATTCCGGAACCAGCCGGTGAACCGCGCCTTCAGCCAATGCGTCAGCTCGCTGAACAAAATGCTGGCCAGGCCGAACACCATCGACGCGAGCACGACCTTCAGCACCGTGATCAGCGTGATCGCCGGAATCGTGTTTACGGAATAATGAATATGATGAATTCCCCAGGCCTTCGTGGTCAAATCCCCGATAAAGCTCGCCACAAAACAGGCAAACAGCGCTTCGTAACGGATCATCCCTAACGCGAGCACCTCCAGCCCGAAGACCGTTCCGGCGAGCGGCGTCCCAAAGACCGAGCCAAAACCGCTGCTGATGCCGCACATTAGAATGATACGCCGGTCGGCGGGGCTCAGCCGAAGTCTCTTGCCGATCCACTCCGACAGGCTTCCACCCATCTGCACCGCCGTACCTTCCCGTCCGGCCGAGCCGCCGAACCAATGGGTCAGAATCGTTCCGAACAGGACGAGCGGAGCCATACGCAGCGGAATAGCCCCGCCGCCGTCATGAATCTGCTCCAGTATCAAGTTGTTGCCCTTGGATGCGTCCTTGCCGTATTTCCAATACAGGTAGCTCACCAAGGCTCCCCCAAATGGAAGCAGCCATAGGAGCCATGGGTGCTGCAGACGCTGCTGCGTAACGGCATCCAGCGCTGCCAGAAACAAGGCCGATCCGGTGCCTGTGAGCACCCCCACCAGACTCCCGATGACCGACCACTTCACGATATAGCCAAGCAGCGCGAGATGCATAAATTTGCCTGCGTATACATATAACCTGCGTTTTCCCCTCGTCATCCGTTTTCCCATTACAGCGGTTTCCCCCCAGCTATGATGTATTTCCTATTGTTCCTCATTCAGGGGCAAATTACCGCTCCCTGCTTGTCCCGGTGCCGGAATGTCTGCAAAAAAAATAGACTCCTACCAGTGTCTGCACTGGTAGGAGTCATTAGCTCACGGGCGGTTAAAGGCGAACTCCATCGCCTATGTTGTTACAAATTATTGTAATGAGCGATTGGCCTGAAGTCAACAGAAAATCTGAACGCCACAATAGAGAAAAAGCACCCGTATCGCGCTTTCTTTCGCTTTACGGGTGCTCTGCTGCGAAACTAGTTTCCCTGCCGCACCGTCCTCTTAATGGAGAGGTTCGGAAATTTGGCTGAGCGCATCGCCGGCTTCGTTGATGTGGATGTTCATCGTTGCCAGGTCGCCAATTGCGCAGATCCCTACCATTTCTCCGTTCTCTACAACCGGAATGCGGCGGATTTGATGGTCGGCCATCAATTGCGCGCACTCGTGGGCATCAGTGTCCGGCGAGCACGAAATGACATCGCTTGTCATGCAGTCATGGCAGTGTACGCTGCCCGGGTCTTTACCCGCAGCTACGCAGTTCAGCACGATATCGCGGTCGGTAATCATACCTACCACTTTTTTGCCTTCGCAGACCGGAACCGATCCACAGTTGACATCGCGCATGATTTGCGCCGCAGCCGTGATCGAATCATGGGGTGCGCATACCTTTACGTCTTTGGTCATTACGTCGCGAACCATCGTCATTGCTGTTTACCTCCTCTAGGAATGATCCCCCGTATTTTACCCAGGGATACCGGGATTATTCAGGCATGGGACGCTTTACTAGGACTACAGAAGCCCGGGGCAGGCTGTCAGCCTTAACGATTCATATCCGTGATCCCAGGGCTGTGCTCATCGGCCAGATCAGGCATCATCGGTACCGGGAAGCCCTCCGGCGGCTGGATCACTCTCAGCTCCCCGCCGTTACAGCTAGGCGTTTGTCCGCTGAAAATTCCGCCGATGATATGTATAAAAAAAGCGCAGGATCCGTAACGGATCACTGCGCTTCGCTTGTGCTGGTCTCATGCCCCCGGATCGACCAGGTGGGCTAAGGACCGTTCAGCAATTAGTATCCCCAAGTTTTCGCGATGATGACAAGCAGAATAAAGAGGACAAGAATGATGCCGACGCTCGTCGACCAGCCACCACCATAACCAACTCCACCAACTTCGCTCATGTGATATTCCCCTTTCTTCATAGGATCAGTTTTATTCTATGAAAGAAACCTTTCAGCGTTGTGGACAGAGTCAGCGGTTTAAAAGACTATTTTTTCTAGGTCTCGGAGAGCCCCGGCGGGCTGACGGGATTAGCACAACACGTGCTACCCTAGTAACAACTTGTACGTACCCAGATAGTAAGAAACTACTTTATTTATAAATAAAAAAGCCCCTGCCTGCACTTAGCCAGCAGGGGCTTCCTCATTCCTGACTTTTTATTACCAACAGAATGCCTTAACAATAATTACCAACAGAATAAAGAGCACCAGGATAGCACCTACATTGCTGTGCAAACCGTAACCGTATCCTACGCCACCAACAACACCGTCGCTCATACATGTACCTCCTTTGTCAGAAGTTAATATTACAATATGTATATTCCACTATTTGGTATGGGTAAACGCACTTAAGATTTAATTTTTTTTTTTGAATAAAAACGCCCGCTTCGAAAGCGGGCGTTGCCTTACATCAAGGAAGTTTTATGAGCCACTATATAATATGCCCCGTATAGATAATTGGTTCTTACATACAGGTCTTTATCATTCCTGATTCTTGTCCTAATTTGGAATACCTTTGCGTGCCTCTGGATCGCTCATGCTGCGCTGCTAGGACCTGCGACAGCTAACAGGGGAAATTCCATTTTCTTTTCATTGATGGCGAAAAACCCGCTTTACTCGACTAAAGGGTAGAAAAATGGTAGAAGATCGCCCAAATCAACAAAAAAGACGCGGTCTCCGAAATCCGGAAACCCGCGTCCTGTAAGGCTTATGAAAGATGCTGGTGAAGGGAATTGAACCCCCGACCTACGCATTACGAGTGCGTTGCTCTACCCCTGAGCTACACCAGCGTGGAAAATGAAATTTTCCGTCAAACAAAAACTATTATACAACTTCTTTTCCAAAATGCAATACTTCATTGCGATTGGAATTTATTTCAATTTGTCGCGGACCGATTGCAGCTTCTGGGCGCTGGATGAGGCTTTGTCCCGTCTGTCGTCGATTTTGACCGAAGTGGATACGCGCTGCGCGCCGGCCAGGAACGGTGCTTCGTGCAGGGCTGCTATCGCCTGCCATACATCCGGAAGAGCCCCCTCAATAATCGTGCTCATCGACGTCAGTTCGTAGCTGATCCCCTTCTGCTCCGCCAGCACCTGCTGCATTTGTGCCACATAGGAGCTCAGGCTGGTCGTGGCCGTTCCGATCGGAATGACCGTTACCTCTGCAATTGCCATGGTCGTGCGCCTCCTTTATCCTTTTGCAAGCGGATCGAACTTTATTCCTAATTTTATTGTACCCGACCGTCTATGGAATCGCAAAAGGATGGCCTGCAAAATTTTTTATTCGCGTTTTTCCTGCAAATTTCGCCCGATTTCTACCTTTTCAGCCCCCTCTAGAGGCTAATCTCCAATGGTTCACAGTAGCGCCCCGGGGGTCCATCTGGTATAATTCTCATTGCTCGTCTTTTAAGAGGAATTAGGTTTACAAACACAATATATTGGGTTAAATTAGTATGAAAGCAACCAAATATAGTGGAAACAGGTGAACACGGCTCGATTTGCCAGGCGTTCATAATAGGGAAGCACGGTGTGAATCCGTCACGGTCCCGCCACTGTAACCGGAAGGCCGAGAGCTCCGAGCTTTCGGCACGATATCGGCTAAGGCCACTGTCCGTCACGCGGACGGGAAGGCGCCGAATATCGCATTTTCGGGAGTCAGGAGACCTGCCTGTTTTGTCTCACGAAAGGCCTACGAGGAATAGGTGCGTGATGCCAGTCGATATCTATACATAGGGTGATAGATATTTTTTCCCATGCTCGAAAATAGGGCATACGGGATCTAGCGGCATTTTCGTACCTGTGCTCCAGGTTCTTCGGAAATGCCTTTTGTATGGGCAAGCACAGCAAGAGCTCCCTCTTAACAGCATCGTCCTACTTTCCGTTATACCAAATATACAAACTTTGAAAGGAGATCTGCACCATGCCGCAGCTCGTTACCAAACCGAACAACCGCCAGCTGGCTTTTGATGAAATCCGTCTCTCCGTTTATGCCGACCGAATCCTGGAGGGGCTGGAGACCCTGGACAAGGAGCGCCTCCTTCGGGGCGTGCAGAGCAAACTGCGCCGCGAGGAAGTCACCGGCGACGAAATCAGCAGCGCGTTCACGATGTCGGCGCTTGAGCTGGTCACCAAGGAGGAGCCGAACTGGAAGTTCGCCGCAGCGCGCTCGCTGCTGACCTCCCTGTACAAGAAGGCCGCTTACAACCGCCGCTACAAAGCCTATCCTGACGAGCCATATGGTGCGTTCTACCCTCTCATTACCGAGCTGGTGCAAAAAGGAATCTACCGCGAGGAGCTCCTCACCTGCTATACCAAAGAGCAAATTGAAGAATTGGGCCGCTGCATCGATTACAAATGCGACCTGCTGTTTGACTATATCGGGCTGCTGACCCTGTCCGACCGCTACCTGGCGCATGATTTCGACGGACGCGTTATGGAGCTTCCGCAGGAGCGCTACATGGTCATCGCCATGTACCTGATGCACACCGAGCCAGAGAACAAGCGCCTTGAGCTCGTGAAGGAAGCGTATTGGGCCATGAGCAACCTGTACATGACCGCCGCTACGCCAACGATGTCCAACGCCGGCAAGAAGGTCGCCGGACAGCTGTCCAGCTGCTTTATCGACACGGTGGACGACTCGTTGGAAGGGATTTTCGACTCCAATACCGACGTGGCCCGTCTCAGCAAAATGGGCGGCGGCATCGGCGTCTACCTCGGCAAAGTCCGGGCGCGCGGCTCCGACATTCGCGGTCACAAGAACACCAGCTCCGGCGTCATCCCTTGGATCCGCCAGCTGAACAACACGGCGGTCAGCGTTGACCAGCTCGGCACTCGCAAAGGTGCGGTTGCCGTCTACCTGGACGTCTTCCACAAGGACATCCTGGCCTTCCTGGACCTGAAGCTGAACAACGGTGACGAGCGCATGAGAGCGCATGACGTGTTCCATGGCGTGTGCCTGCCTGACCTGTTCATGGAGGCGGTCGAAGCTCGCAGCGAGTGGAGCCTGTTCTGCCCGCATGAAGTGAAGAAAATTATGGGCTGGAAGGATGCCAACGGCCGTCCGGCGGGTCTTGAGGATTATTACGACGAAACGGTAGGTCAAGGATCGTTCCGCGAGAAGTATGCCGAAGCGGTTGCCCACCCGCTGCTTCCAAGAATTACGGTGCCTGCGATCGACATCATGAAGCGCATCATGAAATCGCAGCTGGAAACCGGCACGCCGTACATGTTCTACCGGGATACCGTCAACCGAGCGAACCCGAACCGTGCCCATGGCATGATCTACTCGTCCAACCTGTGCACCGAAATTATGCAGAACCAGTCCGCCACCGTGGTGGAAAAAGAAGAACTCGTGACCAAGGACGGCCAAACCCGGATCGTCATTTCCAAGGTTCCCGGCGACTTCGTCGTCTGCAACCTGAACTCGATTCACCTGGCCCGTGCCGTTCCGGACAATGTGCTGGACCGTCTGGTGCCGATCCAGGTACGCATGCTGGATAACGTCATCGACATTAACAACATTGAAGTCCTGCAAGCCCAATATACGAACAGCCAATACCGCGCGGTTGGACTCGGCACCTTCGGCCTGCATCACCTGCTCGCCCTTGAAGGCATCCGCTGGGAGTCCGACGAAGCGGTTGAATATAACGACAATCTGTACGAAAAAATCAACTACCTGCTCGTCAAATCCAGCATGGAGCTGGCCAAAGAAAAAGGCCACTATCCGAAGTTCAAAGGCTCCGACTGGGAGAACGGCGCTTACTTCACCAGCCGCGGTTATGTCGACGGCGAGCATGAAGGCAAGTTCGTCACCACCGAGCAGTGGACAGAGCTCCAGCAGGAAGTGCAGCAGAACGGCGTCCGCAACGCCTGGCTGTTCGCTATCGCGCCAAACGGCTCGACTTCGATCATTGCCGGCTCCACCGCCAGCATCGATCCGCTGTACGACCTTCTGTCTTACGAGGAAAAAACGACCTACAAGATCGCCAACCCGGCTCCGGACCTGTCCGAGAAGACGATCTGGTATTATAAAACGGCATTCCTGATTGACCAGCATTGGTCCATCAAGATGGCCGCGGCGCGTCAGCGCCATATCGACCAGGCTCAAAGCTTCAATCTGTACGTTCGTCCGGATATCCGGGCGACGGAATTCCTGGAGCTTCACCTTCACGCCTGGAAAGCCGGCATCAAAACGACGTACTACGTCCGCAGCCGTGCGCTGACGATTGAAGAGTGCGAGTCGTGTGCATCGTAAAAGATATTAAAGCCTAAAACCTTTTTCGATCCCTCCCAAACCCTCCCTTCCAAGGGAGGGCCCCGAGGGCGCTGCCCTCTGGACACCCGGAATGTTGGCGGATGACCGGCGGGTGGCGGATTTTCTTGATGTGAATATGTGTTGTGAGTCGCTTTCGTCCCCCTCCTGCTTTGCAGGTTATGGGGGACACGCTTTTACGTTTGAGCGGTGCGCATGGTGGTCTCCTCGATTCTCGGAGACACCTTGCGTCGCGCGGCTTGCTCCCTGTTTTGGCTTTGCCAAAATACGGGAGCTCGCCACGCGTCCGGCTAAACTGCCAACTAAAAACGGGAAAGAGCTACTGTATCAAACCTTATAAATACACTACTGCATGATAAGTACAAAACCATTTAGACAGATTGTATGGGAAAGAGATGAATGATTTAGATCAACTGATATGGATTACAGCATTCTGCGGTGGATGTTGATATATAAGCAAGTAAAAACAGAACTACGAGGAGGAATCGAGTATGCAAATGCAAAAGATTTTTAACACCGAAGCGCCGAACCGCTCGACCCGCATCATCGAAGGTGAATGCTCGGGCATCCTGAACTGGAACGATATCCGCATGCCCCATATGTACAAATTGTATAAGGTTCTGCTGCTGAACCACTGGATCGCCGACGAAATTCCGATGGCCAAAGACGCGCAGCAGTTCGTCAACCTCGATCCGGAAGAGCGGCGCACCTTCAAGATCAACATTTCTTTGCTCGCCGTGCTGGACTCGATGCAGACGATGTTCATCGGCGACGTAAAGCGTTATTTTACCGATTCCTCACTGGAGGCCATCTCGGCTATCATCGGGCAGCAGGAAGTCGTGCACAACCAATCTTACTCCTACGTGCTTTCTTCGATCGTATCCGAGCAGGAGCAGAAAGAGATTTTCGAATACTGGAAGCATGATCCGGTGCTGCTCGACCGCAACCGTTTCATCTCGGAAATTTACCAGGAGTTCCGCGACGAGCAGAATCCGCAAACGTTCTTTAGAGCACTTGTGGCCGACTTGATCCTGGAAGGCATTTTCTTCTACAGCACATTCGCCTTCTTCTACAACCTGGCCCGTGACCAGAAGATGATGGCGACCAGCCAAATGATCTCCTACATCCAGCGCGACGAGAACCAGCACTGCTACTTCTTCGGCGAAGTGTTCAAGCAGCTGCTCAAGGATTTCCCTGAGCTGAACACGAAGGAGAACATGGACTACGTCTACCGCACGATCGACCGCGCGGTAGAGCTGGAAACGAACTGGGCGCACTACACGCTCAGCGAGGTTAAAGGCATCGATCTGAATGAGCTGTCCGACTACATCAAGTACATCGCCAACAAACGCCTGAAAATGATGGGGATGGAAAAAGGCTACGAAGGCGTGGATTCCAACTGCATGCCATGGATTCGTCCTTTCTCCGACGAGGCGCTCAACGCCACCAAAACGGACTTCTTCGAAGCCAAATCCCGCAACTACGGCAAAGTCGGCGACGACAACGGATTCGACGATCTGTAAGCCGCTCGCCTGTAATATACTCGTTTCGCAACAACCGGGAAGTGCAGCTCCGCTGCGCTTCCCTTTTTCATTGGATCGTGTATGATGGAACAAAAGATTAGTTCCGCATGTTACCGTTTTGAAAGGAGCTGCCCGTTGCCCGTGAATAAATCCTTGAAGGCTGTATTGTTTCTTGTCGCATCCGCGATTCTGACCCGGCTGATCCCGTTTTCCTCCTGGTTCCGCACCCTGGATACGATGATTCATGAGTTCGGCCATGCGGTCGTCACCCTGCTGCTCTCCGGAAGGGTTCTGCGCATCGAACTCAATGCCGATCACAGCGGGACCACCTACTCCTATTTATCCTCCGGCTGGAGCTCCGTGCTCGTCTCGCTGTCGGGGTATACGATCGCTTCAATCTTCGCTGTGCTTCTGTTCTACGGGTACGCCAAACGCAAGCAGGCCGCCGGGCTGATCCTGATCACGATGCTGGCTGCCGTCAACCTGCTCTTTTTTGTCCGGAACAGCTACGGCGTTTGGTGGCTCGTCATCTTTATGGCGCTGAACATCGTGTTTTATTTGCTGGGCAGCACCGTGCGCAATTTCTATTACCTTCTGCTCGCCTTCCTTTGCCTGGAAGAATCGGTTGTTGGGCCGCTTACCCTGGCCATCACTTCCTTGACCAATCCGCGGCAGGCCGGTGACGCGGCCAACCTGGCTCACATGACGGTGCTCCCTGCCATCGCCTGGTCGGTGCTGTTTCTGCTGTTTGCGCTTTGGTGCACCACCCAAAGCCTTACCTTGTTTTGGCGGAAGCCCGCGCGAAAGCCTGCTGCAAACACCAGCATGCGGACCGGATAAAACTCACGCCGTTTCGACTTTTCTCAACCCAAAAAAAGGCTTGTCCCACACGTATGTGGGCGCAAGCCTTTTCTGCTCTTATCGAGTCTTCGTATGAACGGGATCAGCGGCGCAGCTAGCGTCAACTGCTCCGTCTTCTGCCAAAAATCAGCGACAGAATAAACAGGATCAGGAAGACGAAAAACAGTACCTTTGCGACGCCAACGAGCGCAGAAACGATGCCGAAGAAGCCGAAAATCGCAGCTACGATGGCAATGATCAAAAACAAAATCGCGAGTCCGATCATCGTGATCACCTTTCTTTCGTTAGAATGTGGTACTTGTTTTTTAACCCTGAATCGGAGATTTGAACCTTGAAAAATGCCCCAGATCCGCATATAATTTGTCCATATTTGAACTGTTCATCATTGAACAAATTAATAAACGAAAGGTTGCCTGAGCCATGGATCACCAAGAACGCCAAGATCCTCCAATCAAGTTGGCCGGTGAAGTCGTTCAATCCTTTTCTGGCATTCAAAAACGCCTTCTGGAGTTTACCCGCAGCAACGCGGAGGGCCTAGGATTAACCGTGCTGCAGCTCGCCATCCTGAACACGCTGTATACCGCGCGCGGCATGACACTAAGAGAACTAACCGAGCGTCTCTCTTCTCCTAAAAGCACCCTTAGCGTTCAAGTGGAAGGCCTCGTCCAATCGGGATTGGTGGACCGTGTTATCTCCGAGACAGACCGCAGGGAGGTCAAACTGAGCCTTACCGCTGATGGACGGGAGCGTTCCCTTCAGTCGGCGGCTAAGCCCCGCTCCTACCAAGCCATGGCGTATGCCCTCGAGCAGCTCCCCGCTTCCGATGTGGAGAGCCTGCTCCGCATTCACCAAAGCATACAAAAGCTTTTGGAGGAGTATACATCCGGGTAAGGGATGTACGTATATTGTGCTTTTGATCGGTTTACGCTATACTAAACCGCAAAGAAATGAACAGTGACATTACGCCGATGAACAGCATCCAACTGTGAGGCGTTTTCGACCGGAGCGGATGGCGTTTCCCGCATGTACGCAGCATGACAGTGCAGCGGCTCCACCATTCTCTCTCTAAGTTAACCGGCCTCCGTCCGTTATCGCGGAACCAAGCGGATCGGCATTGCCTTCGGGCAGGCCGGTCAAATTGGGTGGCACCGCGAGCAAGCGCTCCTCGTCCCAAGGGATGAGGGCGCTTTTTGCATTTTTACAGGACAAAAGGACAAAGGAGACGGTATCGATGCTAAACATTCAATTCATCCGTGACCATCAGGAACAGGTACAGCAAGTCGCGGAGCAAAAAAACATTCCCTTTCAGGTGGACGATCTGCTGGAATGGGACGAGAAGCGAAGAAGGCTGCTGCAGGAGACGGAATCGCTAAGGGCGCAGCGCAATGAGCTGACCAAGAGCATCGCGGGGCTGCTGAAGCAGGGCAAGGACGAAGCCGCGGAGCAGCTTAAGGGCCAAGTGAAGGAGATTAACCGCAGCCTGGACGGCTGCGAAGCCGGTCTGCGCGAGGCAACCAGCAAATTCGGGGAACTGATGCTGCTCGCCCCCAACGTTGTCTCGGAGGACACGCCGATTGGCAAGGACGACAGCGACAATGTGGAAGTCCGCCGGATCGGGACGCCGCGGCCATTCGATTTTGAGATGAAGGATCATGTCACACTCGGCGAGCTGCACGATCTGTTCGATATTCCGCGCGGGGTCAAGACGGCGGGCAGCCGCAGCTATTATTTGAAGGGAGCCGGCCTGTTCCTTCATCTGGCCGTTCAGCGGCTGGCAATTGACCTCCTGGCGTCGCGCGGATTTACGCCGATGGACGTGCCGGTCATGGTCCGTCCCGAAGCGCTGGCCCGGTCGGGATTCTTCCCTACCGGGAAGGATCAGACCTATGAGCTGGCCGGTGAGGACAAGTGGCTCGTCGGCACTTCGGAGGTGTCGTTGGTGTCGTACTACAGCGACGAAGTGATCGACGCCGCCCTCCCTATCCGGCTCGCGGGCGTGTCGAGCTGCTTCCGCCGGGAAATAGGCTCGGCGGGCCGCGACGTACGCGGCTTGTACCGCGTCCACCAGTTCGCCAAGGTCGAGCAGGTCGTCCTCTGCGAGAACGACCCCGCGGCGTCGGAGGCGATGCTTCAGGAAATTACCGGCCATGCCGAGGAGATCCTGCGGCTGCTCGAGCTTCCTTACCGGGTGATGGCCGTCTGCACCGGAGACATGTCGCAGAAGACGTATAAGCAGTACGACATCGAAACCTGGATGCCGAGCCGCGGAGCCTACGGCGAAACCCATTCGTCGTCGAATCTGCTCGACTTCCAGGCCCGGCGCTCGAACATTCGCTACCGCGATGCGGAAGGCAGGCTGCAGTACTGCCATACGCTGAACAATACGGCGGTGGCCTCGCCCCGCATTCTGATCCCGCTGCTGGAAAACCATCAGCGGGAAGACGGCTCGATTTACATTCCGAGCGCCCTTCGGCCTTATATGGGCGGCATTGCCGAGCTGGTGCCCCCTGGCCCCAAAGCAGAGTAACCGTAATGTAGAATCACCTCCCTGCTTGCCGGGAAAGAAGGATGGCCCCTATACTGGTGTGAAGAAGTCATTTTATTGCGGAGGTGGTTGGAATGAGTGCCCACGACATCGGAACTGAATATTTCCGGGTGGTCAACGATAAATTCGCCGAGCTGAAGCGTTCCGCCGAGAAGGCGATCGCGCAGGTTCCGGACGATAAGCTGAATTGGTCGTTAAACGAAGACTCCAACAGCATTGCGGTTATCGTTCATCATATGAGCGGGAATATGATCTCTCGCTGGACGAACTTCCTTGATTCCGACGGGGAAAAAGAAGGCCGCGACCGGGACAGTGAGTTCGAGGGCACCGTGGCCTCAAGAGAAGAGCTGCTGGACATCTGGAACCGCGGCTGGGGCGTCTTTCTGCAGGCGCTCGGCTCCCTCGGCAGCGGGGACCTGCTGCGGACCGTCTACATCCGGGAAAAGCCGCATTCAGTGCTGGAAGCGATCGAACGGCAGATGTCGCACTATTCCAGCCATATCGGGCAGATCATTTACATCGCCAAACAGATCCAATCGGACGCTTGGGAGACACTGACGATTCCGCGCCGAAAGAACTAGCGGACAAAGAAAAACGCTTATCTCACGCACGTTCATATGAAGACAGACCGCGTTTATCCAAAAACGGGACCCGCCGGCATCACGCCGGGCAGGTCCCGTTTTTGCTTTCACGATCCTTATAGACTTTTCCCTTTCACCGCATACCGCTCTTCGATCCGGTAAACCTTCCAAAGGAGCACTGCCACGCCCCAAATGGCCAGAAACGCCACGACCAGGAAAATACCCAAATTTCCAAAGTCGATGCCTGCGATGACATCCCAGATGCCACCCGATAAATGAAGCTTCTCCGTCGTGATCTGCGCCAGCTCCACCGCGCCGACTGCCACAGCGGCGATCACCGAAATCGCCGTGACGATCAGGTTGTAGTAGACCTTCCGGATCGGACGGTCACTGGCCCAGGCATAGCTCTTGGTCATCATGAGGCCGTCCAGCGTGTCGAACAGGCTCATGCCAGCCGCAAACAGCAAAGGCAGCGCAATGATGCCCAGGACCGGAACCTGCTGGTTGGCCGCCCCAGCCGACATGGTAAGCAGCGAAATCTCGGTGGCGGTGTCAAAGCCGAGGCCGAACAGAAAGCCGATCGGGTAAATATGCCAGCTTTTCGTGACCAGCTTGAACCATTTGCCCATAAATCGCGTAAAGAAGCCTTTGGCTTCGAACATCTCCTCAAGCTCCGCTTCCCCGATCCGGTCTTCCCGAATTCGGCGGAACGTGCGCCAGAGCTGGGCAAACAGCATGAAATTGAGCACGGCCAGAAACAGCAGGAACACCCCTGACACGGTCACCCCGATGATGCCGCCGATCTCCTGCATCCCGGACATATGCTTGGCGACAAAGCGCACGGAAATGGCCGTCAGCACCGCCAGCAGGAAGACGACGGTCGAGTGCCCCAGGGAAAAGAAGAAGCCAACACCCCGGGAATCCTTTTTCTGCGCCACCAATTTGCGGATCGTGTTATCCACCGCGGCGATATGGTCGATATCAAAAGCATGGCGGACGCCAAAGACGTAAGCCGCAATTCCCATGCCGACAAAAGCCGGATGGGCGGGCACCACCGCAAATAAGGCAAGCAGCCCAAGGACATGGATCAATGCCACGCCCAGCATGTAACGGTTCCAAATGAATTTCATGTTTCCACCTTTCGCCCTTCATTCATAGGTATGTATCCCAATCCTGCCGTTTCCATCCTGCTGTCTAGTCCTAGTTTATCCTCTAACCTCTTAAAATGGTATCTTTCATTTGCAAAGGCTTACAAAAGTAACGGAAGGATTTCACCTCTCCTTTGTTCTTTGAATAAAACAGCACTCTTATATGAAAATAGCACCTAGTGTGCAATGAGCCCGTCAATGCAAATAAATTAAAAAGGGACAAAGCGAAAGGTCATCTTTCGCTTTGTCCCTCTTGTTTGTGGCCAGAATAGAAACTGGCCCCCCTCCATTGTTTAAGACGAATTCTTGGCCAAATCCGCCGCCTGCGCTGGCGTCAGTGCGCCATCGTACACGCGCAGCTCGTCGATCAGCCCTTTAAACGGCGGATCCCACCAATTGACGCCCAGGCTAAAGCTTGCCTTCGTGCCGGTAAACCAGTCCGGGAAGTTTGCTCCCTTGAACTTCTGCACCCCATTCACGTACACGGTCAGCGTGCCGTTCTCCACGGAAAAGGCCAAATGCGACCACTCGCCGGCCGGAATGGTCAGTCCGGTCGCCCCGTCATACCAGCTCGTGCTGCCCGACCAGACCATCGTATTGTCGGCGACGGCTCCCCGCGGCACGAGGCTCACCCAATGGTCGCCGTCCTTCGCGCCAAAGAAGGCCGTCGTGTACGTCGTCAGCTCCTCCGGTTTGATCCACAGCGCAACCGAATAGGCATTGCTTGAAATCAGACCGTCCGGCAGCCGGATCCCGGAGGCTCCGTCGAACTTGGCGGCCTGGCCTTGTCTGCCCTCCGCGAAGGTGATGCTGCCGCCGGACTTGTCAATCCGGTCGCCGGTCACCGTACCTGCGGCAAACCGCCCCTGACTGTCCGCCAAGTTACCCTCAAGGCCGTAATAAGCAGACAGCTTGGCGTCCTGGTACGGCAGAATGGTCACCGTAAAGGACTTCGTCAGCGACGCGCCGCCTTTGGTGATTGTCGCAGTGAGCACCGCTTGAACCGGGGCGCCACCCGCCGGACGGTGCACCTCACCTTTGGCCGATACAACCGCTTCGCCCGAGCTCTTCCAGGAAATCGCGGTGTGACGGGCTCCTTCCGCCGGAAGGGCCAGGTCCGACACGACCTTCGCCGTATCCCCCAGACTCAGATCGTTGTATACGTCCTGAACCAGCGCCTGATCGGTTTTGTCTTCAAGCCGGCTGCCCCAGACCGCCACGCCCTCCCGCGAAGAAGCCGTGAAGGTCATGACATAACGCTCGGACACCGGATCCCAGCCGCTGGCGAAGACGCCCTTGTACACAGAACCGGCAATGACAAGCTCCGCCTCGTTGTGCCCGGTCTTTTTCCAAGTGCCGGTCACATCGCCCGAAATCGTGTTGTCCTTGTTCAGCCGGATATACACGGAGGACTGGATATCCGCGGTCGTCCCTTTTCCGTGGTTGATGAATTTATATTCCCCGATCAGCTCCTGACGGTCCACCTTGCTCAACGTTTCTCCTGCATACCGGTATGGGGCAACCACCGGCCAGCCGTCCGCATTCATGTACATTTGATGCACCCGCACCTCATGCGCTTCGCCCATCTGCGGGAAACGGGTATGGAAAACGAGGAACCGCTTGCCGTTCGCATCATCCAGCAGCACGGAGTTATGCCCTGGAGACACATAGCCTACGCCGATGCCGGTGCCCGGATCGCCCACGTCTCTGGCAAACAGGTAGTTCCCCATCAGCTTGTTGCCGTACGGCGCGTTGTCCGTGTCTCCGGGCAGAACGGCGTTCTGGCCCTGGGCATCCACATACGGTCCGTCCGGGTTCTTCGCGCGGAACACCCGCATGTTGTAACCGCCGTCGGCTCCCAGCCAGCCGTAGGTCATGTACAGGTAGTAGTAGTCGGTAGCTTTATCAAACACCACATACGGACCTTCGCCCGATTTGCCGTAGCCTCCGGCCACCTTCGTGCCGAAATACCGGTCCACCAGGCGTCCGTCGGCGGTCTTGCCGTCTTTGCCGGGATATTTCACCTTGCCGGTCTTCGGGTCCACGGGAAGGACG
Organism: Paenibacillus sp. S28; assembly: GCF_016624415.1. Classification (NCBI taxonomy): domain Bacteria; kingdom Bacillati; phylum Bacillota; class Bacilli; order Caryophanales; family Paenibacillaceae; genus Paenibacillus; species Paenibacillus sp. S28. Next base: position 304,669 of record NZ_JACVTM010000005.1, on the reverse strand, counting down.
AAGATACCACCGGACCAGGAGCCGTAAGACATCCAGAGCTGCCCGTTTTTGTCATAGTACAGATTCGGATCGATCGCATTCGGATACGTGCCGTTGGCAAACGACCCGTCAGCGTTGAACCAGGCACCGCTTGCCCCGCTGAGCTGTCCGGCGTCGATCAGCTTCGGAATGTTCGTGTTCGTCCACTTTTTATTGATCACGCTGTCCTTATCCTTGGCATCCCCCTCCGTAAAGCCGGAGTACACCAGGGTATCGACATACTGATAAGGCCCCTCGATCTTTGGCGACACGGCAAACCCGATGGCCGACCGGATATACGTCGAGGACGTGCAGTAGTACAGCATATAGGCGCCTTTGGTGCTGTCCGCATTCATATACTCAGGATTCCAGAACACGTCGGGGGCCCACACGGAGAAACCGCCCTTGCTGTCCGAATCATTCTGCCCGGCCCAGGCGAACGACCCGGCCAAATTTTGCGCCAGATCGCCATACAGCACGTTGCCCGGCGTCGTATACCCGTTCGTGAAGCGGGACCAGCTCTGCAGGTCCTTAGATTGGGCCGCCTCAATATGCGAACCGAAAACGTAATATGTATCGCCGTCCTTCACGATGGATGGATCGTGTACGGATACGTTTTGATACACCGGCGCCTGTCCCTGCTGCTCCTGCGTCTTGCCGCCTTTCTGCGCCGTACTGTCCGACCCGGTGCCAAATACCTGCCCCGGAACCGTGACGAACAGCATCATCATCAACAATGCCGAAACCCACCTTCTGTTCATGTTTGCTCCCTCCAACAAATAAAATCTTCAGAAAATAAGACCATTCAACCTTTTGCGAAAACGCATTCATTGATCCGCACAGCGCTGCTTCATCGTGACGCCTGCCGTGGCCCAGCGACCGATCCCTCCCTTTTTACCGTTTCATCGACCTGTAAACCGCTTTCAACATGTATTTCATTTAAATAAAACTAAAATGTTTTAAATAATCATATAATGGCAATCATGAAATTTCAATCGCTTTTGGAAAATTTTTAACTTATTGCTGCTGCAATAACAGTTATCACCCTTTATTAAGTTTAAAAAAGTATAAAACAAAATAAGGAATGAGACCCTAAAGTCCCATTCCTTTCGTCAATTCAAGTATTCAGCTGTAAAAAAACGGCTTCGACCGCTCAACCTTACACGTTCAAATCGCCCATACGCCGCAATACAACGCCCGCTTATTCCCAATAAAACGGTCCTTTCCCCTGCAGCCGGGCGAGGCCCTCCACGAAGAAAAAGTCGCCATAAATCAGCGGCACGTCCACATTCGTTTGGTTCGGATAATGGCTCGTCCCATGCAAAATGAGGCCTTCCTGCGCATAATCGTCAAAAGCGCCGTAGTTCACGTACAGCGACTCCAGCATGCGCACGGCCGGCTCACGATAGACGGCCGCTTCCAGCTCGCCCACCTGCTCTGACAGCAGGAGCAGCCCGCTGGCCGCGCACGCGCCGGCCGAGGAGTCGCGGTACTGCCTTTCTTCCAGCGGCGCCCGGAAGTCCCAGTGCGGCACGTGGTCCTCCGGCAGATTGGCAAGGAAGAAGTGGGCGACGCGCTTGGCCGTGTCCAGATAGGCTTGCTTGCCAGTATGATGATAGGCCAGCGTCAGGCCGTATATGGCCCAGGCCGTGCCGCGGGACCAGGCCGATTCCGGCGCATAACCCTGGCCGCCGAGGCCGCCGATGCGCTCGCCCGTATCCGGGTCGTAGCGCATGATGTGGTACACGGAGCCGTCCGGCCGGACAAAGTCGGCGGCCACCGTGTCCATATGCGCCTCGGCGACGTGGCGGTACCGCGGATCGCCGGTCATGGCGGACGCCTGGAACAGCAGCGGCACGTTCATGGCGCAGTCGATGATGGCGACGCCGGCATTATCCTCGCCTGCGGACCACGGATTCCAGGCGCGGATGAACCGGCCTTTCAAATTGAAGCGGGCAGCCAGGTAATTGGCCGCCTTGAGCGCCCTCCGTTTCGACTCCTCGCTTCCCGTCAGCTTGTAGGAAGCCAGGCTCGTCAGCGTCCACATAAATCCGAGGTCATGGTCGAGACGGGTGTAGCCGTCCAGCACTTCATCGAGCCGGGCCTCACATTCCTCGGCGATCCCCCGCAGACGCTCGTCCCCGCTGCCGTTATACAGCAGCCAGAGCATCCCCGGCCAGAAGCCCGCCGTCCACCAGTGCGGGGGTTCCAGCACATACTCGCCGTTTGGGCTGGCATGGGGAAATCCCGCCCCGATGCGCTGGCTCGTGCGCCGGACTTTATCCAGCGCCTTCCCCCAAGCTTCATTTACCCATACCGCTTGCGCGGCCTGTTCCGTCATATTCACTCCCGATCCCCACTTTCCTCTCATTTGGCTCAAACTCGAAGGTGACGACAACCCGGATGGAGGGCTCCGGCTTCCGGACCGTCAAATCGATCGTGTACCATTCGGCTTCACATCCGTCATGGTCCATAAACATCCGCCGGGTGATCTCCGGAGAGAGCATCCCGCCGTCATAACGCATGATCAGCTTCAAGCCCTGCTCTCCTGAACCTTGCAGTTCGATCCGGTCCCCCGCAAGCCGCGGCCGGACGCGGGTGACAAACCGCTCCACCACCGAGCTTGGCGCTCCCGTAAACTGGTACTCGTCCGTAAGCGCCAGACTCGGCAGCCCGCCCTGCATCTCCCAGCGGAGCGCACGGCGCAGGCTTTCCAGCCCTGCGTATCGGTAGGCTTGCGTGAGGTCCACGCCAAACACCGCTCCAGCCTCATCGACATAAGCCTCTTCGACCACCACCCGGCTGTCCTCTCCTTCGGCCTGATACTGGCCGCCGACGATCGGTACGCTGTGCCCCTGCGAGCCGTTGCAGTCGTAGGTGTAGCGCTCCGGTCCGAAATACGACTTCGTGTATTCTCCGCTGCCAAGGTCGGCGAGGAAAAACTCGCCGTCCCCGTACAGCATGAACTGCCCGAGGTCGTTATGATTGTGGGGCTCGGCGTTATGCCCGCCTTTGGCTGCAAAGCCGAACGCGCAGCTGGGGCCGGCATGCCGCCAGATGAGCCACTGTGCGTCGGGCAGGTAGCCGAAGAACGGCCCCCACTCGCTCTGGGCCGGCTCCCCGCTCTGCCACAGCAGATTCCGGATGGCCGGTGCCCAGCGGCTGCAGTGATCCTCCGTAAACGCAGCACGGAGGCGGGCCGGCGGCCGCTGGAACTCGGGATACAGGCCGGCCAGATAATCCGACAGCCCCGGCTGAATGCTGCCGCTTGGCCTGGAGTCGGAGAAGTTCGCCACCGCGCTTCCGCCAAGAAAGCATTTTTGCTGAAACAGCGCGATGCGGCGGACCTTGTCGCTGGCGAACCAGTCAAGCCGTCCACGGGACCGCTTCCGGAGCAGATCGGCGTAGTACGTAAAATAACCGAATCCGTAATTCCAGTAGCCGAGCCCCTCCTGACAGGCGCCGTCTTCACCGAACCCCGTCAGGTAGCAGTGCATGCTTCTCTCCGCCTTCGCCAGAACGGCCGCCAAACGGTCCGCATCCTCCATCAGCAGCAGCGCCGCCGCGCCGATCGAACCGGCGCACACGGCAGACCAGTTATGTACGGCCGACTCCCAGTGAAACTCCCGGGCCAAATACGGCTCGAACAGGCGGCGATGCACTTCATCCCGAATCCGGCTCCGGATCAGAGGCGGCAGACCGTCGCCCGTCAGGCACAGCAGCTCGCTGAGCGCGAAGCCGGTTTCAGCGCTGAACAAATCGATCTCTCCCCCGGCGTCCCCTTCCCCTAAGTGGGCGGGGAGGCACCAGGTATACTCCTCCAAAATAAGCCACAGCGTATCGCACAGAGCCTCGCGGTATTCATCCCGCTCCGGCTCAAGCATTGTCAGAATCGCAAAGGTGTTCAGCCGGCGGCGCCGCTCGAAATACACCCGCTCATACCCAAGCCGGCGCCCGGTGCGGGCAAAGTCGGCATACAGCGAGTACGTTAATACCGGCAGCGGCAGTCCAAGCAGCCGCTGACCTTCTGCCTGAATATCACGCCGGTCCGCTTCATACAGGTCCGAGGTCCGGACCTTCTGCCAGAAACGGGCCGCGTCGCCGTCCGGATAATACAGGTCCAACCCGGCGGGAGCCATGTCATGAGCCACTTCCTTCAGGGACGGACTTCCTTGCTCATGACAGGATGATGATTCCAGCAATTGCGAATCCTCCTCTCTTATGCGGTCCAAGCCTCACCGCAGCCGGCTCCGGTATTCGACCGGGGTCACGCCGGCGTAAGATTTGAATGTCTTAATAAAATAGCTTTGATTGTCATAGCCCAGCTGCTCGCAAATCTCCCCGACGGTCGCTCCCGTCCGGTCCAGCAGCTCCTGGGCCCGCATCATTTTGAGCCGGGTCACGTATTCAATAAAAGTGCTGCCCGTCTCCTTCTTGAACAGCCGGCAGAAGTAGCTGGTGTTCATGTGGAGGTGCTCCGCCACCTCGTCCAGCGAAATCCGGCTGTGCAGCCGCCGCGTGACGTACACGCAGGCTTCGGTAATCTCGGCCCGTCTGCCGGACTTATGTCCGCCAAAATCGGTCGCCGCCCACGACTCCAGATGCCCGTTCAGCCAGGCATGAAGATCAGCAAGCGAATCGATGTCCGCGATTTCCTTGTGGAGCGTATCCGCGGAAGATGCCGTCGAAACGGAAGGGATGGCTTGAAGCTTCAGCTTCAAATCGAGCAGCAGCTTGAGGACCCAATCCTTCACCGTCTCCGGCGGATACCGCTCCTTGCGGATCATCGCCATCCAGGCGGCCGTCGCCGACCGGATCGCCTGCGGCTCCCGGTCCAGCAAGGCCCCGCGCAGCTCGCCAAGTGCCTCATCGTAGAAGCTGAACAGATCCCGCGGCGGCAGGTCATCCCCTTCCGGCTCCGTTTCCAGCTTCGGCCTTGATGCGCGCAGCTTCACCGTCTCTCCGGGTTCCAGATAGAAACGCAGCCCGCCCGAGGCCAGCAGACCGCCAAGCGCCTGCTTCAAGCTCTCCGGCGAAGCGCAGGGCTCACCGATGCACAGCGACATGTCAACCTTAAGTACTTTTCGCAGCGCGGACTGGATTTCCTTCAGCATCTGCGCCGTTTCCTCATAAAAATTCCGATGGAGCCCCGGCTTGCCGGAGAAAAACAGCAGCCAGGTCCTGGCATCGTAACCCGCGTGTACCCCGCATGGTGCAAAGTTCTCCAGCACTTCCTTCATGACGTTGCCGACGGCAAAGCGCAGCGTTTGATCCGAGAAGAAGCGGTATTTCACCTGTCGGTAGTTCTCCAGAAATCCGGCGACAGGCAGGGTGTGCTCGCCTTCCCGGAGCAGGCCGTACTCCGCTGCTTCCTTCCTCCAGTTCTCCGGGAACAGAAGGGGCAGATCGATGAGGTTTTTCAGGCTTTGTTCCTTCCGCAGCTCCTTCGCCTCATCATACATGCGCTTCATCCGGCTGTGCTCCCATCCGGCCTGCTTCTCCTCATCCATCGCCTGCTTGAACCGGGTGAGCCGCTGTACCAGATCCTCCGGGTCAAGGGTGTCCTTCAGCAGATAGTCCTGTACGTTCAGACGGACGGCCTGCTGCGCATACTGAAACTCGCTGTGACAGGACAAAATGGCGATTCGCACGGCGGGATTCAGCTCCCGGATGCGTCCCGACAGCTCCAAGCCGTCCATCTTGGGCATCCCGATATCCGTAATGAGAATATCCGGGGTCTGGCGCTGGGCCTGCTCCCAGGCGCTCCATCCGTTCTCGTGGGTGGACATCAGCCTCAGCCCGAGCTCCTCCCAGCGGATCGTCTCTGACAGCAGCTCAATCACGGGGTAATCATCGTCGGCCAGCATGACATTATACATCCCGCAGCCCCTCCTTCCGTGGAATATGCATTTCAATCACGGTTCCGGCCCCCGGCTCGCTGTTCACGCAAGCCTGGAATCCATCGCCGAACATCATGTTCATCCGCTCCGACACATTAGGTAGGCCAATGCCTGAAAAGGAGCCGCTTGACGGCGAAGGCTCCGCTTCATAGGCGGCTCCGTTCAGGATCCGCATCAGCTCCTGCCTCCGCTCCTCTTCCATTCCCGCGCCGTCGTCAGCGACCGTCAGAATGATCCGCTCCGCCTCCGTCACCGCCCGGATCGATATCGTGCCCGCCTGGCGGCTCAGCCCATGGATCATCGCATTCTCGACCAAGGGCTGCAGGAAGAAGCGCGGCACTTTGATCAGAAACGCCTCCGGGTCAATATCCAGCTGCAGCGCGGCCTCCTCCTTCTGCCGCAGGTTCATCAGGGCGACGTAATGGGAAATCAGGTCGATCTCCTCATGCAGCAAAATTTCGTCTTCCTCGCGGCTGATCGTCATGCGGAGCAGGACTGACAGCGAGCCGATCATCTTGGCGCTCTCCGGATCGCCGCGCTTCATGACCTTCATCCGGATGGAATTTAACACGTTGAACAAAAAATGGGGGTGAATTTGCGCCTGCAGCATTTTAAGCTCGGCCCTTCGTTTGCGGGCCTGGTGGTCCGACACCTCGGCGATCATCTCTTTGACCCGGTCCAGCATCTGGTCAAACAACAGTCCGAGCCGCCCGATCTCATCGTTGCCGGCAACGCCTGAACGCACGTCCAGGTTGCCGCGCTGTACCGCGTTCGTTACCTTGCCAAGCCGGACGAGCGGCGTCGTGAACCTGCGCACCAGCACGATCAGCAGCAGAAGGAAGACGAAGAACGAGATCATTTCGAACAGAAATACTTTGCTGAAGATGGCATTCAGGTCCACGATTGCGTCCCGATACGGCTGCATCAGCACGAGATGCCAGCCGTTCATCGGAATCTCCTGCTCCACCATCAGGAACTTCTCCCCGTCGATCCGTTCAATCGAATACTGCTTGGTTCCCTCGTTCAGATCAGCATAAGCAAACTTCCTGCCGATTTGGCCGGCCGGTCCCGATACGATCGTGCCCGAGCCGTCTACCATCAGCACCCGGTTTCCTTTGGAGAGCCGGTCAAAGATGCCGCTAACCTGGTCCTCCACCCAAGACACCACCACATAGCCGTAAATTTCCGAATTGGCCAGCCGCAGCGACCGGGCTATGGATAACTGGTAAGGGTGATCGGCTTGATCCTGCACGTAGACGGTTCGCTCAGGCCCGGTCCAATAAGATTCCAGCCCTCTCAGCTCCTTCATCTGCCTGAACCAGGGCTGCCGGGTCAGGTCCGGCGGATTGTAATCGCTTACGGAATAATTCATGTAATACGCCCCGTTTGTCAGCAGCACGGTCACATACGTCTGCTCGCCGACCACCGTCAGGCTGTCGAGCTGCTCCAGCACCCGGTTCGCCTCGGTGAACCGGCGGTACGGATCCTTCTCCTCATTGCCTGAGGCGACCTGCTTGAAGTAGGTGTTCAAACCGGAATTGACCTGAATGTAGTTGGCGATGTTCAGCTTGCTGGACAGCAGGTTTGTGACGGATCCGGCCACCAGCTGCAGCGAATCCCTCGCGTTCGATACGGCCTGCCGCTTCACCGCCTCCCGCGATAAGCCGTTGTATACAATCAGGCTGATGACCGCGGGAACGACGATGCAGACAATCGACGCGAAAATGAGCTTGTGGCGAATCGAGCGCAGCGCCAAGTGCCGCAGCCGGTTGATCATGATGGTCCCCCCAGGGTACAAAAAAGGGACGAAATCGCCGTCCCCCGTTTTTGGATCATATTATACCAAAATTATTTTTGGTTGGATTCGATGATTTTGTTCACGCGCTCCTGCGAGTTTTTCACCGTCGCATCGATATCCTGGTTGCCGAGGATCAGCTTCTCGTATTCCTCGTTGACCGCTTTGAACACTTCGGCCTGGTAGGAGGCCGGCGGTACGATCGCCGATGCTTTCGAGGCGACCAGCGTGTCGACCAATGACTTCTTGTCGACCTTCTCCGGGGTTTTCGTGCCGGCGAGGATCGTATCGATGATTTGCTCCACCTGGTCGCTCTTCACCTGGCTCCAGGCCGGAATATTTTTACCCTGGACCGTCTGCCCTTCGGTCGTGTACCAGCGCACGAACTTGTAGGCTTCTTCCTTATGCTTGGACTTGGCGGCGACGGCGACATAATCGGTCGTGACCGGGGTGATACCCGTGGGATCGCCCTCCTTATTTTTCGGGAACGGCGCCACGGCGACGTTAAACTCCAGCGACACCTTATCCGTCCCGCCGATTTCGGTATTCATCCAGCTGCCGATCACGATCATGCTCGCCGATTGGTTAAAAAACTGCGTCCGGTAATTGAGCTTCTGCGAAATCATATCGGTATACGGAACGGAGGACTGGTCCTCTTTTTCCATTTTCAGCCGCAGTTCCAGCGTCGCCCGGAAATTGGGATCATCCAGATTCGAGGAGCCGTCGGCCTTGAGAAAGTCGGAATTTTCCGGCTGATTCTCCATCTTCAGCTTCAGGAATTCGAGCCAGCCCCCGCCCTGCGGGCCGTGGAAGTACGTGCCGTAGCGCTTGCTTGCACCTTCGCCCTTGGTAAGCTTTTTCGCATAATCGGCAAACTGGTCCCACGTCCAATCCGTCGGCACGCTCAGGCCCGCTTCATCCAAATGGTCCTTGTTCAATAGCACGTACCACGGGTTGAACTTGCCCGGAAGCGCATACACCTTGCCGTTCAGGCGGGTATCGACTTTATAATCCGTCTCTTCCTTATAACCGTCCTTGGCAATGTAGTCGTCCAGCGGTTCCGCCATGCCCAAAGCCACGCGCTGCGCGTATCCGGCCGGATCGCTGAACATGAGGATGTCCATCTGCGCGGAGGACGCCGCCTCCAGATCCAGTTTCTTGGAAGCCTCCTGCGTATCGCCTTTTTCGCTGAGCTGCACCAGCTCGATCGTGACGCCGGGGTTGGCGTCTTCGTAGGCTTTGAGCGTCTTGCTCCAATTGTAGGCTTCCTCGGTTCCATAGGTGTATAATCTCAGGTTGACCTTGTCCTGGCCGCCGCTTGATCCGCCGGAGCCGGACGCCGCCCCTTCGCTATCCCCGCCGCCGCTGCTTCCCCCGCAGCCTGACAGCAAACTGATCAGCAGCATGCCGGCTGCCGCGCCGGTAAGCCATCTTTTTCTCTTCATCCCTCAATAACCTCCCTTGGATTATGCTTGCCCGTGAAAATGCTTCTACCGCCAACTACCATACGGCTAACAGGACACGACCTTGGGCAGTATTTACCGCTTTATCTGCCTCCGTGTGCCTCCGTATGCCCACCGCTTGCCGGCTGCGTTTTCCCGTATCTGACGCTTTGATTATACCGGGGCCGTTCCCCCGGCTCATGACGCTAAATTGACCGTTGATCCTGCTATTTTGACGGATGCTAGCCCTTGACTCCCCCGAGGGCGATGCCAGCGATGACGTTTTTTTGCCCAATGATAAAAATCAGCAGCAGCGGGAAAATGGCGGATACCGCCGCGGCCATGATCAGCGAGTAGAACTCCCCGCTTAAAGACGTAAACTTCTGCATCGCCAGCGGAATCGTAAACAGCCGGTCGCTCCGCAGAAAGATCAGCGGATTCTGATAATCGTTCCATGTCCAGATAAACCGCAGAATGGCGTAAGTCGCCACCGCCGGCTTCACGAGCGGCAGCGCGATCGAGGAGAAGATGCGCGGATGGCCCGCGCCGTCGATTTTCGCCGACTCGATGAACTCCTGATGAATGCCCATAAAGAATTGACGGAGCATGAACGTGCCCAGCACGCTGAAGCTGCCTAGAATAATGAGGCCGAAATGGCTGTCGAACAAGCCGATGTTGCGGTACAAAATAAACTGCGGAATCAGGATGGCCTGCCCCGGAATCATGTAGGTGACCAGCACGATCATGAACAGCCAGCGGCCGGCGGCAAACTGGATTTTGGAGAAGCCGTAGGCGGCCAGGGCCGACGCCGTGCAGGAGATCAGCGTCGTCAGCACGCTTACCTTGATCGAGTTCCAGTAATAGAGATAAAAAGGGTAATCGCCGAACCACACCTCTTTATAATTCGCCACCGCGTTCCATTTCCTTGGAATCCACTGGATCGGGTAGACGAAGACGTCCTTTTCGATTTTGAAGGAAGTGACCAGCATCCAGATGAACGGCATCAGAAACAGGATGCTGACCGCCAGCATGACCACGGTGATGACTAGCCTGCGCCAGTCGGGCCCGGTATGTGTCGTCATTTTCCGCTCAGCTCCTTTCGCTTAGTAATTGACCCATTTCTTCTGGGCGGACCACTGTCCAAGGGTAATCAGCATAACAAAGGCGAACAGGACGGCGGCGATCGCCGAAGCGTAGCCCACCTTCAAATTGACGAATGCCGTGTCGTACAGGTACCAGACCATCATCGTCGTAGAGCCCACCGGGCCGCCCTGCGTCATCACCGCAATGATATCGAACACTTTGAACGTCGAAATGATACCCGTCACCATCAGGAAAAAGGACGTCGGCGACAGCAGCGGCACCGTAATCCGGGTGAATTTTGTCCAACCGTTGGCGCCGTCGATGTCAGCCGCCTCGTACAGGTCGCGCGGGATTGACTGCAGCCCGGCGATGTAAATGATCATGTTGAAGCCGATGGAGATCCAGACCGAAATCATCATGATCGACAGCAGCGCAAAATGCGGATCGGCAATCCATTTTGGCGGATGATGCACCCCGATCGATTTGAGCAGTTCGTTGATCGGGCCGTAGGAGGGCTGGAACAGCACCTGCCAAACGACGGCGACTGCGACGACGCTCGAGATATAGGGCATGAAGTAAGCGACTTTGAAGTAGCTCTTCATGTACACGAACCGGTCGATCAGGATGGCGAGCACCATCGAAATGAGCATGTACACCGGTACGGTCAGCAGAAAGATGACATTATTGCGGACCGATTTAATAAACATGTCATCATGAAGCAAATTACGAAAATTTTCAAATCCGACCCAGCGGATGCCGTTCCACCCCTGCACAAAGTTCCAGTCGGCAAATCCGAGCACCATCGTTGCGACGATCGGCACCAGCACGAGGATGAATACCCCGAGCAGCATCGGGCTGACAAACAGCATTCCCCACAGCGTTTCGCCCCGCTGGAGGGAGCCGCCCTTCTGGGTGCGTTCCCCTATGCCCGGCGGCGCTACCGCGGCCGTTTCCATTCGTTGTTCCAAGCTCCACACCCCGTTTCTTCTGCATTCCTTAAAGCCTGATTTGATTAAAAGAAAAACGTCGATCGACGTACCTTCACCGAAGACAGACCGCGTCTAAAGGAAGTTTTTCTTGCAATATCAGGAAGCAATGGCTCTGGATTTCATACTTGATATTATAAAAAAATACCGTCAGCAGCTTTGACGGTATTTTGATCATATTCACGCTAATTTTTACTTTTTTCAGCAGCGGAACTCCAAACCTGCACCGCTAAAACCTCTGCCGCCTGCAGATGACATCCCCAGTCACCTTTGCTCCGGCATCCGATTATGCTGTACTACGTACTATGGAATCACAAGGAGAGAAACTTGATGAATTCAGACCGCTCCCCCTTTATCTCGTCCAGGCTCAAATCGGGGCTGTACGCCCTGAACAAGCTCGCATCGGCCGGCTTGACGCTGCTCCTGCTGGTGATACTCTCCGGCATGCTGCCCCTTCAGGATCAGCTTCCTCTGGCATCGGACACCGATCTGCCCATTCCCTTGTCCTACTGGGTCTACGGTTATGCGATGACCGCCTCCATTCTGGCGGATTTTGTGCTGTACGTGCTGCCCCCCCTGTCCAGGGACAAACAAATCTCCATCTACGCGGCGGCCGGTTTTTTGTGCTTCTATGCGCTGTATGTACATGACGCCGCAGGAACGGACCATATCGCCTCCACGGTGGCGGGCATGTGTACGGTGCTGCTGTTTTACGTCGGGAAAAAGCTGTTTGTACGCGATTCGCTCATCACGCTGATTTTCGCCCTGCTGGTTCCCCTGCTCTGCTGGGGCTTTCTGTAGCCGCCGCTTTTGCGGCTCTGGCCGGCTACAGCGCTTCGATAATATCGCCCGCCACGAGGGATGCCGGATGTGCGCGGCGCCGCGCTGCGGCTTCGCCGGCCAGACCGTGCAGATACACGCCGAACGCGGCGGCCTGCGGACCGCTTGCGCCCTGGGCCAGCAGCCCGGCGATGATGCCGGTCAGCACGTCGCCGGCACCGCCGGTCGCCATGCCCGGGCTGCCGGTCGCGTTCACGTAAGCATCGCCGTCCGGCGTGGCGATGACCGTCCGTGCGCCCTTGAGCACCAGCGTCACCCGGTGCGCCTTGGCGTATTCGGACGCCAGGCGGATCCGGTCGCGCTGCACCTCGGCGGTAGACAAGCCGGCCAGCCGCGCCATTTCGCCGGGATGCGGCGTCAGCACCGTGGCCGCCCGGCGCGGCTTCCACGCGTCCAGGTCGTCGCTGGCGGCCAGCATGTTGAGCGCGTCGGCGTCGACGACCATCGGGCATGCCGCCTCCTCCCAGAGCGTGCGCAGCCAGCGTCCGTCGCCCTCGAAGCGCCCCAGCCCGGGGCCGACGGCGAGCACGTCGCGCCCGGCCAGCAGCTCGAGGACGCGGGCGGCGGAGGCCTCGTGCCAGTCGGCGGCGGTCGCCGAGGCGAGCATGACCTCCGGCGCGGCGCCCGCCATATGCGGCAGCAGCGGACCCGGCAGCGCCCAGGTAACGAGGCCGCTGCCGGCGCGCAGGGCCGCCCGCGAGCAGAGCAGGCCCGCGCCGCTCATCGGCAGGCTGCCCGCCGCTACAAGCACGTGGCCGTACGTGCCTTTATGGCCGTCCGGCGAGCGGCGGCGCGCCGTATCGACCCCAAGCCGCGTGCGCAGCACCTCCTCCGTCAGCAGAAACGTGCTGACGTTCTGCTGCGCGCACAGCAGCGCGGGGATGCCGATGGCGCGCACCACGATCTCCCCGGCGGCTTCCGCGCCGGGGAACTGCGCCAGGCCTCGCTTCAGGAACGCGAGGCCTACGGTCCGCCGTGCACGGATGCAGGGATCGTGCACGGCCCCCGTGTCGGCGTCCAGCCCGCTCGGGATGTCCGCCGACACGATGTCCCTGCCGCTGCCGTTCGCCGCGGCAATCAGCTCGGCGTAGGCGCCGCGTGGCGCACCGCGGCTGCCAGTGCCGAGCAGGGCATCCACGATGCCCGTGCAGGCGGTGAAGTCCACGTCGTCCCGGCCGTGGACGAGCACCGGGATGCCCAATACGCGGGCCGCGTCCCGCTGCAGCGCCGCCTCGCCGGTGAGGCGGCCGGGCTCTGCGGCGTAAACGATCGTGACGCGCATGCCCGCTTCACGCAAGTACCGCGCCGCGACCAGGCCGTCCCCGCCGTTGTTGCCCTTGCCGGCCAAGACGAGCCAATGCTCGCGCTCTGGTTCCGCCAGCCGGAGCGCGGCGTCTCCTTGAACCGCCGGCACAATATCGCCCGGGCTTCCACTCTTGGACTCGGCGCCTTGCCAGCTGCCGCTGCTGATATAACGGCACTCCCGGCACCACCGGATCACCTCCTCCGCGATAGCTCTGCCGGCGTTCTCCATCAGCGCCACCGCCGGGATGCCGACCTCCTCGATCGTTCGGCGGTCCAGCTCTCTCATTTCGTCGGATGTCACGATATACATCTGCCGTCTCCTCCTTATATGAAACAACCCCACAGATGTGGGGTTGTCTTCGATGTCATCCAGCTGTTTTAAAGGGACCCTCGTATTGTTCAATTCTAAGGCAGCCTCCGCCCGGATGCTTAATATAGAAGCAGCCCGACCGCAGAGACCCGTCGCTAACCTAGTAAGCTACCGTAAACCGGGTGCGGACGAAATACGGATCCTCCATTTCGTCGATCAGGGCCGCGGCCAGATCTTCGATCGAGATCCGGCTGCTGCCCAGCTCATCGGTGATGAGCATGTCCATGCCGATCCGGAAGTTGCCGGTGCGCCGTCCGGTTTCCAGCACCGCCGCCGGGCTGAGGTAGCTGTAATCCAGATCGGACAGTCTGTAAATGTCGTACGCATCCGCATGCGCCCTGGCAAGCGGCACCAGCTCCTGCGGAAATTCCGGCGTATCCATCAGCAGCGTATCCGGACCGGTCTTCAGGCTGCCCGCCCCGCCGACGATGAGCAGCCGCTTCACGCCGGCGCGCTGCACGCCCTCGATGAGTGAACGCGCGGCTTCCAGCAGCTCCTGCTCCTCGCCAAACGTCGGACCGTATGCGCTGATGACCGCATCCTGCCCCTCGCAAACGCTGGCCACCGATGCAGGGTCCAGAATGTTTCCGGTCACCACGTTCAGCCGTTCATGCTCCTCGGTCAGCTTGGCGGGATCCCGCACGACGGCCGTGACCCCGTGCCCGCGCTTCAGCGCCTCACGAACGATGGCTTTTCCGACCTGTCCACTGGCTCCAAATATCGTAATATGCATTGCATTGATCGTTTCCATAGGTTATTATCTCCTTCGCTGTTATGCCTGTTATTATTCTACATGACCTGTCTTCCGCATGCTATCCTTCCGCTTTTTGCAGCCGTCCGCTCCCCGTCTGCCCTTCCCGGTTATGCTGCAAAATGTATAATCCTTTCCCTTCCTCCCATTCGACATAGGCCAGCTTGCCTGGATCGCTGAAGCCTTTTTCCTTCAGCATGGCCGCCAGCCATTTCCGGTCTCTGCCGATCTGCTGCAATTTATCGTCGTTATAATCCCCATCCTCCAGCAGATTATAGGTCAGGCCGGATGGATCCGAATCCAGATCCAGATCCTGTTTTTGAACCGCTTCAAAATCCGCGTTCTTCAGAACGCTGAGCGAGCCGTTCGTTTCAAAGATGGCATAAGCAACCTCGCGCAGGGAAAAAATATCCTTTTGACGCAGCATCATGCGCAGCTGCTCAAAATCCAGCCGGTTCTTTTTCATTTCCCGCATATCCACTTTCCCGCTGTGTATTAATATGGAAGGCGTACCCTCCAAAGGCCCCCTCGTTCGGCGCGCATACTGGGTGACTTTTTCAAATAAATACGATAGGATGAACCAAACCGCCAGTCCGAACAGGAGCTGGCCATAGTGGACGTCCTTCTGGTATACCGTATTCCCCACCAGCTCGCTCAGCATAAGCGAGGAGACGAAGTCGAAGGGGGTCAGCTGGGAAATTTCCTTTTTCCCGAGAACCCGGGTCATCAGCCATAAGCCGATGAATCCCGTAATTAATTTTATGGTGATCATGCCATAATCCATAGCCTCCGCCTCCCGTGTCTCATCGTTTGCTCAATACTTACCCAATTCAGGGCGGGGGTGAAAATCCGATTGGCATCGGCGGGCTGAATGGGTAATGTTACCTGGGAAGCAGTACTTTAGGGACGGTGGATGGTTGCAAAAACATTTGTAGCATGGAGAGGAGTTGTTGTCACATGATTGGTGAATTTATCGTCCGGCTGGCCGTGGCCGGCCTGCTTGGAGCCGTAATCGGCCTTGAGCGGGAGCTGAGAGCCAAGGAGGCGGGGCTGCGCACCCACTTTCTCGTTGCGGTTGGAAGCGCATTAATTATGCTGGTATCCAAGTACGGTTTCTTCGACATTATGGACCACGACCACGTGGCGCTCGACCCGAGCCGGGTCGCCGCCCAAGCCGTCAGCGGCATCGGCTTTTTAGGTGCAGGCATGATCATTATCGAGCGGAAAAGCGTGCGCGGCCTGACGACCGCAGCCGGCGTGTGGGCTACATCCGGCATCGGCCTGACCATAGGCTCGGGCATGTATGCCGCCGGGATCAGCGCCACGATTCTCGTCATGATCGGCCTGGAGCTGCTGAGCATATTCAAAACCGGCAAAGCGCTCATCATTTCATTTGAGCTGGACGACAAGGAGTCCGTGAAGCCGATTCTAGAGCGCCTGTCGGCGCGGAAAATCGCAGTGACCTCCTACCAGCTCGAACAGGACCCGGGCGATAGCAGCCTGTATCACCTGAACATCAAAGCCAGGGCCAAGCATAACGGGACGCTGCAGGATCTGCTGCGGGAGCTGGGTGAACTGCCTCATATATTATCCGCAAACCTTGAGTAGCGAAGGTTAACCTGTTGAAATCCCGGAAAGGTTATGCAATAGTTAAGAAAAACGGCTATTGATGTATTTTCAAAGGAGACAGACCACATTTAGCGGAAGTTTTTCTTGCGATCATTGTATTTTTATCTTGCTTCACCTAAAGTTTGTAATTCCATGATCTAAAGAAAAACGGCTATTGATGAAACTTCACAGGAGACAGACCACGTTTAGAGGAAGTTTTTCTTGCGATCATTTAATGATTCAGCTTCACCTTTGAAATTCCTGATCTTGATAAAATAATAATGAATGAAGGGAGGTGGCGCTGTTGTCCCTTGCTCTACAGGCCGGCCTTGACCGGCTGACCGGAACAGAGTCAAATTTGATCATAGCTGGGCTCGCGGTCATCGTCTTCCTCTGGCTGTACATCCGCACATCCCGTTCCTTGAGGGCCGAGGCCGCCGCGCGGCTGGAGCTGCTGCAGCGCACCCTCGCCCTGTACAGCCGGGCGCAGGGCGTCCTTGGCGAAGAAGTGGAAGCCGCCCATGTCGGCGCCCAGGAGCCGGACCAGCTTGTCCAGCTGCTCCAGGAATGCAAGGCGGCCCCGCTGATGACTCCGGAGCTGCTGGACATGATCGATGCTTACATACGCGAACGGGATTTCTCCCGGCTCCTGATGCTGCAGAAAATGCTGGACCGGGAAATCCACCGGCGGATTCATGAACAATCGGTGCTGATCCGCAAAATAGACAATCCCGGCTGGGGCACCAGCTTCTGGAGAATGATCCGCCCGGCGGTTCCTTTCGCCGCTCTGGTCCTCACCCTGTATTGGTTCATCCAGCTGTATAACGGCTTTCAGGACAGCGGCGCCGCCGCCTTGTCGTGGACAAGCCTTGAGCTGTGGACGCGGCTCATTTCATGCCTCGCGGCCACGCTCTTCCTGTACTGGGTCATCATGGATACCCGAAGGGATACGCCGGGCATTCTGTACCGGCTGCTCGCCCTGATCATCGCCGCGGTGGCGCTTCTGCACCTGCTCGGTTTAACCGCGGCACCTTACATACTGGCCGTCCAGGTGGTGCTGTTCCTGTTCGGCTTTAACCTGAACCCCAAGCCCAGCCGCCGGAACCGGCCCTATGCCGGCCACCGCGAAGTATCCCAGGACAACGAGGAGAATCCGAAGGATCGCTGAGCCTCCAAAGCCTGCGTCCAGCGGATTTCCCCCTCGTTCCACTTGTGGAATAGGGTCGGCTCAAAGAAGACAGACCGCGTCTAGAGGAAGGTTTTTCTTGCGAGATCAGGAAGCAGAAGCTCCGAAACTTATACTTTCTGATCTCTTAAAAAATAACCCCGCTGTCCTGCCCCCTTCCACGATGGAAGGTAAGGCATTCAGCGGGGTTATTTATTGTCCGTTCGTCATGCTGACGGGGGCGTTCGAGGCTAGCGCAGCCCGGACTCTCTTCCGGTCCTCCGCTCGGCTCTTCCTGCCGCCTTCACGGAGCTGCCCGGCGTGTTCTCGAACCGTTTGCGTTCCGTCCGCTCCATCTGCACGATCTGTCCCTCATGCACAACGATGTGAAGCGAACCGAATTCCATATCGTTCAGCTGACTCGCAATACGTTCCTTCCATACTTCATCAACGATAAGAGGTTTTGCCACAATTGACGCCTCCTTTAGTTCCTGGATTTTAAGGAATATGAGCCATTGGGGATGAATGTAATAATAATCCTTCTTTTCCAACCAAATTAGTATGGTTTAACATTATCACGCGGGTAAAATCGCTGTCAATGAGCATTTTTCCACGACAGCCAACTTTTAAAAAGAAGAGTGACCAGCGCCAGCAGCAGGAGCAGCGACGCCACCGCAAACGACGCCGAGAACTGGTATTCGTTATACAAAATTTCAACGTGCAGCGGCAGCGTATTCGTCTGTCCGCGGATGTGCCCGGAGACGACTGACACCGCCCCGAATTCCCCCATAGCACGGGCGTTGCAGAGGATCATCCCGTACAGGAGGCCCCATTTAATATTTGGCAGGGTCACCCGAGTGAATACATGCCAGCCTCGCGCGCCAAGCGTTACAGCCGCCTCCTCCTCCTGGGTGCCCTGGTCCTCCATCAGCGGAATTAATTCCCTCGCCACGAAGGGAAAGGTCACGAACAGCGTCGCCAGGATGATGCCCGGCACGGCATAGATGATTTTGATATCGTGGTCGCTCAGCCAGGGGCCGAACCAGCCGTTGGCCCCAAACACGAGCACGAAGATCAGCCCTCCGATGACGGGCGACACCGCAAAGGGCAGGTCGATCAGCGTGATCAGCGCCCCTTTGCCGCGAAACTTGAATTTAGTAATGGCCCAGGCCGCGGCGATGCCGAACACCGTGTTCAGCGGAACGGTCACCAGCGCAACGATGAGCGTCAGTTTCAGGGCGGACAGCGCGTCTGGATCGGCGAGAGCCGCGACGTACACATCCCATCCCTTCTTGAGCGCCTCGGTGAGGACGATGAGCAGCGGCAGCACGATCAGCCAGAGCATCGCCAGCCCAGCCGCCGTAATCAGCAGCCATTTCACCCAGGCCGCTTCCGTCGTGGCCGGAGAAGCCTGGGCACTCGTTTGAACGGAAGTCATGGGCACGGTACCTGCCATAGGAAAGCCCTCCTTTTCTTAGTGACACTTGAGCATAGGGGATAGTCCGGGCCGGGTTAAACCCGTGCGGGGCATTAACGCACCGAGCGCCGTGTCCACCGCTGCAGCGAATTGATGACGAGCAGCAGCAGAAACGAGATCAGCAGCAACAGGATCGCTACGGCGGCGGCGCCGGCATAATCGTACTGCTCCAGCTTTGACATGATGAGCAGCGGGGCGATTTCCGTCTTCATCGGCATATTTCCGGAAATGAATACGACCGAGCCGTATTCCCCGATGCCGCGCGCGAACGCCAGGGCAAAACCCGTCAGGAGCGGCGGAATCAGCTCCGGCAAAATGATGGTCCGAAACGTCCGGAATCGCTTCGCCCCGAGCGTGGCGGCCGCCTCCTCGGCGTCCCGCTCCGCATCCTGCAGCACAGGCTGCACAGTCCGCACAACGAACGGAATGCCGATGAACATCAGCGCGATCGTAATGCCCAGCTGCGTAAAAGCCACCTTGATGCCCAGCGGCTCCAGCAGCGAGCCGATCCAGCCGTTTTGCGAGTAGAGCGCAGTCAGGGCGACCCCCGCTACCGCGGTCGGAAGCGCAAAGGGCAGGTCGATCAGCGCGTCAAACAGCCTTTTACCGGTAAACTCGTAACGCACCAGCACCCAAGCGATCAGCAGCCCCAGGATCGAGTCGATCAGGGCGGCCGCCGCCGAGGTCAAAAAGCTGATCTTGTAAGAGGCCAGCACCCGCGGGTCGGTAGCCACATGCCAAAATTTGTCCCAGCTCAGCCCTGTGGAATTTAGGAGGAGCGCCGACAGCGGGATCAGCACCACCAAGCTCAAATACAGCACGCTGTATCCCAGCGTCAGCCCAAAACCCGGCAGCACCCTCCGCCGGGCCGCATTCACTTGACTCATGACCGTTCATCCTTTCCTGCCTTCGGCCTTGTGTGCGCCGATCAGCTGCCAGGCGTATAAATTTGATCGAAAATGCCTCCGTCGCTAAAATGCTTCTGCTGCGTCTCATCCCACGTTCCGAACACATCCTGCAGCGTAAACAGGTTGATGTCGTGGAATTTATCCTTGAACTTCTCCTTGACGCTATCCAGTGTCGGCCGGTAGAAGTTTTCCGCGGCGATCGTTTGGCCTTCCTCCGAGTACAGGTACTTCAGGTAAGCTTCGGCCACTTCGCGGGTTCCTCGCTTATCCACGACTTTGTCAACGACTGCGACCGGCGGTTCGGCAAGGATACTGACCGACGGATAGACGATGTCGAATTTGTCCGGACCAAGCTCCTTGACCGACAGCATGGCCTCGTTCTCCCAGGCAAGCAGCACGTCGCCGATGCCGCGCTCTACGAAGGTTGTCGTCGCTCCGCGGGCGCCGGTGTCGAGCACGGGTACGTGCTTGAACAGTTCCTTGACGAACTCCTGCGCTTTGGCCTCGTCGTTATTGTTTTGCTTCAAGGCATAACCCCACGCCGCCAGGTAATTCCAGCGGGCGCCGCCCGATGTCTTCGGATTCGGCGTGATGACTTCCACGTCGCCTTTGATCAGATCGCCCCAATCCTTGATGTTCTTCGGGTTGCCCTTTTTCACCAGAAACACGATCGTCGAGCTGTATGGAGTGCTGTTGTGCTCGAATTTGCTTTCCCAGCCTTCATTGATCAGGCCTTTCTTCTGTATCGCATCGATGTCATAGCCGAGCGCCAACGTGACCACATCCGCTTCGAGTCCGTCGATAACGGAACGGCTTTGCGCCCCCGAGCCCCCATGCGACTGCTTAATTGTGACCTTCTGGCCCTTTTCTTTTTCCCAATAGGCCGCAAACGCCTTGTTGTAGTTCTCGTACAGCTCCCGCGTCGGGTCGTAGGAGACGTTCAGCAGTTCAACCGGTTTGGCCGAGCTGTCCGCCTGCGCCTCCGTGCTTTTCCCTTCGGTCGTGCCCCCCGCCTCTTTGTCAGTACTTCCGCTGCCGCTTCCATTTCCGCAGGCCGCTAGCGCAGCAGTCAGCAGCAGTGCCAGCCCTGCGCTCACTCCCCGCCTTACGATTTGTTTTCTTCTCCATACGTGTACCATAGACCCACTCCCCAGTGATAAATGTACGGCCTGACCATGATTCATCGTGAAATTCTCGGTTTGGCCGGTGTTCGCCAAGCAAAAAAGGACAGAGGAAAATCCGGCACAGCCTGCAGACAATCCGGTCATGAATCGACCTGTCTGCTCCTGTTCCAGAGGTTCCTCCGTCCGTACGGTGAGAACTGCAATTTGTAATTATTCCTACCTGATTAGTATGTTATATGGCTATATTGTAGTGAGCCGAAACGTACCTGTCAAACCTTTTTTTCACAAAAATCAATTTCTTTTTCTGGACCTGAACACCAGGTTCGTGACAGTGCCGACCACCAGACTGACCAGCATTGCGGATACAGCGAGACTGGCCACAATGGCAGCATAATTGGCCGGCGGGACGATATTGATGATCCCCAGACCAAAAACGAGGACAAACACAATCGCGTAATCGAGCCATCGGAACTTCCTCATCCTATTCCCCTCTCATCGCTCCGTCATATCGGAAATTTGCAATGGAGCTTAACCCCAATGTATCACAACAAAAAAACCAGGGGAACCATAAAATGGAACCCTGGTTTTGGTTGTTAAGAAATTAGCCTGCTATTCGCCCTTCACCCACTGCTGAATGCATACCGGCTTCGGCAGCTCCAGCGCAAAGCCGGTCGGCGTCAATCGCCCGGAATCCGAATCGATCTTGTACGACAGCATATTGCCGGTATTCTGGTTTGCCGCTATCAGGTATCCCGAAATGATCGCGAAATTGCGCGGAAACTCGCCGCCCGTCGATACCCAATCCACCGGGGTCAGCTCACCGGTCGACTCGTTGATATGGAACAGGACGATGCTGTCATCTCCCCGGTTGGACCCGTACAAGAAACGCCCGCAAGGGGAAATATGGATGTCGGCGCAGAAGCTCTCCCCGGTAAAATCCTCAGGCAGCGTAGATATGTTCTGCAGCACTTTCAATTCCCCGGCCTGCCCGTTATAGGCAAACACCGTTACCGTATTGTCGAGCTCGTTAATGCCGTACGCCCACTTGCCGGACGGATGAAAATCAAAGTGGCGCGGGCCCGCTCCCGGCGTCGTTTTTACTTCCCCATGGGTCACCAGCTTGCCGTCTTCCAGGCGGTAGAGCACGATTTCATCCAGCCCCAGGTCGCAGACCAGCACAAACCTACCTTCCGGATCCTGAAAAATCGAGTGCGGATGCGGCCCCTCCTGCCGGTCGTCCCGGATGCTGCGCCCGCTGTGCTTGACGATGGAGCTCATCTCCGCCAGCCCGCCGGTTTCGCCGATCCGGAACACATTGATATGCCCGCTGGAATAATTGGACACCATCGCAAACTGCCCGTCCCGGGTCAAGGAGACATAGCAGGGGTCCGCCCCTTCCGTCGGCATCCGGTCCAGCAGATGGAGCTCGCCGGTTTCATTGTCGATCGAATAGGCGAAGATCTCGCCGCTTCCCGTTTCGCTCACCGCATACAGCCGGTCCCCCGCCGCATTCAGCGTCAGATACGAGGGATTGGCAATGCCGGGCAGGCCGTTCACGACGGCCATTTCCCCGGTTTCCGTGTCGAGGGAACAGAGGAATATCCCCTTTTCCGCCTCAGGGGCGTATGTACCTGTATAGAAGAAGCTTTTATTTTCCGGGTTCACCATTCACCACTCCTTGTCCATTCAAAAATAGGATTCTCATCTGAATTAATTATAGATTCATTTCTGTAGTTCATTCTATATATTACCCTATTTTATTCTCGGCGACTGCCAGCGGCTGATGAAGAAGGGCGCAGCAAAAAAGCGCTCCTGCGAGCGCCTCGATGGTGTGGAAACGAACGGACCGGTGAGCGGTCACTTTCCCTGTATATTAAACCCGTTTATGAATGAATCCGTCTTCTCGCCTTAAACTGCTTGTATTGAAAATACACCGTACAGCCGATGCAGTAACCACACAGCGCCACGAATGCCGCCAGAAACAGCATCGCCGCAAAAATATACCCGAGCACCGGCAGCTGCAGTGCAAAAAAGAGCAGCGACAGCGTCAGGAACAGCACGGCCAGCACATTGTTGAACCGCTGCAGTTCCAGCGCCTGAGTCGGTTTGCCTTGGACACGCAGAAACGGTTTGGCCAGGAGCACGAACGCATTTTTCCCTGTCAGCAATCCAAGCACCTGAATGATCCACAGCGCCAGCAAAATGTACGGCTGGTTGAACACGGCGGTCAGGATCACAAACAGCACGATGCCGGTCTGATTCGCTTTGACGTAGGGTTCCGGAATTTCCTTCATCGGGGTTCACCGTCCTTTAAAGAAGAGATTGGGGTCTTTGACCTTACTATAGAATATTAATCCGATGAGTACAATAGGAATAAAATGAGATGTGGTTCACGCAATTAATCTTTTATGATCTAAAACGTTTACCGACTCCAATGAAAAAGGCCCTGCGCCGCGGCAGAGCCCTTCTGATCGTGAAGCTTACTTGATCTCGATTTTAAAATCCTGCTGTATCAGTCCTCCAGGGTAATCTGCCAGCCGTTCGATTAGACTGGCCCCCCATTCGGTTGTCCCTTCTCACGGCTTTCCTAAAGTTACCCGATCCGCTCCTCAGCCTCCTCGGCCAGGCGGAGCAGCTGCTCCCGCACATGCACCACCTCGCCAAAAATGAGCAAAGCCGGGTTTTTGACGTGCATGAGGGTGGCCAGCTTGTGGATGCTGCCCACCGTGCCGGTAATGACCCGCTCCTGCTCGCTCGTCCCCTGCTCGACGATCGCAGCCGGGGCCGAATGCGGCCGGCCGTGAGCGATCAGCTCGCGGCAGATATCGGCCATGCCGGCGACACCCATGTACACGACCAGGGTGTCGACGCCCTGGGCAAGCAGGTCCCAGCGGGGACCCTGCTCCCGGCCGGCACAGCTCGAGCCGCTGACGAAGGCGACCGAGGCGCTCCGCCCGCGGTGGGTCAGCGGGATGCCCGCCGACGAGGCGGCGCCGATCGCCGAGGTCACGCCCGGCACGAACTCGTACGGGATGCCGCGCAGCGCCATCTCCTGCGCCTCTTCGCCGCCGCGGCCGAAGATCAGCGGGTCGCCGCCCTTAAGCCGCACGACCTGCTTGCCCTTCATGGCGAACGCGGCGAGCTGCTCGTGGATTTCCGCCTGCGGCACCGCATGCTGCCCCGGCGCCTTGCCAACGTAGACTAGCGCAGCGCCTTTCTTCGCGTACCCAAGCAGTTCCTTGTTTACCAGGCGGTCATACAAGATGACATCCGCCTCCTGGATCCGCCGGAGCGCCTTTACCGTAATGAGCTCCGGATCACCAGGACCGGCGCCGACAATAGATACCATGCCCGGCTTCATCGGCCGCGTTCGGCAGACACAGCCGCCGCCTCCATGGAGCCGCGGGCTCCGGCCGATCCGATCGCGCTCGGCTTGCTTTTGCCAAATCCGCGGATGGACACGTAATACGCTACGCCCGTAAACAAAGCGCCGCCAATGAAGTTGCCGATCAGCACAGGGATCTGGTTCCACAGCCACCAATCGGCAAAGCTGACGTTGGCGCCCAGCATCATCCCGGCCGGAATGACGAACATATTGACGACGGCATGCTCGAAACCCTGGCCGAAGAAGATGAGAATCGGCAGCCACATCGCTGCGATTTTTCCAGCGGTGGACTTGGACGTAAACGCCATGACCACGCCCAGCGTCACCATCCAGTTGCACAGCATCGCCTTGATCACGACCAGCAGCAGACCTTCGCCGCCGAGCTCCTTATAGGCCAGCGTCTTTGCTTCGCTCGTCTTGATGATCGTCTGGACAAGCGGGCTGCTCATGTCGTGCCCCATTTTGGTAATGGTCAGGCCGTACAGCACCGCATAGACCAGGCAGCCGATCACATGGCCGAGGATGACCCAGCCATAGTTGCCAAGCATGGAACGGACCGAGGCCTTTTTCTGCAGCACCGCCAGCGGAATGAGCGCAAAGCTCCCCGTCACCAGCTCCAGCCCAAGCAGCACAATAATCACAAAGCCTACGGGAAAAATAAGCGCACCGGCCATCGGAATATTCGTTTGGGATGAAGCGGTAAAGGCCAGCGTCGTGGCACAGGCCAGAATCGCCCCCGCCAGCAAGCTGCGCACCAGCATTTGCCCCGGACTCAGCTTTGCTTTGTTCGCGCCTCCCTCAATCATGTCATTTAGAACCTCGCCTGGTTTTACGTAATCCATCGGCTGCTCCTCCTCCCTCTTCTTAAGATTCTGTCAGGCAATAAATCGCCCCGCTTTCCGGATCCACCTCAACCTCATAGGTGCCGACCTTGCCAGTATCCGGCTCCTGCACGCAACCGCTGCGCAGGTCGATTTTCCAGTCGTGCAGCGGACAATGCACATCCTTGCCGCACACCATGCCTTCGGAGAGCTTTCCTCCTTTGTGCGGGCACTTGTTCTCCACCGCCAAAATATCCCCGTCGCTTAAGCGGAACAAGGCAATCTCCGTCCCCTCCAGCACCACCGTCCGTGATCCTTTCGGATCGATTTCCGATATGTTTCCGATCAGATGTTTAACCATCCCGTTTCCCCCTTAGTTCTTCACAGGCTCTGCATTCGGCAGAGGTTCAAAGTTTTTGCGGAGTTCCTTGTCGGACAAAATCTCCTTCCACGGATCCTTCTGCGTGCTGAGCGCCAGCTTCAGCCGCGCATGGAGAGCCTCGCGGTCTTCCTTCTTCTCCAGCGCCTTCTTTACGCTGTCCAGCCCGACCCGCTCAATCCAGACCGAAGTTCGTTCATTCCACTGCGCATGCTCACGGTAATATTGAATAAAGGCACTCGCCCATTCGACCACTTCATCCTCCGTCTTCACGACGCAGAGCAGTTCGGTTGCCCGCACATGCACGCCGCCGTTGCCGCCGACATGAAGCTCCCAGCCGCCATCGATGGCGACTACGCCGAAATCCTTAATCGTCGCTTCCGCGCAGTTCCGCGGACATCCCGATACGGCCAGCTTCACCTTGGCCGGTGTACTCAGACGTTCCAGCTCTTTTTCAAGCCGGATGCCCATGCCGATGGAGTCCTGGGTACCGAACCGGCAAAAGGTGGAACCGACGCAGGTTTTGACCGTGCGGAGCGCTTTGCCGTAAGCATAACCGGAAGGCATGTCGAGCTCCTCCCACATTTTCGGGAGATCCTCCTTCTTGACGCCAAGCAGGTCGATCCGCTGCCCGCCGGTGATCTTGACCATCGGCACGTCGAATTTCTCGGCGACTTCGGCGATTTTCTTCAGCTCGGACGGGGAAGTGACGCCACCATATATCCGCGGCACCACGGAATAGGTTCCGTCCTTTTGAATGTTCCCGTGGTACCTCTCGTTGGTGAACCGGGATTCTTTTTCATCCTTATAAGACTCGGGGAACAGCATGCCCAAATAGTAGTTCAGCGAAGGACGGCATTTGGAGCAGCCTTCGGGATTGTTCCAGCCCAGCACGTTCATCACTTCTTTGATGGACTTCAGTCCCATCCGGGAGATTTCCGCGACGATTTCGTCGCGGTTCATTGTCGTGCAGCCGCATATGCCTTCTTTGACCGGCTCTCCTGCCGCATCACCCGCATAGAGCTGAACCAGTCCCTCGACCAGCGGCTTGCAGCCGCCGCAGGATCCGGACGCTTTGGTGCAG
The DNA here is from genome assembly GCF_016624415.1 of Paenibacillus sp. S28. NCBI lineage: Bacteria > Bacillati > Bacillota > Bacilli > Caryophanales > Paenibacillaceae > Paenibacillus > Paenibacillus sp. S28. Next base: position 278,228 of record NZ_JACVTM010000005.1, on the reverse strand, counting down.
GCCTTAACCGACGACACGGTCGTGCAATTTTTGTTCAGGATCGCGTCCTTGATCGTCTCTTTGGTGACGCCGTTGCAGCCGCAGATGATCTCGTCATCCGGCAGACTGGCCAGCCGTTCTTCCGGCGATACGGAAGATCCGGCGCCGACGGCGAAGCCGAGCAGCAGCTCCTTTTCCCGGCCCTTGACCGATTCCCGGCTCTTCATCAGCGAGAACAGCTTGGAGCCGTCGCCCGTGTCCCCGAACAAAACGGCGCCGACGAGCCGGTCGTCGTGGATGACGATCTTTTTATACACACCCTCCACTTCATCTTGGTAGCGCAACGCCCTGGTGCCCTCCGGCTCGGCAAAATGCCCCGCGGAGAATACATCTACACCCGACACCTTCAACTTGGTTGAAGTCACGGAGCCGGCATAACCGGCGGTATCGACGCCCGCAAGCCGTTTGGCGAGCACGGCCCCTTGTTCATACAGGGGAGCGACCAGTCCGTAGGCGATGCCCCGGTGCTCCGCGCACTCGCCGACAGCATAGATGCCGGGAATGTTCGTTTCCATATAATCGTTGACGACGATGCCCCGGTTGACCTCAATTCCGGCGGACTTTGCCAAGGCCACATTCGGCCGGATGCCGACCGCCATAACGATTAAATCGGCGTCGACCCGGGTTCCGTCGGTGAAGCGAAGCTCCTTGACCCGCTTGCGCCCCATAATGGACTCGGAATGCTTGCTCAGCAGAAATGTCATCCCTTGGGCTTCCAGCTCCCGCTGCAGCATCCGCGATGCGGTTTCGTCCAGCTGACGCTCCATTAAATAAGGATGGATATGGACGACCGAGACGTCCATGCCGAGGTGCAGCAGCCCTCTCGCCGCTTCGAGCCCCAACAGTCCGCCGCCAATGACCACAGCTTTTTTATGCTTTTTAGACGTCTCCATCATCATTTCGCAGTCCTTGATATCCCGGAAGGCGATTACCCCTTCCTTATCTGCGCCCGGAAGCGGGAGCATGAACGGATTGGAGCCCGTCGCCATAATCAGCACGTCATATTTCGCCTCTGCACCTTGATCGGAGTAAACGACGCGGTTTTTCGTATCGATTCGGGTCACCATGTGCCCGGCATATAGTTGAATCCGGTTCTCTTTGTACCAGTCCCAGTCGTTGATCACAATTTCCTGAATATCCGCACCGCCCGCAAGGACCGATGACAACATGATCCGGTTGTAGTTGGGATGAGGCTCCGCCCCGAAAATCGTGATTTCGTACGCATCCGGCGCCAGCTTCAGCAGATGCTCCAGCGCCCTTACCCCCGCCATCCCGTTACCGACCATGACCAGCTTTTTCTTCGCCATGTCTCTTCCGCTCCCCTCAATAGTCCAATCTTCTGACTCTTGTACCAAAAACCAGAAAAGCCCGCCTTCGGACCCTGGACAGAGTGACGCACTCTGGCTCAGGAATCGAAAGCAGGCTTCATTGCCGCTATAAAGGATACACCGTTGTATCCGGCTGTTATCAAGTTCTTGAGGGAAATATACACTATCCCCCGAGCGTTTGTCAACATATTTAACATGAAAACACAATTTCATTTGGTTATCGACATGTCACCTTGTTTTATGTTATATAAATTAACATACAAATCTGTTGCACTCATCTTAAACTCTGACTGGACTGAATTAAGAAGGGAGCGTCTATGCATGCGTTCATTGCTGGTTATCCACCGCCAGACCCCTCCTTCAGAGCGAAGTGATTCAGATAGCAGGACGCTTCTGCCGGAGTACATCCTTCGTTCCTACGGGTACCAAGTCCATCTAGCGCGCAATGAGGAGCAGGCGATCGCTGGAATCGGAGATGCGGACGGTGCGGTGCTTCACCTTCCGGTCTCCGAGATCAAGGCTTGGTGCGGCAAGCTCGAGAAACACAAACAAACGCCGGTTCTTTGGTGGTGCAGCGATACGGCCGCCTCGTTGTCCCTGGAGGCATGTGAGGATGATGTCATCATTGACGGGCTTTTATTCCCGACCATGAAAGCACACGAGCTCCATTGGTCGCTGCATTTCAGCTCCGCCCACTTTTATGAGCGGCAGCAGTGGAAGAACGAGCGCAAGCAGCTTCTCGCCCGCATTGAGGAACGAAAGTGGATCGATATGGCCAAGGGGATTCTGTGCGAACTCAAAAATATATCGGAATCCGAAGCCTATGACGTCCTGCGCAAGCAGGCGATGAATGAACGGAAACGGATGGTGGACGTCGCGACCTCCATCGTCAAGCTGTATCAGCTGCTTCAGGAATCCGGTTCGGGAGGTGCCAAGAAATCATGATCCATTTATTAAAAGAAGTCGGCCGGGGCAAGCGGGGCGCCCGTGACCTGACCTATGAGGAAGCCCTCCAGGCGGCTGAAGCGATCCTCGGTTTAACGGCCACGCCCGCCCAGATCGGGGCGTTTTTTATCGCCGAACGCATCAAAATGGAAAGCGTAGAAGAGCTGGAAGCCTTCGTGTCGGTCCTGCGCAAACACGCCGCCCGTTCGGACCTTCCGCAAGGCATCGACTGCGCCGGCCCGTATGACGGGCGGAAGTCGTCCTTTATGTCCACGATCGCCACCTCGTTTGTGCTGGCTGCCGCAGGGCTGCCTGTCACCTTGCACGGGTCGGCGTCCCTTCCACCGAAGTGGGGGATGACGCTGGCCGATGTTTTTGCCGCAATGGGTATTTCCGATCCGTCGCTGTCCAGGGAGCTGTGCCTGGAAGCAGCGCGCCAGACGGGCGTACTGTACGCCCATGCCGAGACTTGGTGTCCTCCGCTGGCGAAGCTTCGCTCCATTCGCGAGGAGCTCGGCATGCGGACCGTGCTCAACACGGCCGAGAAGTTTGCGGATTACGGGCACTCCCCATTCTTAACGTTCGGGGTGTACCATAACACGGTCTTTGACCGGCTCGGCCGGCTCATCATGAACCTCGGCTATGAGCGGGCCATGATTATCCAGGGAAGCGAAGGCTCGGATGAGCTGTATATCCACCGCCCGACCCGAACCTACCGGATCGAACACGGGGAGGCTTCGCTCCAGATCATCGATCCGGAGAGCTTTGGTCTGGATACGCCGCTGCCGGAGGTCGACTGGACGCCAGCCGAGCAGGCGGCGGTCACCGGCCAGGTGCTGCAGGGCAAGGGCAATATGGCTTTTATGTATCAGGTGCTGCTGAACGCGGCCGTGCGCCTGCATCTGGCGGAGCGGGTGCAGTCTGTTGAGGAAGGCCTGTATACGGGCAAGGCGCTGCTGGAATCCGGCAAGCCGCGGGAGCTGTACGAAAAGTGGCAGGCAGTGCTCAAAAACCAGCCGTTAACGGTCTGAATTCCCTGTCTTCCTGCTGTCGGTAGAGGCAGAACAAAGAACGTCCCGGAAAATTCCGGGGCGTTCTTTGGTTTGTCTACAGCTTGTCTTTGGTTTGTCTTCGGTGCGGCATCGGTCTACATGGCGGGCTCCCTCGGCTTAAGCCGGGACCGGTCTTACCCCAGACCATGAGCTTTGGCGTAACCTATGGCTTCTTCGTTCCAGCCTGGTCCAAGCATGCGCCCATTAGCTGACTACTGCCGCTTAAGCCTCGTACTGCCTAACCCCGCCGCTTACGCCTCTGCCGTTCCGAACCGCTTCGCCGACCGCTCTTTCGCCTTCTGGGCCTCAATCTCGCGGTCACGGGGACTGGAGTTTGTAACCAGGGAGTCCAGCAGCTTCCTGGATGCCGCGGCGACCTCCGCTATCGCCAGATTAAAAGCTTCCTCATTCGCCTTCGACGGGCTCTGGAAGCCTGACAACTTGCGCACATACTGCAGGGACGCAGCCTGAATCTCTTCATCGGTAGCCGGCGGATCAAAATTAAACAGCGTTTTGATATTTCTGCACATAGCCCTTCTCCTTTGGAATGTTTTTCGAATGCGTTTTATGTCCAATATAACGCACCCGCTGCCGTTTTCCAAGAAAAGGGATACCGTTCTCCTGCATCAAATCTGTTTCCCGCATTTAAAACCGCATAGGAATCGGCTTCGCCTCATGATGGGCCAGCGCCGCAACGCAGTCCTCTCTCCCGGCGAAATCCCGCACCCACTGCAGCGATTTCATCGCCTGATCCGGATCCGATGTAATCCCCGGCAGAATCATCTCCTGCCAGGATCTCTCCGCATACCCAGCATCGGAAGCCAGGAGCAGCCATCCATTCTCTACTTTGGCCAAAATAGACAAATGTCCTGGCGTATGTCCCGGGGTATGAACCAGATACAGCAAGCCGTCGCCGAATACATCCAGACCCGATTGATACGGGCCGTAGGGAATCGGCTCGAGAGCAAACGGCGTTAAGGGCACTTCCCGATGCCATGCCTCCTGGCTCACGGCCGCAAACTCCCATTCCGGCTGGCTGACGAGAAAACGCCCCGCACCCTTCAGCAGCCCAAGGCCGCTGATATGATCGACATCCAGATGGCTGATGACAACAAGGTCAATATCTTTCGGGGTAAGCCCGCGCGCCTGCAGCTGTTCTCTGACAGAGCTGCCGGCAGGCAAATCGTATTCGATGAACTGCCATAAATCGCTGCCCAGGTGCTGCTCCGGCCGGGTTCGTATATCCTCATGCCATCCGGCATCGACTACAACGCGCCGTCCACTGGGGTGCTCAATCAAATAGCTGGACAGCGGAACCTCGGACTGGAAGGATTCGCCCCGCTGATTCACCGGAGGGATACTGTCCAGTTCTTTAAATGCGAGCGAGCGGTCATATTTCAATCGGCCTGTATGCAGCACCTCTACCTTAACAAAATCGTTCATGATAACTCCCCTCCCTAAATCGGATAAACGCATTATCCAATGTTTAGCGATTTTCGGGAAGAAGGCACTTTAAAGTGATATACGAACCCGAAAGTTCGTGCCGCACTCCAGTAACAGCACAAAAAAGCCCGGCTTACGCCGGACTTCATGTCGTTCCATTCTGTTCATCACGTGGGGTTTGCCGCGCTGCCCGCTTCCTCGATCTGCTTAATGACATCCGTCAGCGTAATGCCATCCAGATACCGCTCCAGCGCGGCTTCACCACCGCTGTATATCTGATCCATAATTCCCTCGATATTGGAAGCCACTTCACAAGGCAGCTCCTCTCCGCCTGAACACCAGCTCGGCTTCAAGGATCCTCTTGCAAGCAGACGGTACAAATCACCCAATGTGACCTTCTCGGTGCCCGGATTCAGCAAATAGCCCCCGCCGACACCTTCCTTGGTCGTTACATACCCCTGTTTGCGCAGCAATCCAAGCACCTTCCGAATCCGTGCCGGATGCGTGCAGACACTCTTGGCAATCTCTTCACTGTTAGCCATTCGTTCTTCTTTCAAGCTAAGAAGGGTTAAACAATGGACGGCAATGTTGAACTCACTATTCATTTTCGCTCCCCCTTATTACTGTAATTATATGGTTTACAGTTGCTTGTGTCAACCGGATTGCCAGGGTTTGGAACGTTTTCCGTTGAAAAATAAATAAAGGACGTTAACGAGACTGCCGGAGCTGTTTTTCCTCCGGACCAGTATGCTTAGTTTGACTTAAATCCCCTTGGATTAAACCTCCTCTCCTGACAGATCCAGCGATCGTTTTCCCGGCTTTGAAAAGTTTGTTATACTAAAGCGGGATCCTGTCCTTTAGATCTAAGGCTGCAGGCTCCCTAAATCCTGCGTAAAAGAGGTTGTGTAAACCATGATCATTCAGTTTATTCGTTACCGTTAATGTAAGGTACAGATAACAAAAGCCCCGTTTTTTAAAAAATACTGACGAGGGTTTATTTGTCTGTGCCTTTTTCATTCAAACGGAAAACGAATGAATGGGGTGTTTTTGGTGCACAACGCTAAATTAACCGTGCTCTCCGGACTGATATCCCGGCATGAGCACCTGTTTCGCTGCCCAATCTGCTCCCGCCCATTGCAAATGGACGGATCTCGCAGCATGATTTGCGGCAGTCGGCATTGTTTTGACTTGTCCAAGGAAGGTTACATCAACTTGATTCCGCACGCTGTGCGGTCCAAATACAACAAAGACCTGTTTACTTCACGGCGGGAAACCAGCCGCCACGGCTTGTTTGACCCGCTGATCGATGCGATTCGCAACAAAATTGAGGATACGGCGCCTTCTCGATCGAGGGAATTACGCATTTTGGATGCGGGATGCGGCGAGGGCTCCCATTTGGCGGCGATTCTGTCTGCCCTGCAGAAGCCGGATGCTCCAGACATCCTGGGCGTGGGCGTGGATATCGCCAAAGAAGGGATTCGCCTGGCCGCCAAGTCGGGCGTCCCCGCCATCTGGTGTGCGGCCGATCTGGCTGGCAGCCCGTTTGCCGACCGGCAGTTCGACGTCATCCTGAACATCTTGTCTCCGGCGAACTACCAGGAGTTCCAGCGCCTACTCCAGGATGATGGCCTGGTAATCAAAGTCATCCCGGGGAGCCGATATCTGCAGGAAATCCGCGCCTTGTTCCAAGGTGAGGCTGCAAACCGGCCGTCTCCGGCCGAGGGGTTTACCGACGGATGCACAATCGACCGCCCGTCTCCTGCTGCCGACAGCACCACCCGACGGCTCGTTCCTGCTACCGGGCGTACCGCCGAATTGTTCGGCAGGAATTTTGCCAGTGTTGATGTTCAGCATGTGGAATACGGCATGCTCGTCGCCGGGGAAGCTTTGGAGCATCTTTTGCGCATGACCCCGCTCTCTTGGGGCGTACCGAAAGAGGCCATTCGGAAGGCTGCCGGGCAAGGCCCCCTGCGTGTCACCTTTGATTATGTAATGTTGTGCGGCGGGATGAACGAATAAGTGATCGGTCTTATCGACATCAAAGCCCCTATCGGCCATCAGAGGCCGGTAGGGGCTTTTTTATACAACGATTCGGTTATGGGGTGGGCTGGGAGATCGTCATGGAGCTTCCCAATAATCCTCCGGATTCACGTTTTCCAGTCCCTTGATGGGCTCGCCCTTCGGCAGGTCGAAGAACCAATCGACGTTGGTGTACCACTTGTCGGTGACCTTGCGGATGAGGGTCGCTTTTTCAGGAAGGGTTGTTAAGCCTTCGACGATGAAGCCGGGGTCGCCATTAACGTCCTGAAACTCGGTCAATCCTCCATAAGAGCCCCTAAAGCTTGCGGGAAATTCCCTACCTGATTTTTCGTCTCTCATCACCCATTCGTCATGGGAAAACATATTTCTGAATTTTCCTTCCACCTGAAGCAAACCAACCATTTCTCTCTCAAGCGAATTCGGATCCTGGCCAATCTTCATGCTGCTGATCGTTAATGAATCCCCCTGCCCTTGAAACTCTACAGGCTTCAAAGACAATTCAAGAGGATGAAATTGCACCGAATCGTCACTTATCACAGGAATGGAGTACCCGTCCAAAACAAACCTTACCTTCTCGCGGTCATAGGGAAGATACTTGAACGTGTAGTACCAGTGAAGCGTATCTCCATCCAACTGAGGCTGTTGGGCAATCAACGTTTCCATATGCGGACTTCTATGGTTATTGACGCTTGAAAAGTCAGTTCCATTCTCGTCCTCAAAATGGTACATGAGCAGCATATTCTCCAAACCTGATTCCGGGACCAGCTTAGCCAGCTTTCCATCTAATGAAGTAGATAGCTCCAGCCGTACAGCACTTGGCGTTCGAACCAGCCGTTCCATCTTAACGTGTAATCCATCTGGTGTAGTATACTGCTGATCCAATAGCGTTACTTTGGTCAGTTCATTCGCTTTTTTCATATCCAGGGAAAATTTGAAATTCCAATTCCCCTTAACGACCTTATGGGAGAACAGCTTCCGCCCAATTTGGGTGATCTTCCCTTCCACGGTGAGCGTATCGGATTTAACTCCGTCCGGGAAAAGTGAAGATACATTTTCAATTACGGCGGATCCCCCTAAAGAATAAAGCTTTGCCACTTCTTTGCCCTCGGTATCCTTAACTGTAACTTGGCTCCAGTCTACCTTGTTTACCACTGGCTTCCCATTCGGGTCGGTAATTTTGACTCCCATCATAATCCGGGCCGCATCCACAACAACTTCATTAATTTCTAATGTATATCCTTTGTCCTTTACTTTGATATGCGGATTTTGGACAAGTCCGAGTGTTTGAGAATCCAACAGCCCAATATCCGTATTATCCCTCGCAAATATCGACCTCACCCAATCCGCTATCGAAGGCTGGGCGTAAACCGTTAGTGCGGCGGCGACGATCAGTAAGCAGGCTGCGGCCAGAGCGGCCCTACGAATGAACGGAGAACGTCTCTTTTTTCTCAACAAAATCGTGTCCGGCTCGTTTTCCTCAGCTGCAGGCTCAATCGGGACATCAGCCAGGGAAGCCATCACCTGCCGGGTGAAATCATCCGTCAACTGCTCCGGGTACAGCGCTTGGCTCCAGGCCTCCTGCTCCTGTCGGACTTCTGCCATCAATGCCTGACAGCGAGAGCAGTTCTGCACATGGATATTTAAGCCAGCCCCAGCAGACGCTTCTTCAAGAATGAACTCTTCCATCTGAGCACGATTCAAGCATTTCACGGCTGATCCCCTCCTTTCCTTTCAGCTTTTTTTGCAGCTGCTTTCTGGCCCGGTGCAGCCGGTTGCGAACCTGATCCACCGTCAGACCCGTGACACTGCCGATTTCGTCATAGCTCAGCTCATTTGTGTACCGCAGCAAAAACACCAGACGGTATTGTTCAGGCAGTTCCCGAACTAACTGCAAAGCCTCCTGCCGAGCTTCCTTCCGAAGGAGAGCCCTCTCGGGCGTGTTCTCATCCCGTACCGCTTGGTAGGCTTCTTCCTCCGGGGCCTGCGGAAACGACTTCCGCCTTCCCGCATCCCGCAGCACATTCACCGCGATCGTATACAGCCAAGACGCAAAGCTCGATTCCAGGCGGTAACTGGCCAGCTTGCGATACGCTTTGACAAAAGCCTCCTGCGTATAATCCTGGGCATCCTGATGACCCGCCCCCATACTCCGGAGCAGACCGTAGATTTTGTTTTTATGCGCATCGACCAGCTCGGCAAAGACTTCCTTGCGCCCAGCCAACACCTGCTCGATCAGCATGCTTTCCCGTTTCGGGTCTATCATGACGATCCTCCCTGCTTTAATAGCCATCTGAATCTATAGACGGCATATGAGGACGAATGCTCTCACTTTCTGGAAAAAACATCTGTTAATCGGTCGAACAGATGCCAAAGCGGATTGTCCCAACTCTCCCCGACTACCCGATCAGGCGCAAAAAAGTCCGCCACACTGAACATCACAGCGGCGGACTCGAGAGGGATTTTCGGAGTCAAAATCCCCAAAATCACAAAAAAATGAGCCCTTCAGCGAAGGAGCTCCAAATCAGATTAGACATATGAAAGGGTTTACAATAGGTATTATAGTATAAATCTTCCTGATTGAAAACGCTTTTTTATCCTTTAATTTCATTTTATCTCATGCGGGCTGTTTATCGTATATCTCTTGTACCTCATGTTCTTATATTACCTTCATGTCCTTTTATCCCCACACCCTTATATCCTCATGTCCTAGATTTCACATGTTTCTCAGTACATGTTTCTCATTACATGTTTTCCATCACATATTTACCAATTTTTTTTACACATCTCCGCCAATTATTTTTAAATGGGGTATTGCCAAAACTAATATCATTAGTTATTATACTAATATGATTAGTCTTGAGGAGGAGTTATCCATGAAAATGACGACCGTTCAGCAAGTAACCCAGGTTGCTTTTATGCCCCGCTTGTTTCCCGTTAATGTGTATCTGATTGAAGAAGAAGACGGGTTGACCCTAATCGATGCCGGCATGCCTTTTAGTATAAAAGGCATCCAGCAAGCCGCCGCCCGCCTAGGCAAACCGATCGTAAGAATCGTTCTTACTCATGCACATGGCGACCATATCGGGGCATTCGACCTGCTGAAGGCGGCTCTTCCTCAAGTGACGACTTATATTTCCCGCCGCGACAGCCGCCTCCTTACGGGCAGCAAGGAGCTCGAGCCCGGCGAGCCGCAGGAGCCGATCCGCGGAGACATCCCCGCCCCGGGCAAGGTCACCACGAAGCCTGACGTGCTGCTGGAAGACGGAGACCGCATCGGGTCGCTGCTGGCCGTCGCCTCCCCCGGACACACGCCGGGACATATGGCGTTCTACGACACGCGCAGCGGCGTACTCATCGCGGGCGACGCCTTCCAGACCCGCGCGGCGCTGGCCGTATCCGGCCATATGCAGCCGCTGTTCCCTTTCCCGGCGATGGCCACCTGGAGCAAGGCCACTTCCATCGCCAGCGCCAAACGGCTGGCCGGTCTGAATCCGACCTGGCTGGCGGTCGGCCACGGCAAAATGATTCCGCAGCCGACCGATAAGATGGCTGTCGCCATTTCCCGGGCCGAGGAGGCCTTGAAGAAGGGGGCGGTCTAATGGTGCGCCGCATGGGGCTTGACCGCGAAACCCTGCTGATTGCCGCGGCCGAACTGGCCGATGAAGCCGGATTGGATAACCTGACGCTGTCCGCTTTGGCCCAGAAGCTCGGCGTCCGCTCCCCTTCCCTGTATAACCACGTGAACGGACTGCCGGACCTGCGCAGCGCGCTTGCCGCTTACTGCATGCAGCATCTCGTCGATTTGATGCGCGACGCGGTCATCGGCAAATCGGGCGAGGAAGCGATCCTGAGCTTGAGCACAAGCTACTTGGCATTTGCCCGTCAGCGCCCCGGCCTCTATGAAGCCTTTTACAAAATCGAAGCGTCGGATTCCCCGGAAACCGCAAAGCTGGGTGAGCAGCTGTTGAGCATCTTTATCCGGGTTCTCGAACCCTACGGTCTCGGGGAACAGAACACATTGCATACGATCCGCGGTCTGCGGAGCCTCCTGCACGGCTTCGCCTCCCTGGAACAGAACAATGGCTTTCAGATGAAGCTGGATTTTGACGAGAGCCTGCATTTTGTCATGAGAGCCTTTCTGAAAGGACTGGAATCCGGCGCATAACCGCCCGGCAGGCTTGCCCTCAAGGCTTGGTAAAGATGTCATATGACGTTCAAGTTTACTTCTCTATTTGTGTGATATACTATTAGATGTGATTAATTATATTGACAAGAGGGGAGTCCTTGAACGTGCCTCATATCAGTCCCTTGTATTTGCAAATTGGAACAACCGTGGGGACGTTGGTTTTGGCCCTGATGACCATATTCATCCGTATCAAGGCGAGCCACAGACCCGTTACGATAAAGAAAATACTAATTCCGCCGATGGGCATGGCGACCGGTTTCCTGATGTTCGTCGCCCCGGCCGTGAGAATCCCGCTGTGGTGGGCGCTCATCGCCTTTTTAGTCGGCTGGTTCCTGTTCTCCTATCCGCTGATACGCAGCACCAAATTTGAAGTAAACGGAGGACAGGTCTTTGCGCAGCGCTCCAAGAGCTTTATCATTATCCTCTTCGCCCTGCTGGCCGTCCGCATGCTGCTGCACCAGGTGATTGAGGAATATGTATCGATTCCGCAGACCGGCGCCCTGTTCTTCATTCTGGCCTTTGGCATGATCCTCCGCTGGCGGATTTTCATGCTGAGACAGTACCGGAAGTATGCGCCCGCTGCCGTAGATTCGGTATCAGATCCCTTAAATCCGGCGGAATGATCCCATGATCGATACTAAGCCAACTAACGTCTTCCACGCAGGGTTTCCTGCCCGGGGCAAACGATAAGCCAATTTCCTTAAGATAAGGAGATTGGCTTTTTTGATATCAGAAGACTTTCCTCAAAAAATAAACCCGCCAATGCATAGCACCGGGCCGTTTGGAAAATGCTTAAAACGAATGAAATAAGCGGGTCCGCTGCGCTGGACGCCCGGCCTGCAAGCTCTTTTCCAATCGATGGCGGCGATACCATGTATATTTTTTCACATTTCTTTCGTAAAGTGGTCCTTTTTACGATCATTTATGTTAACATTAGGAGGACGATAGTGACTAGGCCTTTTCGGACGGAAAAGGTCTTGTGGCTTGTAGATACTCCTTCGAAGGGAGTCTATGAGCTCCTTTTCATTATAAAAATACTTAAGCACAACTGCTTACGCAAAGGAGAAATGGACATGTCAGAAGCAATTTCTGAACAAGAGACACAAAACGTGTCTGTCGGCAAGGAACAAAACGACGTGCTGGACCAGCTGCTCAAACCTGAGGTGCAGGAATCCCTTACGATTCTGGTCGACCAGCTTCCAAAGCTGACTGAGCTTGTGAATCTATTGACAAAGTCTTATGACTTCGCTCAAACCGTTGCTACCGACAAAGTGCTGAAGAGCGACACCGTCGGCGCGATCACCGAAATTGTGGAGCCTGTGAAGCATTCGGTGAAGAACATCGCCGCTACTGTCATCGAAGCGAAAGACCGCGCTGAAGACAGCAACGAAGTGATCGGTCTTTTTGGTCTGCTTAAAATGCTGAAGGATCCGCAAGCTCAAAAAATCTTCCGGTTCCTGAACGCTTACCTTCAAATCTCTGCGGAAAAAGCAAAACAACAATAATCTTTTATACATCTAACCAGTAAGGACGGAGGAAAAACCATGTCAAAACATATTGTCATTTTGGGTGCCGGTTACGGCGGCTTGCTTGCCGCTCTGACCGTACGCAAATATATGAACAAAGATCAAGCACGGGTTACGGTCGTGAACCAATACCCTACGCACCAAATCATTACCGAGCTGCACCGTCTGGCTGCAGGCAGCATTGCTGAGAAAGCCATCGCTATGCCGCTCGAAAAACTGTTCAAGGGCAAAGAAGTCGACCTGAAGATCGCAACGGTCAACTCTTTCTCCGTAGACAGCAAAGAAATCAAACTTTCCGACGGTTCCAGCCTGTCTTACGACGCTTTGGTTGTCGCACTCGGAAGTAAAACGGCTTACTTCGGCATTCCAGGGCTCGAGCAGTACAGCTTCGTGCTGAAGTCTGCTGAAGACGCGCTGAACATTCATAAGCACATCGAAGACCGCATCCGTGAATACTCCAAAACCAAAAACGAAGCTGACGCAACGATCCTCATCGGCGGCGGCGGCTTGACCGGCGTTGAGCTTGTCGGCGAAATCGCTGATATCATGCCTGGTCTGGCTAAAAAATACGGCGTAAATCCAGCCGAAGTGAAGCTGCTTCTGGTTGAAGCCGGCCCTAAAATCCTGCCTGTACTGCCTGATCCGCTCATCGAGCGCGCGCAAAGCAGTCTGGAAAAACGCGGCGTAACCTTCCTGACAGGATTGCCTGTAACAAACGTGGAAGGCAACGTGGTTGACCTGAAAGACGGTCAAAAGATCGTAACCAACACCTTCGTATGGACCGGCGGCGTGCAAGGCAACCCGCTCGTAGGCGAATCCGGCCTCGAAGTAAACCGCGGACGCGCTACCGTCAACGAATTCCTGCAATCCACTTCCCATCCGGACGTGTTTGTAGCTGGGGACAGCGCCGTTGTATTTGATCCAAGCGGACGTCCACAACCGCCAACCGCGCAAATCGCTTGGCAAATGGGCGAGCTGATCGGCTACAACCTGTATGCCCTGCTCGAAAACCATGCGTTCGAAACATTTGCTCCGGTGAACTCCGGTACGCTTGCAAGCCTTGGCCGTAAAGATGCCGTTGCTACCATTGGCGAAAGCAACACATCCCTCAAAGGCCTGCCTGCATCCCTGATGAAGGAAGCAAGTAACATCCGTTACCTGTCCCACATCAAAGCTCTCTACACGTTGGCTTACTAATCTGTAAACCATCGTTTGACGCATTAAACCAAACAGCCCTCTTTCCAAGGCATTTGCCATGGAAGAGGGCTGTTTTTTGTTGGGATTGGTGCCCGCTCACCTACCGTTCAGCGCATGCCGGAGATCGGCGAGCTCCTGCCCGATATCCGGCACCAGCGGCAGCTCCAGCCCGTCGGTTCCCTCTGGCCCCTCTTCCGTCTCCCGCCGCTGCTCTGCGGACTGGGCCATTTTCTCGAGATGGAGCAGCACAGCTCCCAGCTCCGGGTCAGGCAGGACGGGCCGGAGGGCGCTCAGCGCGTAGGAGTTCAGCACGTACCCGAACTGATCCAGCGACCAGATGACGGGCAGCAGCTTCTCCAGCTCCTCCTCGCTGCGCGGAATCTCGCCGAGCGCGGTCTGGTACACCGTCCTCAAATTGGACAGGTGCCGCCGCATGGAGCGCTGCTGAAGGATGAGGCTCAGCCTCGCTGCGGCACTCGCAGGCTGCCGAATGAACAGCAGTGCCAGAAACTGCGCCTGGCTGCGGATCGTCCGGCCGAGAAGGTACGGAATCCGGCTGGAAGCCGAGCGGCTGCCGACCAGCAGCACGCCGATCAGGCCGATAACGCTGCCGACGAGCACGTCGGTCAGCCTGGCGCCGGCAAAATAGCCGAAGTTATGTATCCGGGTATTGGTCTCCGCCATCAGCAGCGCGTTGGGCGTGATGAACAGCATGGCCAGGGCGTAGTTACGCACGATGAGCAGCTCCGTAAAAAAAGTGAACAGCATGATCGCAATGGATACGACAAATCCCTCCGGGTGGGTCCACAATATCGCGCTCGCGATGAGGATGCCAAGTATCGTTCCGAGGGATCGCTGAATCGCCCGGTGAAAGGTGGCAATGACGGTGGCACCGAGCATCACCGAAGCACAGGAGAGCGGCACCCAGTAGGACCGGTTCAGCTGAAACGCATACGCGATAGCGGCCGCCACCATCAAAATGACACCGAACCGGATTGCCTGCAGAAATACGATCGAGTCCTTATCCAAATTGCCCTCCAGGATGCTCCGCACCGGCGTGCGGGTCAGCTTGCGGCGGTCCTGCTCCCCCTCGGGTTCCGCATCGCTAAAAATAGCATCCAGCTGCCCAACAAGGTCCCTCAGATCCCGGATGCGGGGATCCGGGTCGTCCGGCAGCGGCGTTCGAACCCATGCATCCGGCTGCCCGCACGCTTCCCCTGCCCTTCTGACCGCGGCGCTGAGCTCGGGCGGCAGCTTCTCCCCCACGGCCAACGGAATTTTGTCCGTAATCAGATAAATGTGGTGCGCAAGCGAGTACATCCGCGACAACCGGCGCGGTGTTGCGTCGCTGCGCCGATCAAACCCGCCTGTCGCTAGCGTGGTTTCCGCGCTGTACATGGACAGCAGCGTCTGATGCCGGGCCCGGCTGTATTCCCGGGTGCCCGCACCATCCAATAGGGAGCCCAGGTCGAGATACAGCTGGCGGACGGCGCCGATTTCGGGACCGTGCGGCCGAAACAGCCAGCCGGCCATGGCAAAGCACCAGGCCAGCATTCCGCCTAGAAACACCAAGCCGCCGCGGAGGAACGCCTGGGAAGGATCGGGCGGCATCCCCGTGGCCAGCGTGAAGCTGAGCACGAAAAATAACGCCCCCGGACCTTTAAACTTCAGCACGCCGAACAGGTAGGACGCCGCTGCCCCGATGCAGCCCAGAACAAAGGCGGCAAGGAGCGGGGAGGGAGCCAGCAGCGTTCCAGCTGCCACAGAGAACGTCAGGCCCAGGGCGGCGAACAGAATTTTTCTGGCCCTTAACGCATACGGCTCACTCGCCACGTACAAATAGGCGAATCCGCCTGTTCCTGCCAGCATCCCGTACGAAAATTGGCCAAGCCAAAAACCGATCAGGGATGGCAGGCCAATGCACAAGCCGGCGCACAAAGCCCGGTTCCAAGGAAGCGCAACCTTTTTCATCTCTAAGGCTTGTTTGAGAGTACGCGATAAAAACGGGTGTTGCTTTTTCGTTACCCCAACTTGGATCCCCCCCCTTCCGCACCTGATCATGCCAAAAGAGCAGCCCCACACCTGTAAGGCCGCTCCCGGTTTACCATGTACTATATTTATTGCCAACCGTAATCCGCAATATGCTGAGGCCTGGTTGCTCCTCCGCCCATTTTTGAGGTCCTCTCGCATTGCGCCATGCTGCCGAAACCTTCCACTCCGCGTGAGGAGCGAATAGCCCAAGCCCGATTTTCCATAAAATAATATGATTCCACGATTCAAAGTGCCGCTTCAAAATTACCCCAGGGCACAGGGCAGGAGGAAAGGAATGAAGAAGGACCTAGGGCGCCCCAGGCGGCGTTCCGAGTTTACGGTTTGGGTCGTGTCCCGATCCGATGTGTTTACGTTTGTGGTCTACGAAATTATTCTCAGCTCTGCGGTGTATGCCGGCCTCAAGCGGGCCAACGGGCATGAGCTGATCGCCATACTGGGCAGTTCGGTCAGCACAACCGTGTGCAAAAAGTGGGTTCGCCTGGATGCGCTGGCCTGGTGGAGGCGCGGGCGGGAGCTCCATATTGTTCCCTGGCCGAAATCTCCCGTAGTGTAATTTGAGGAATTCTAGCTCACGGAGAAGGAGGTGGCGGAAATGAAAAGAAGAAAGCGCAGGGTCGCCATCGTCGGCTCGGGCATGGTCGGTGCAACTGCGGCCTATTCCATGATCAACCAATCGATCTGTGACGAGATCATGATGGTCGACCGCACTTATGACCGCGCGCTGGCGCAGGCGCTCGACTTGTCGCACTGCATTGATTTTACGCATACGCGCACTTCGGTTTACGCTGGAACATACGCGGACTGTTCAGATATGGACGTCGTAATATTGACGGCAGGAGCTAATCCGAAGCCGGGCCAGACCCGGCTGGACGTGCTTGAAGAGGCGGTACTTATCACCCGACAGATCGTTACGCCGATTTTGAAGAGCAGCTTCGAGGGCATATTCATCACCGCGGCCAATCCGGTCGATATCGTCACCTATCTGATCCAGCAGTTGTCGGGCTTTCCACGGAACCGGGTCATCGGCACCGGAACGTCCATCGACTCTTCGCGCCTCAAAACGCTGCTGTCGGACATTTTTTCGATCGACCCCCGTAGCGTTCACGGGTATGCTCTGGGTGAACACGGCGAGTCCCAGTTCGTCGCCTGGTCGCATGTCACGATTGGCGGCAAACCGGTTCTGGACATTCTCTCACAACACAAGGAGCGCTTTAAGCACGTGGACCTGACGGACATCGCCCGAAAAACGAAGGACGCCGGCTGGGAGATCTACACCCGCAAAGGATCTACGCATTTTGGCATCGGTAGTGCCATTGCCCACATCACCCGCTCGGTGCTGAACGATGAGCATAAAATAATCGCCGTGTCGGCCATCCTCGAGGGAGAATACGGCGAACACGGCGTGTGTACCGGCGTCCCGGCGATTATTCACAGCGACGGGATCCAAGAAATTATCGAGCTGAATCTGAATGAAGATGAGCGCGGGCTGTTTGCCGCGTCCTGTGGCGTCATCCGCAGCAATTTGGATAAGCTGAATCTGGTCTAGCCGGCTACATCCACCGGATAAAAAATCTCTGTTCCACGGCGATTTCATGCTCCTCCGCCCATTGCAGAAGCTCTGGCTCGCCGGCGGGCTGACGGGGCTGCAGGACAAAGCACAGCTTCATCGGCACGATCCGCCGCTGCTTCAGCTTGATTCCATACCAGCGCTCGTTGATCCACACGCCCTGAATGTCCGCAGCGGATACTTCCTTGCCTTCCAGAACAAGCTTTCCCGGTTCGAGCAGCAGTGACTTGGGTTTGCCTGCTGAGCGGAAGAGAGAAACCGCGATAGCTCCAATAATATATAGAAGCAGCAATATATTCATGACGTAAATGCTTATTTTAAAATTGTCATCCAACGAATTAACAATTAACATTTGAATCGTGATGGCTAGAATCACAACCATGCCGATTAAAAATTTTGCCCGCAGCGGATATTTAATAGCAAGCTGGGAACGCATGAGCTGCCCCCTTTCCGAGTGTTATTTTACATATTATGGGACGCAAGCTATACTGCTATCATACATCACTTTTCTGGAAAGGGGGAAGCCCGCGTGAATTTCGCCTTGATCGGTTTGGCGGCTGTCTTGATGGTGTTGTTTTGGTCCGCTCTAGTGATCGGGGGTATCAAGCTCCTCTTCAGCAAGGGACTAAAACGGAGGCTGGACCCTTTTATCCTGTTGTCACTCGTTCTTGGACTGGCTGCCGTCGCCCGGATCGTCCAATGCTGGATTTACGGCCAACCTATGCCCGCAAGTCTCATCATGCTTTTCGTTTCCATCCTTCTGGTCGGGTCATCGCGGCGTTACTTGAAAAACCAGCTTTAAGTTTTCACCATCCCCTTGCCTACTCCAGAACAGGAGGCACACGGTGCCTGGTGGCTTGTTCATAGCCGTGAGCGATCTTGATCAGCGTCGGCTCGCTGAACGCCCGGCCGATAAAAGTAATCCCCTGAGGCCCTTTGGTGGTATAACCCCCGGGTGCAATGACCCCGCGCTCGGCGAATCCGCCCGGCACGGTAATGACCGGGAAACCGGCCCGTGCCGCCAGGTCATCGCCCCCTTCATTCCCCAGAAACAAGAGGGCATCCAGCTTATGCTCATCGAAAGCCCCGTTCAGCCCCTGCCTTGCCTGACTGATGCTGCGCTTCAGGCTGTGGATATACTCCTTTTCGGTCAGTGTGCCGCTGGTAGCCTCCGAGTGGATCAGAACATCCTGCCCGTAGCGGAGGCAGGTATCCGCATGCTCCTCATTGAACCGGATCACCTCTTCGAGAGAATGCACCGGCACGGTTTCCGGCAAGCGGGACAGGTAGTCATTGACCCCTTTTTTAAATTCATAGGTCAGCACATGCCCATCCCACTCCGCCTGCTCGCAGGATAATTCGACGGGATCAATGATCTCGGCTCCCTTCTCCTTCAGCACCCTGATCGCGGCTTCGATAATATTCAGCCGATCCTCGTCCAGATCCTGATAGTAAAACCTCGGAATCCCGATTCTCGCCTGCGGGAGAAATTCGGCATCCAGAAACGGCGTATAGTCCGTATAAAATTGACCACTGCTGCCGTGTGTCACCTCGTCCTCCGGGTCTACGCCGGTCAAAGCGCCAAGCAGCACCGCTGCGTCGGCCACCGTTCGGGCCATGGGGCCTGCCGTATCCTGCGTATGCGATATCGGGATAATGCCGGCTCGGCTTACTAACCCGATCGTCGGTTTGATCCCGACGATATTGTTCTGGCTGGCCGGGCTGATGATCGACCCGGAGGTCTCCGTGCCGATGGCGGCCGCGGCCAGATTCGCCGCAACCGCGCTGGCCGAGCCGGAGCTCGAGCCGCCGACAAACAGTTCGCCGGGCCCGTAAGGGTTCAGGCATAACCCGGCACGGCTGCTGTATCCCGACCACATCGTGCTGGACATAAAGTTGGCCCACTCGGTCATATTGGCTTTTCCGAGCAATACCGCCCCGGCAGCCCGCAATTTTTCCGCCACGAAGGAGTCCTTCACGGCTACCGAATCCGCCAGCGCCAGCGCCCCTGCGCTGGTATGCATCGCATCCCGCGTAGCAATGTTGTCCTTCAACAGAATCGGGATGCCGTGCAGCGGCCCGCGGGTGCCAATTTCGTACCGCTCTTCGTCGAGCGCCCGCGCGATATCCAGCGCCTCGGGATTCACTTCGATGATCGATTTCAGTTTTCCGTCAAACTGCCGGATTCGTTCCAAATACAGCTGGACCAGCTCTTCCGAGGTGATGGTGCCGGTATTCATCGCTTCCTGCATGCCGGCGATATCGGCCTCCACGATCCACTCAGCCGGGTTTATTGGACTGCTGCTCATTATAATCGCCCCCCTGGGTAAGCTGCCTTCGTCAGCATGTATCTGCTTACCATTTTTCGTAACACTTGATCTGTATAACCGCTTTTTCCTTTTGTATTCTATAGGCCGCTAGTATTTTGCAGCACGATGCGCCAGCCGTCCGGGTCGCAGATGGTGATGCCGTTAACGTCCCAGTACGGGTTCTCTGCTTTGACGGCCGGGTAACCCATCGCCTGAAGACGCTGCGCGATGGCATTTCGCTTGTCGGCATCCGGTATGTAAAACACCAGTAGATTGTCCTCTGAAGGCGGCGGCACGGGAACCCCGTGTTCATGCTGCGTAAATTCAAGATGATAGGCGGAATCCGGCAAGCCGAACATCACGCCGTCATAGCCTTGATGCTGCTGAAATGAGCCGATGACCGGCAGTCCGAGCCCTTCATGGTAGAACTGTTTGATTTTCTCGATTTGGTGCGTCGGGCGCGCCACCCGGAACTGAACGGCCGGCATCTGCTCCGACCAGACAGGGTTGTTGTCCATGATTGACCTCCTATATAGTAAAGTCATACCAACTCATTTCATTTTCAGGAAAGAAGGTACACTCAATGATTATTTACCAGGACCATCTGCAGGGAATCACGGAGTCATCGGTTGCCCCCGGCTTTTTCGACGGCTGGCCCAACCCGCCCTCGCCCGCTGTGCTGATCCGGCTGCTTGCGAACTCCACCTTTATCATACTGGCTATCGATGCCGATACCAAGCGAATGATTGGCTTTATTAATTGTTTATCAGACAAAGTATTAACGGCCTACATTCCTTTGCTTGAAGTGATTCCGGATTATCAAGGCCGGGGGATCGGCAAGGAGCTGACGGCACGGATGCTGGAGAGGCTGAAGGGGCTGTATATGGTGGATCTGCTGTGCGATCCGGATGTTCAGGAGTTTTACGCCCGTTTGGGTATGAAAAAAGCGACGGGCATGCTGATGAGGAACTACGAGCATCAATCAGGGGCCGAGCAATAGGAATAGGCGGTCTCCGGGTCTTTCGAACTCTAGGGGGGAGGCGTTCCCAATGGACGACTTCTTCCTGATACAGGCGCGTTTACACGCCCTCATCGTTCCCCTCCCGATTCGCCAGGCTGCTTCAGCGCTTCCTCCAGCACCAGTCCCAATAAGGCATGATCAATGACATAACGAAACTCTTCAGGCTCCACCCAAATTCGGGCCAGGCACTCGTTTTCCCGGTTAAACGGCAGGCATTCCTCAATGTCCATCCGGTAAAACAGCTGGTAGCCGACCAGCGGATATTTGCCGTTCGGGTCAAAATGCTCGTTCTCCTCATGGCTCACTTCCATCATCCCGATGTACACGGCACGGCCGCGGACGCTGCCTTCCTCCAGCACCTCGCGGTGAAATGCCTCCTCCGGCGTCTCGCCCGGCTCGACATGCCCGCCGGGGATATCAAAACCGCGCCCGTCCACATGGACGGCCAGCACGTTGCCCCGCAGCATACAGATGCCGTGAACGCTGGTCACTTTGGCCGGATCCGGCATGTCCTTCGTTGGGATCCAGGTCAGCTTGACCGGCTGGCCGCCCCATTCTACGCGTATCGTTTGACTCACAGATATAATCCTCCTTCATTGCAGTGCACGATGCTTGCCGTCAGCCTCCGCTCATTTCCTCAATACAAAATGATGAGGGCAGCGGGCATTTGATTCTCTTTCCACACTGCCCAAAGTACCTTAATATGGGAATGAATACTTGGGAGGTGACTACTATTCCTCGTAAACCACTATTAATATTATTTCTCCGCCGCCGCGCCCTGATCCTGCCCTCCGCACTCCTGGCCATTGTTCTGCTGCTCACGACACTGCCGGGATGCGGCAGCCGAGAATCAGGAAGCACTGGTGCACACAAGACGGTGCAAACCGGCATCTCGCATTCCTGGGCTTTTTCGTTTATCCGCTGGGATAGCCGTCTGTATCGGCTGACCGAGCTGCACTCCGTCGAACTCGGCACCCGCCTCGGAACCGTAGAAACCTACGCCGATGTCGAAGGCCACGAATACCACGGAACCTATTCCAACGTATACGAGGTGGGAACCGGCATATTTTCCATCCAGGGAACGGCTCCTGATCAGGCTATTGCCGTCCAATCCATGGATGGGATCGATGTGCTGATCGAGTCTACGCTGAAGGATCCCCCCGATTCGCTGAAGCCGGCCGAAACCGCCGATCCAAGCGAGCCGGACTCTTCCCGCTAGTCTTCCGGATTGATGATGGCCAGCACCTGATGATCCTCCCACTTGCCGTTGATCAGCACATTGCTGCGGGCGACGCCTTCACGGTGAAAGCCCGCCTTTTCGAGCACGCGGATGGATCCCAGGTTGCGTGGCATAACGCCAGCTTCGATCCGGTGAAGCCTAAGTTCCGTAAAAGCATAGTCAACCATTAGCCGCACGGCTTCGGTCATATAGCCCTTCCCATTTTCGGTCCGGTCCAGAAAACCCTTATATCTAAAAAAACCGACAGCCCGCTCTTGCAGGCCATCGGTTTTTTCGGGAAATGATCTCTATCGACAAGTGCATTGGCTTTATTTCCCGGCAATCCGCCGGTACGTCGCCTCATCGGCAACCACATACAGCCTCGCATCGGCCGGGATCGGCTCGCTTAACCGCCGGTTGATCGACATGTCGTTCCGGTCGGCCAACAGGGTGGCGCCCTGTCCTAGCAGAGCCTGAAACGCTTCGCCATAGGTTTTCCAGGCCGGATTGCACGGAACTTCGTAGATATCGTCCCCGTGCTCGCGGCTGATCAGCTGGCTGATCACCGCCGAATTCCCCTCCTGCAGCGCAGCCCGCACCGCCAGGCTGGAGATCGCATCGTGGGACAGCACGAATTCGTTGACCTGGACAAACCGGAAGTTCTGAATGTGCTTCTCGTGCATGATTTCCACCGTCGTGTGCACCTCGGGCGAGATCCGTTCGATACTGGAGGCGATCAGCAGCGACTTGCCGTCGGTCAGCGATGTTTCCTCGATCCGGGTGTCGGCGAAAATAATAGCCGCCCGCGCCCGCTCAATTCCGGCCTTGATCAGCGTCTCCGCGGACGAAGGATCCCCGCTGACAAAATGCACCTGGTGCATCTGCAGAGCCGGATGGCGGTCCGTCTCATCGACGATGACGATCTGCGCCTTCGGGTCGTACGTGAGAATTTCGTCGATGGCGGACCTCGCCTTTCGGCTCCAATTGATTAAGATGACATGATTGCCTCCGTGAAAATTCAACGTTCCCGCCTCCCTCTGCCGCTGAATGCCCGCGATGGAATCGATGATTTTACCGATGACCAAGCTGAGCAGCCCGATACCGAAGATGTATAAAAACAGCGTAAATATTTTACCGGCTACCGTAGCAGCAAAGAAGTCGCCGTACCCGACCGTGGCCATCGTCGTCATGACCCAGTACAGGGCATTAAACCAGCTGTGAAAGGTAGACGGCTCGAGCAGATAGGCGATCGTTGCGCTCACCGTTACAAAAATAACAATAATCAGGCCAATCGTCGTTTTGCGCATCCGCATCATCCGGGCGGATAGCCGGAGGAAAAAATGCAGCGGTCTCACCCTCTCTTCAGCATGGCAGCTTGATCTACAGCTTTATACAATCAGGCTGCTGATGGCAAAAGCCATGCCGACGAACACCATGGACAAGAGGACGGCAACGGCCGTATTTCCCTTTTGCAGCTGCTCGGAAATTTTAAAGCCAGGGGTCACCAGCTCGAAAATCCAGTATACGGCGATCAGGCACACGTACCCGACGGCAAACCACATGGCCAAAAACCAAATGGACGTGTTCGTATAAGCCGCCACGCCGAGAATGATGGCCGTCCCCAAAAATTTGCCCCCAAGCGCGATGCCGACGGCCGTATTGCCTTTCTTCAGCTCTTCCATGTCCTTGAACGGCGTCATCCAGCTGAAGATCACCATCCCGAGCAGCTGCAGGATGATGATGACGATGACACTGACAACAATATTAACGACGACCATTAACTGGCCCACCCCCTGAATTTTGCGTATGCCGAATCGTAATCGGCGAAATCATGAACTTCCTCGAGTTTGACGGAAACTTTCTTCTTCTTCTCCAGTTCCTTGTAACGCGCATCGTCGATCGGCTGCTTGATCCGGTTGCCGGAAGGCAGCTCCACGACCGCAAAGTCCCGCGTCTGATCCTTGTATTTTGTTTGGTATACGCCGACCAGGTCGACTTCGGTCGTCACGTTAACTTTCAGATTGGCCAAGTCCTTCTTGGCCTCCTCCTGCGTCTTGAACGTCTTGATCGTGTCCCAGGAGGACAGGCGGACGTCGGTCTTCTGGTTGGCACCGGTCGTCATCTCGGCGTCCATGTACTGCAAAGACCAAATTTTGTCCCCCGTAGCATAGTTGCCGTCGTTAGGCATCAGCTCGTTGTCCGGAAGGACCGTCATGTCGCTGCCGATGAGATCGCCGACCGTTCCTTCGACAATCCGGTAATCCCAAGGAACCCGGGATACGTTCGTATCCTCCGACGTCGACACACTTGTATCGAATACGGAGGGTTCATTCGAGGAGCATGCGCTCAGCAGGAGCGCCGCCAGCAGGAACAGTCCCAGACCCGTCCGGAAGAACTTGTGGTAGGTCTTCATTTATTTCACTCCCATCGCGATAAAATGGCTCGTATTCCCCGTAATCAATCCGCCCGCTCTTCCAAGCAGCCCGCACGGCTGTCCGTTGATCACGAACATACCGGTCAGCAGGTGCCGCGGCCCTGCGGCGGTCTCAATCCGCGGGAGCTCCGCCCGCAGCTGATAGACGGAAGGGAACAGGACGCTCGTGTCGAATCCGGCCTCGTCCTGGATATCCATCTCTCCTTGTTCGTTAAACATCCGCACCGACCCGCCCTCGCGGCCGAACATCGATTTGGACACATAACTTCCTGAGAACACGGGCTTATTGTAGGTTGGCAAAATATATTTCTCTACCGTCTCCTGCTCCCGCTCGTCAAACAGGAGGCCCAGCTCATACAGGCCCCATGCCGCCGCCAGCAGTCCTTTGGACTGCAGCAGGATGCTGTGTGGTCCGTTAAAAAGCGCAAGCCTGCCGGTCTCGATCGCATAGGCAAGCGCGTCCCCGCCGTCGTCGACGGCCATCCACTCCTTCGGGTACAGCGCGAACATCCGCTTGATTTCCCGGCCCGTCGCGTCCTTGACGATCCCCTCGTCGATCCACAGATCGAGGCAGTCGACGCAGGTCATGGGAAGGCCGCTGTGCTTCACCAGCGCCTCGATCGTTCCCGAGTCCTCGAGGTGGCTGCCGTAGGCGACGCAGGCGGCGGTATCCGGGCGCTCCACGGCCCAGGCTGCCTTCACGAGCTCCTTCATCCGCCCGTTCGGCGTCGGAATTCCCGCTTCGCCGCACAGCCAGGGGGTCGCGATCGACGCTTCCACATAGCCGGTCGGCGTATCGGCGTTCAGCTCATACAGCTTGATGCTTCCGTCATGGCCGACCGCGTAATCGAACCGGGCGTAGCGGCTGATCAGACCTTGCCCTGGAATCGGACAGTCGTCCAGCATATCCCACAAAATCTGCGGAATGCCGATCAGCTCATACAGGTCGCGGCGCTTGTGCACATAGCGGACCGTCTTGTCGAGCACGCCCCACAGCCTCGAGGAGGCCTCCTCGAGTTCGCGGTACGTCTCCCCGTTCATGACGACGATCTGGTCCAGCCAGTACTCCTCGTCCTCCAGATCGGCCCAGGCAAAGCCCAGCTGCCGCAGCTGCTCGACCCGTTCCGCGCGTTCGCCGGTTCCCGGGGCAAGCACCTCAAATACGCTGCTCATCCGCCAAAACCGCCGCTTCTGGAGCTGGAGTGGGAGCTCGAAGAGGAGCTGAATCCGCTTGACTTGCCGCCGATGCTGCCGGACGAAGACGACGTTCCTCTCCGGGTGATCGACCCGGTCGAAGTCGACGTCTTCGGGCGCACCGTCGAGCCGACGACCGGCTTGTTCTGGAACGTGCCGCTGGTATAGGACCGCGGCTTATACGTTTGGCTGGTGCCGGTGTAGTACGTCGGCCGGCCGTTGTAATAGTTGGTGGTAGAATAGCTGGATCCGCTGTTGAACAGCATGTGGTACAGCAGCAGGTCATCCCAGCCGAATCCGGAATGAGCCGAGCCGTAATTGTTAATGACGGTCGTTCCGCCGCCCGACGATCCAGAACCTGTCGACGCCGATTGCCCCTCCTTGCCTTCCTCCGGCTGCTCCTTAAGCGGAATGTTCCAGTCCGCGTTTTTATCAAAATACTGTTTTACTTCCTCTGTCGACCAGGAGACCAGGATCGGTTCATCCGCCGCGGTCTGGTCACCTGATGTATTGGCCGACGCTCCGGCCGCTGTCGCTCCCGGGATCAGAAAGGCATTGGCCAGCAGCGCTACGCCCAGGGACGTGGACAATACCCGGGCTGCCTTCCCTTCAACCGGAAAACGTCTTGATCCGGATTCGTCGCTCCGCTTCGCCTTTTCTTCGTTTGCCATGATCGCATCTCCTTTCACCGAGTTCCCTGTTACTCGTTTCGTATCTGCACCAGCAAAAGCTCAAGCTTGCCGGTATCGACATTCAGCCTTCCCTCAATCGTTTCGTATTCCTTGCCGTCGACGACGATATAGTTGACATGCTCCAGCGCAGCCACCATATTCATGCCCCATCTGCGCTCTTCCATCGTCCGCAGGCTGCCGTTTGACATCTTTTCGACCAAAATGACATCCATCTCATTTCCCATTTTCGTTACACCCCTTATTTCATTGCTTTGTACTTTACAGCATTTTTTTACGTCGGATCTTCCAGCCGGTTCCAAACGATTTTCACTTCCGACTATGAAAGGATGTACATATCCTCCCAAAACGCTCTCCATTCAAGCCTTGATGGCATTTTGTCAAATTTAAGTATAAATTGTCTGCTGCTGGAGGGAAACCAAAAGTTTGGGGTTTTTCCTGTTTTCCGAATCTTACCTGCAGAAACGATTGGAGATATCGCAGTACGGTCAAATGATTCAGGGCATCGAACACAACACTCGCGGTGAAAAGAGAAGTCCTTAACGAGTCTTGTGGCCTACGATAAAAGGCTGCCCCGGATTAAACGGAGCAGCCTTTTGCTGCAGCGTTACTCATATACGTATTAGCCTGTCCTCGCGGGTGCGGATGCGGTCAAGCGCGGAATGGTACGCTTCAACCCGGGCCACAGCTTCCCTGAGCTCAGCCTCCCTTTTGCTTCGTCTTGTTGATCATCGCGCGGCTCTTCTCCAGGTAGTCCACCGACTGGTCATAGCTGCGGCTGGCGACGCCCAGGTACAGCATGTCGATAATGTTCAGCTGTGTGATCCGGGAGGCGGTCGCCCCGCTGCGGATATCGTTTTCGGTCGATGATGTGTACAGCTGGATGTCGGCAATCTCGCTCAACGGCGAGTTTCCGTATTTCGTAATGCAGATCGTTACCGCCCCCGCCTCCTTGGCAGCTTTCATGCCGGAGATGACATAGTCCGTTTTGCCGGAATACGAAATGCCGACGGCGGCATCCCGCTCCGTGAGCAGCACCGAAGAGGTCAGCTGCAGATGCGGGTCGGCAAACGAAAAGCTTGGCTTGTTGATCCGCAGAAACTTGTGCTGTGCATCCTGGGCAATGAGATTCGAGGCGCCGATCCCGAAGAAAAAAATCCGCTCCGCCCGGCCGAGCGCCTCGATCGCCCGTTCAACCATGTGCTTGTCCAGCACCTTAACCGTGTTGCGGATCGACTGAATATTGTTATTCGTCACATTATGAATAATGGCATCCACCGAGTCATGCGGGCGGATCTCCTGATACCCTCCGGGCTCCTCCTGGCCTTCCTGCAGATCGCCCGCCACCTTGAGCATCAGCTCCTGGTAGCTCTTAAATCCGGCCGATTTGCACAATCTGACGACGGCGGCCTGGCTCCCCCCGCTCCGGCGGGACAACTCGGCGATCGAAAGCCCGATCATCTCGCCCGGGTGCTGCAGAATAAAATCGGCTACCTTGCGCTCCGATGGTGTAATGTCATCCAGAATTTCCCGCAGTCGGACTATTCCTCCGTTCATGTCATTCCTCACTTTCGCTGGCTCGAAAATATGGATCCGTTATGATCCGCTGACCTTCACAAAACTGGAAAATGTTCACAGACCTTATCCCTCTATTTTAAAGGAATCATACTCCCGAGATAAAGTGATTTTTTAAAGATATCCGCACACATCCGAGGTTCCTCCATCTCCGAAATCCGGCCTGGTTGTCGCCCGATGAGTCTGATGGTAGAATACACCTGATTTTACCAGTATGGTTTGGAACGAGCTGAGCCAAGAGAAAGGTGAGATGAGCTGAGATGAGTGTAGACATTTTACGTGCCCATGAGGCGGACGCGTAGGAAATCCTGCAGCAGCAGAAGCTGGTCTATACCCGTGAGGCCGAGCTGTACGGCAACTACGCGATTGAGCCCCTGACGCAGACTTTGGAAGATATCCGGAAGCAGTTTGGAGACTATGTGTTCATTAAATTTCCGGCCGCTTAAGCAGGACCCTATAAGCCGTTGGGAATTTTGAGTCATGAGATTTCATTATAAAAGGAGCCGTTTGCCATAGCGCAGACTGCTCCTTTTTTTGATTTCAGAAAGGATATGTGGCGGTTTGAAGGGTATCCGCTTATCGATGGTCAAACAGGATATCCGCAGTGAGTTGGATGTGCGCCTTAAAAATCTCGACGGCACGATCGCCGTCACGGCTTACTACGGCATCCGCTAATGCCTTATGTTCGGCGCGGCCATCACGAACGGACTGCTGCGGGGGTGAATAATGCCGATAAAATTCGCTTAAATCCCACAAGCGTCTGCAAATATCCAGAAGCACCGGATTGGGACATGCAGCGATAAGTTCGTAATGAAATTGACGGTGAATGTCGGACCACTCTTCGCGAACGACGAGCTTTGGATGACCATCCTCGTACTCGGGTGTTTGCGATAGTTTATGGTGAACAGCGATGACATTGGATTCCCATGTGAGATCGCCGTGAGCGATGGACAGGCGTAAGGCTGCGGATTCATTGATCGACCGCGCTTCTATGATGCTTTTCAGTTCTTCTTCCGACGCCGTCTTCACGGAAAATCCGTGATTCGGGTTCTGTATGACGAGGCCTTGGGTCGCTAAACGGGTTAGCGCTTCCCGAACGACGGCAACCGAGACTTCGAAACCTTTGGCTAATTCCGAAACGGTTAATGGAGCGCCCGGTTCATATTGTCCGTCCAAAATATCATACCTCAGTTTTTTTGTGACATTTTCACTTAAAGTGGACGAACCGTTTCTTTTGGCCATGAAGCCGACACCATCCTTTATGCATATCGGGATTGTACACGTTTAAATAATTTACACCGAAACCTACAAAAAAACAAGAAATAAATCGATAATACATATACAAAACGATTTTTATTTACAGAATCGATTCTTATGTATATAATCGACTCATACAAAAAAGGAGGAGTTTACAATGAACAACAACCCATTTGCCAAATTGCCGGAAGTTGAAGCCTTTCGGTTAACGAGTAATGATATTGCGGAGGGCCTTCCCCTGCCTCCTCAGCACTACGCGTCTGGAGTGGAGGGCGGTAAAGATCTTTCGCCCCATTTGAAATGGTCCGGTGCGCCCGAAGGAACGAAGAGTTACGCCGTAACCGCATATGACCCGGATGCCCCGACCGGATCGGGCTTCTGGCACTGGGCCGTCATCAACATCCCTGCCAATGTCACCGAGCTGCCGACTGGCGCAGGCGACGAACATGGCAGCGGTTTGCCGCAAGGCGCCCTTCAGCTGCCGAACGATGCCCGGCTCGAACGCTTTATCGGTGCGGCGCCTCCAGCGGGACATGGTCCGCATCGGTATTATTTTGTCGTTCATGCGCTGGATGTCGAGGATATCGGCGTTGATCGCAGCGCCACGCCGGCTGTCTTAGGATTCACCATGCTGGGTCATACGCTGGGGAGAGCCGTGCTCGTGGCTACAGGGGAAAGCAAGTAACCCAAACCGTTTGTCGATGGAATGAAAAAAGAGTTCGTTTGCGTTGTTGCCGGTATTGAGCATCGAGGCAGGAACCGCACGACAAATGCACCAAGCGAAGCCGAGTTAAGTACGGAGGTGGCTGTGAGATTGAACGATCCAATTCATCAAAGCATATGCCCCCTGTGCCATCAGCCAATTAAAGATCTGAAGCACACGATCATATGCGGCTGTGGGAGCAAAATTAAAAACACCCTCAAATTCAAATAACCCAGTAAGCAAAAAAGTACCCGTACACTAAACACTTTTTGAAGTGTCAGTGTACGGGTACCTTTTCAGTTCCCTAACCTTTTTTTCTATAGCAAACGGCGGCACGGTTTACCCCTGCGTCCGGTCTTCAACCTAATGCCGCTCCAGGCCAACCCTTTTCCTTATCTCGCTTCAATCTTTTTCTCTATACACCATTTGATCACGTACAAAAAAGCTACGCATAACAGCCCTTCAAACACGATGGAGCCCCAGGTTTGCCAGGCAGACAGGAGACCCGGCAGCTCCCGGGCCAGCACGCCGGACTGAGAGCTCCACTCCAGATCCACGCTTCCGAACAACGCGGACGAATCCTGGCCGAACAGAAAGTCTTCAACATAAGACAGGACGATGGTCAGGACGATAAAAATCAGCAGTCCGACCCAAAACACGCCTTTGGTTACCAGGCTGCGCGCCAAGGCGATCGTCATATAAAAGGTCAAAAAGCCGTATACGAGCAGAAACAGATATTCTACAACGATCAGCACGATGGCCCAGACCGGTATCTGGCCGGCCCAGCTGAATCCGCCCCCAAGGTTGACCACCATATAGGCAGTGAATGCCGCTCCAATTACGATCAGCACCAGCGAGTTCAGCAGCCCGTACAGCAGGGAAGCTCCCACATAAGACAAAGCACCTACCGGAACGAGCCGGCGGCTGACCGTAGTGATGTTGTAGTCAAACACACGGAGGCTGGAAATGAAGTAAATCACCGCGACTGCGCCGAAGAACAGAACCGAGAGGACAATTTTGACTTCATCCGTGGCCCTGGACCAGAGGAGGACGAACTCGCACAGGAGGAGAATCGCCATCCCGCCAAGGAGCAGCGTCGCGTTGCGCTTTAAATCGTATTTTAACAGCTTGATCATTCGCCAAACACCTCTTTAAACAGATCGTCAATGCCTTTTCCACGGTTGATGCGGATGCTCTCGACTTCCTCGTGCAGGACGATGACGCCGTCTTGGATAAACATGACTTCATCAAAAATCCGCTCCATATCGCGCACCAGATGCGTGCTGACAATCAGGCTGCTGTCTTCACTGTAGAATCGGACGATCGCGTCCAGAATTTTACCCCGGGCCACCGGATCCACGCCGCCGATCGGCTCGTCGAGCAGATACAGGTTCACTTGGCGGGAGAGGGCCAGCGTCAGCTGCAGCCGTTCGCCCATGCCCTTGGAAAGGGAGCTGACCCGGTCGTTCTCCTTCAAATTCATAAAGTCGAGCATTTCGCGCGCCTTTTCCAAGTCGAAATCATCATAGAAATCCCGGTAAAAAGCAACCGCATCCTTCACCCGCATCCAGCTCTCCGTCAGCGGAAGGTCCGGCATATAAGAGATCAGGCTGCGCGTCTCCTTGCCCACCGGCTTGCCCAGCACGGAAATGCTTCCCGCGGAAGGCGGCGTCAGCCCGGCGGCGATCCGCATCAGCGTGCTCTTCCCGCTGCCGTTCGACCCGAGCAGGCCGACGATCCGTCCCGGTCCGATGCGCAGTGACACGCTGTTCAGAGCCAGCTTGCCTCCGTATTTCTTGGATACGCCGTCAACTTTGAGCAGTGTTTCCACCCTTAGCCCCCTCCTTTACGCCTTGCTTTCGGTCCTCCGCGACCGCCTCGCTTACGATGGAGACGATGTCTTGATTTTTGAACCCCAGCTCCTGCATGCCATGGATAAACTGGTGAAGCAATTCGCCCGCCATTTCCTTTTTAATCGCCATAATCTTCGATTCCTCGCTTGTCACATATCTTCCCAGCCCGCGCCGGGTCTCTACGACTTCCTCGCGTTCCAGCTCCTGAAACGTGCGCTGGATCGTGTTCGGGTTGATCTGCAGATCGGCCGCCAGTTCCCTTACGGAAGGGATTTTATCGCCCGGCTGCAGAATGCCCGAGACAATTTGTCTCTTAATATGGTTCATGATTTGCAGATAGATCGGCAAATTGTTGTCGAATTCAATACTCACTTCAGGACAGACTCCTTTCGCCGTCAGCTTACGTTCCCGCGCATCAGGCTATATCACGTTTCTTAAACGTAACAAAGCTGGCGACAAGAAACAAGACGAGATATGCCGCCAGAACGGCGATGGAAAAGCCCAGGCTCATCCCCTGAATCGGTGCGTGTCCGCCCTGACTGTACACCGACAGGTCTGCGTTAGGGAACAGCACGTATTTATAGAAGCTTTTCGGAATAACGATTCCGCTGAACATCACCGAGGCCATACCTACGCCCATCGCGGCACCCGTCGACCGGGTCAGCACCCCCATCATAAAGGCCAGCGTCATGAAAATGATGCTGTACACCAGCGTGCTGCCTCCGGCCACCAGCACATCCCGCCAGCCGGCTTCCCCTGCATCCGTGCCGAAGAAGAACGCGCCCGCTGCGAAGCTCAGCACCGTCAGCCATACGGCCAGCGACAGTGTAAACAGGACGGCCGCCGTGTACTTGGATGCCAGAACTGCGGACCGGCTCTGCCCGCGGATCAGCAGGAACTTGATCGTCCCTTGGCCGTGCTCCCCGGATACGATGCCGGCCGTGAAGATGATCGCCAGCATGGCCGTCATTTGGCCAAATCCGCTCATTCCCGCCATCAACACCGTATAATCCAGGGCGCTCGCCCCTGTCATCATCTCGCCACCCCAACGCTTGAGAATCCAGCCCAGGGCGATCGCGGCCACCGCAGCGATGGCGTAAGGAATGAAGAAGCTGCGCTTCTTGGCCATCTTGAGCCATTCGTTGACCACCAGCAAAGAAAAACTACGCAATTTGGTTTCCTCCCGTCCATTTCAGGAATTCGTCTTCTAGAGACTGCTTGAGCTCGGTAATGAGGTAAATCGGGATCCGGCCGGTGCCCAGCCGCTCCACTACCCCCGGAATGTCCTTGTACTGCAAGGAAAGTATCAGCTCGCTTTGTTCCGGATTCACCGCCAGTACCTCGGCCAGATCCAGCCCTTCGAGCAGTCTCTTCGCCTCTTCGAGGCGGCCGACGCGGAACATGACGCGCATCGCTTCCTGCTGCCCCGGCTGCTCCGCTTCCCCGCTGCCTCCGCCAATGGAGCGGACGGTCACCAGCTTGCCGTCTTGAATGACGACGACCCGGCTGCAGAGCTGCTCCATTTCAAGCAGGAGGTGACTCGACACCAGAATGGAGATGCCTTCTTCGCGGGCGATATTTTTGAGATAGTCGCGCATCTCCCGGATGCCCGCCGGATCCAGGCCGTTCGTCGGCTCATCCAGAATCAGGACCGACGGCTCATGCAGCAGCGCCTGGGCGATACCGAGCCGCTGGCGCATGCCGAGCGAGTAGGCTTTCACTTTCTTCTTCATGGCCTGCTCCAGCCCTACGAGCCGGACAACCTCGTCGATCCGCTCCCGGCTGATCCATGGATTCATCCGCTGATACTGCTTCAAATTATCGTATCCGGTCATATACGGGTAGAACTCCGGGTTTTCGATAATCGCCCCGATATGGCGGATCGCCTGCTTCCAGTCGCGGCGGATGCTGCTCCCGCGGACCAGCACATCTCCTTCCGTCATCCCGATCAATCCGGCGATCATGCGGATGGTTGTCGTCTTGCCCGCACCGTTGGGCCCCAACAGGCCTACCACCTCGCCTTTATGCACATCAAAAGAAAGCTGGCTGACGATCCACTTGCTTCCGATCCGTTTCGATACCCCTTGGAGTGAAAGAACCGGCGCATCGGCATCCGCCTGCATATTTGTTCGATGGTTCATGCTCACAACTCCCTTGTATTAGTGTTATAGTTGGATAGTACACTAGAACATTGAGATTGTAAAGCCCAATCATTTGTTTTCGGAGTGAATTTTCTCTGTGTCACTCCGACCAAGCCGCGCAGTTTGTAGGAAAATTTGAGAAGAAAAAAATCGGCGACCACTCTCCGGTTGAATACCGGGAAGCGATCGCCGTGCAGTGTAATCCTTTTATATACTTTTCAATCGGCGCAGGCCGTTTTCTCATGTAACAAGCTGGTTTTTATTATTAAACGGCCCATCTACTAGTTACGCTTCAAACATTACCGTTAAAGCGCTCTTGGGCGGCATCTCAAGCTGCAATGCCTCTTTTCCGTACAGCTGAACAGCTACACTCTCCGATGCTTCGCTGTCGTTAAACATAACGGCTGCAATAGAGCCATCCGTATTTTTAAAGGCAACCGAGCGGATCAGATCATTGCTGGTCGAAGCAATACGACGCGCTTTCGGACGGATCCCCTTGCTGAAATGCGCCAGCGCATAGTAGTCCAGCGTATAGGTTAGTTCCTTCGTCTGTTGATTCACGGTCACAATACCGCGACAGGTGCTTGTACCAAAGCCGGGTACGGTAGGGCCGTTCTTCTCATCCAGTGCCATATTCCACAAGACGTAAGACTTGCTATGATTGCGGAGAATCTCGATACCTGTTCGCATGACATTCGAGAAGGCTTGCTCAAACGGCGGAATCCACTCCCCGCCTGACCCTTCCGTGAAATGAACCTCTTTATCAGGGAAAGCTTCGAATACGTCCGATTGAGCTGACGGCTTACCGCCGTACCAGTGCCAAGCGACACCATCCACCGCATCGCCGGCCTGCTCAAGCACCGTCAGCGGGTAGTCGGGTTTATCCCAATTGTGATCATAGCAGAGAATTTTCGTATCGATATGATTCTTCACGAATTGCGGCTTCAGGTGATTCTTAATAAAATCACTTTGTGCCTCAGGCAGCATGATCATGCCGGGATAGTGACCTGGTGAATACAAGGCCTCATTTTGTGGTGTAACCGCATAGATAGGCAGACCTTTTGATGCATACTCCTGAATATAACGGACGAAATAATTGGCATAAACCGAATAGCACTCTTGCTTCAGCTCCCCGCCGATCATCGATCCGCTAGTCTTCATCCAGCCTGGCGGACTCCAAGGCGAACCCATCAGCTTCATATCCGGATTCAATCGCAGCGCTTCCTGCAGGAGTGGAATAATATCATCCTCATCGTGTGCAATGGAAAACTGCTTCAGCTCCATATCGGACTGGCCTTCCGGCAGATCATTATAACTGTAGAAGTCACGTGCATAATCAGATGCGCCCATGGGCTGGCGCAGTACCGACAAACCAATCCCTTCGTTCGGATCGAACAATTGGGTCATAAGCTCCGAACGCTGCTCGGCCCCTAGTACTTGATGAATCAGATAAGCCGCAGAATCCGTGAAGGACGCGCCAAAGCCATCCATCTCCTGATACGTCTGCTCCTCATCGATAACAACCGTATTCAGCGGTGCAGTGGGAGATACAGGCGAAAGCTCCTCCTTGGTTTTCTTAATGAATAATTCCTCTTCCCCATTCGACTGGTAGATTGTCATGTTCAGCATGTTGTTCCCTCCAGATTTCTATATATCGTTTCCTATCCGTGAACGCTTATTTCAGCCCAAGCTTTTCTTTGTTCGCTTTCATCTTCTCATTGCGAACTTCTACGATTTTGTCCCAATTGTTACTGTCCAGGAACTTTTTGTATTCATTCAAGAGGCTATCGAACGCAGCATCATCCTTCGAACGAATCATACTGATGAGTGTTGAGTTCCATTTGGTATTGATTGCGGTCAAAGAACGCGCTTCCGGTGTGCCTTGGTCAGGGTTGATATTTTCCAGAATAAAGTGTGGTACCAGCTTTCCTTTACCCCATTCCTGCATTTGCTTGATGGCATCCGGGAATGCGTCACCACTGAGCGCTTTATGGCGGTCATGGCCAAAGAACATGAATTCGCCCATGCGGTAATCCTTTTTAAAAGAATCCGGGTTGTTCAACTGAAGCTCCTTCACAGCAGGCAGGAACTCGACCTTTCCATCCGCGTTCACTTTATAGGTCTCGCCTTCAATACCATAGTTCATCAGCATTTGTCCTTCTTCGCTTAACAAGTAGGTGAAGAGCTGAATCGATTTAGCGGGATCCACATTATTTTTCGTAATAAAGCTGATCATCCAGCCTGTGATCCCGGATTGGTTCAGTGTCGGTGTATGCCCGACCGTGCTTTGGGGTCCGTCAATCGCGATATACTCTTTGCCTTTATTATTACTGTAGAAGCTTTGCAGGTTGCCGCCCTGCTGCGGTGTTCCATCCAGCAAAATGGTTGCATATTTGCCGGCCTTGACCTTTTCTTCAAAAGCTGTTCCGTCATCGGCAAAGCTGTCATCGCTGATCGCCCCGGCTCTGTATACGGAATTAAGCGTCTTTACCCAAGTTAAATAGTCTTCATCGAGGTTACGGTTATAGAATCCACCATTCTTGTCTTCCAGCGGCACGCCGATGAAGTCCTGAAGCGTATCGCCAAGCGATCCTGTTCCTTCACCAATGGAGTTGAACCCGAATGGAATCAGGTCAGGGAATTTATTCTTGATATCCTGGAGGACAGCCTGAAATTGTTCTGGTGTGCCCATGACCGGCTTACCCAGGGCTTCGTAAACATCCTTACGGATGATAAATGCCGTTTTCGCAGGAATATTGCCGCTGTCATAGTCCTTTTGTGTATTGGAATAGTTCGGATATCCGTAGGTTTTGCCGTCCTTGAGCTGGAACCAGTTGAGCGTGTCTTGTGCAGCAACTTTATTGAAGTAGGGATCATATTTCTCAGCCAGATCATTTAACGGCAGCGCCCAAGTAGCCGCTTTTTGTACCACCGGGGAGTTGGAGTCAAACGTTGTGATCAAATCCGGCATTTCCCCGCCGGCAAAAAACGTGTTCAATTTGGTATCGTCACCCGTGATGAACTTGATATTGATATTCAGATCTTCCTTGATTTTCTTGGTGACAACGTCCTTGCCGAAATCCGTATTCCACCAATCCGCATTTACATACCAAGTCAGGTTGGTTACCTCTTCTTTTTTATCCAGCTTCCAGGCCGGAGTCTCGGCATCCGGTGTATAACGGTCTTCGATCGAAACCCAATTCTCCTTCTTTGAGCCGGACTTGCCGCCCGATCCGCTGCAGCCACTTACAACCAATACAACACTCATCAATACAGTAAACAGTGTGAGTCCTTTATTTCCAAAAGCTTTGTTCGTAAACATCCTGTACCCTCCCTTTTAATTAAAGCGCTTTCCTGATAGAGCCTGTTTCTTTACAGCCAGCTTCATTTTCACTTATTCCTTGACTGCCCCAAGCATCATCCCCGAGATAAAATATCTTTGCAATATCGGATACATCACAACAATCGGCAGTGTTGTTACGACGATTGTTGCTAGTTGGACCCCTTTCGTGGTGGTTTGAATCGCTACCGAACCGATATTTTGCATCGATTGCGTCTGAGACTGCACAATAATTTCATACAGCATCATCTGTAAGGGATATAGCGATTGGTCGGTGATATACAGTTTCGTGGTCATAAAATCGTTCCATTGCCCTACCCCGTTAAACAGGGCGATTGTGGCCATGGCCGGCATAGAAAGAGGAATGAATATGCTCAGAAAAACTCTCCAGTCGCCACCGCCGTCGATCTTCGCCGACTCTTCCAGCGAATCGGGCACATTGCGGAAGAAATTCATCAGGATGATGACATCATAGAAGCTTAAGAGAGCTGGAATAATATAAACCCAGAAGGTGTTTAGCAGGCCCAAGCTTTTAATCAATAAGTAGGTCGGAATCATACCGCCCGAGAAAAACATGGTGATGACACCCATCGCAACGTAGAACTTGCGGCCGCGGACGTATTTTTTGCTCAGGCCATAACCTACCATGGCACAGAAGAATACATGGGTGATAACCCCGATCACGGTTTTGGCAACCGAGATGAAAAAGGCCTGCCATATGCCTGTATCTCTGAATACAGCCTGATAATTTTCAAGAGATAATTCCTTAGGCCAGAAGATAAACCCGCCCTCGGCAAGGGCCCTGCCCGAACTGAAGGATGAAACGACGACGTTCCATAACGGAACGACAATAATAATCGTAAATACAACCAATAGGATGATGTTGATCGTATCAAAGATCTTGCTATCGAGATCCCCTTTTGCTGCTTTCAAATTCACCGTAATGCCTCCCCCTGCATGGCCTATAGAACGGATTGATTATCATTTAGTTTGCTGGTCACCTTATTAGCCGTAACGAGCAGAATGACCGATATGATGGATACTCCTAAACCAACCGCGGTGGCATAAGAGAAATCCCCTTGCGTCATCCCCATCCGGTACACGTACGAGTTAATGACTTCTGCCTTTTCCCGGTTCTGTGAATTCATGAGCACCAAGGTTTGATCCAAATTCGACCCCAATAAACCGCTTACAGTCAAGATCAGATTTAAGCTGATAATCATCTTCATGTTAGGCAGTGTGATGTTCCAGATTTGTCTGAGGCGACTCGCACCATCGATTTTTGCGGCTTCATAGTAGGTAGGATCAATCTTGGACATGACCGCCAAGTACAGAATCGTCCCCCATCCAGCTTCTTTCCAGATGTCCGATAAGGTCGCAATCCACCAATACTTGCTCGGGTCGAGCAAAATGTTTTGCGGCTGCGAGATCAGCCCTAAACCAAGCAGCACTTCGTTAAGTAAACCGGAGGTGGAGAACCAGGTAATGAGCATTCCGCCCAGCACGATCCATGACAAGAAGTGAGGCAGATACGAAATGGTCTGTACGAACTTTTTGAACCGGCCCATGCTAACCTCGTAAATCATAATGGCCAGAATGATCGGAATGACAAAGCCCACCGCCAATTTCAAAAAGCTGATGCCCAGCGTGTTGATTACGGAATCCCAAAAGTACTTGTCCGATATAATAATTTTGAAATTGTCCAGGCCAACCCACGGAGCGGAATCCAGCGTATCAATGACGGTGTAATTTTTGAAAGCAATGGATAAACCATAAATCGGTATGTAGCAAAAAATAAACATAAAGATAATACCGGGAAGAATCATCGATTGAAGCTCCCATTGCCGCTTGAAATCAATGAAAAACTCCTTGATTCTCTGCCCTCGCGGCTTCTTTCCGGTTGATTGAACCGGGCCTGTGCCGGTTGGCTGAACTAAAACTGTTTTGCCCACCTGGTAAGCCTCCTTTGATCACAAAATGACAGACTTAAATAAAAACGTTTTTATTTTTTGGCAAAAAATATCCTCCTATTTTGTATCATTTTTAAAAAAAGAATCGGAATAATCATCAGCCCTTTCACTTAAACCGGTTTATTCCGACTGATCTTCACATGACTGGTGCCGCGAACGACAAGCTCCCCAGGCAATTTCTGAGTCTTGCCTTGCTCTTTCTTCTGAATCATGCGAACCAGGTGATCCACTGCCAGAATGCCTTGTCTGGCAATCTGATTGCGTACGGTCGATAGAGGCGGTGTAAAATACTGTGCAATATCAATATCATCAAAGCCCACGACGCTTATATCTTGGGGAACCTCGTATCCCAGAGATTTCAGGGCCCGAATACAACCGATGGCACTCACGTCGTTACCGGCAAGAAAAGCATCCGGCACTTTGTCGGGGTGTAAGTGAAGAAAGGATTTCACAGCGTTATAGGAGCCTTCTTCCTCAAAATAACCTTGCAGGATATAGTCTCCATCGATGGGAAACTGACACTCGCGCAGTGCAGCCAGATATCCTTCTTTCCGCTGAACGCTGTCAAACATCGTATCCACGCCGGAAATATAAGCAATCTTCTTATGCCCCAGGCTGATCAAATATTTAGTCGCTTCATAACCGGCCTCATAGGAGTCGAAAATGATGCTGCCCATCGTCTCTTTCTGAATCTCGCGATCCAGAAACACGGCATTGATCTTGTCCTTCTCCATAGCGGCGATGTCTTTATCGTCGATCCTCAGCTCTTCGAATATGATGACACCATCCACCCGGCCGCCCATAATATTGCTCATGATAACCTGCTTATCCTTCGTAATAAACACATTCAATCCGTAACCCAGACGGTCGCATTCATGTGACATCGACTCAACCAGTGTGTAGAAGTAGGGCCCTGCCACGCTTGTTGTAAAGAAGCCAAGCATCTTGGTCTTCCCCGACTTCAGCAGCTTCCCGTTCAGGTTCGGTACATAATTTAATTGTTCTGCCACCTTCAGAACATGTGATTTGGTCTCCGGTGTCAATACATCTACGTCATTCAACGCGTTCGAAACCGTAGAAATGGAGACTCCGGCCGCTTTAGCCACATCCTTGATCGTTACCTTACCCATATAACCATTCTTCCTTTGCTATAAAAACGTTTTTATGTACATAAAATACCATACAAGCGCTTTCAACACAATCCTTTTTTTAGCAAGCGGGAAAACAAGCCAAAAGACCGCCCACTTTACGTGAACGGTCCACTGAGCCTGTCTTTCATACCAACGATGAAGTTCTACTGTTTAAGATATCGTTAAACATGTTTATTGTTTATTCTCATGATCGGCAAACCCCAGTTTCTCCAGCACCGCCATGCGCTCCAGCAGCTTTACGCCGCTCAGCTGGGTGCTCAGGGATACCGGTTCTGCCGACGCCTGGCTCCAGTCCGTTCCGAACAGGCATGCGGCGCTTCGCCCGGCGTCCCACAGCGCGCCGGCATTTGCGGCGAGCATCGGGACGGCAAGCCGGGCCGTTTCCTCCGAGGCCAGGCTCAGCTCAGCCAGGTAGCGGACCAGGATGCCTTTGAATAGGCCGCCGTCCCCGCTTCCTTCGTCCGGGAACACGCCGTCATCCGCGGCAAGCTCTGCCTTGGCGGCCTCGGCCGTGCGCAGAGCATCCCTGAGGAAGCCCGGCTCCCCGCTCACCCGCCACAGCTCCACGCCCGCTCCGATAAAGACACCCTGGCAGTAGGTAAACTTCCAGTCCTTATCAATCCTTCCGTCCCCGGTCCGGTTCATGCCGTCCCAGACGAAGCCGGTGGCGGGATCAACCAAAGAGCGCTGCTGCCAATCGTATATCTTGCAGGCCCACTCCAAATCCTCCGCGCTGCCAAAGCACCGGTACAGCCTTGCCGCGAGAATGGCGGCGGGCGCATTGGCCGGGGTGTTTTTGTAAGCCAGCTGGGATTTATGCCACGCAATGCCGCCTCCCATATGGTCGTTCCATCCGCTCTGGATGTCCTCCCACAGGATGTGGACGGTTTCCTTGTACTTCTCCTCGCCGGTCGCCTCATACGCGCGCAGCCAGGCGAGCGCCATCCATTCCATATCGTCGTACAGCTCATTCGGGTACACGCCGCCGTTCCGGCGCCGGATGCCGTCATGCAGCTCCGCAAGCATTTCCCCGTACACCGCCTCGCCGGTGCGCAGCATTCCGTCCACCAGCACGTCGGCGGCATGCGCCATCCACCAGTAATGAAAAATCGTGTTGCAATCTCCGTTCGGGCACGGCGTTTCAATATTGAACATCGCGATATCCGGATTCCAATAATGCCGGCGCAGCGCTTCCTGCGCCGCATCCGCGCGTTCTGACCACAGCATGGCGACCTCTCTCCCCTTTCAACGGCACCCGAATGGAGTGCTTTTCATTCCACTTACTCAACCAGCCCGGAACGCTCCACACCTTGAATGAAATACCGCTGCAGAAAGAGATAGACGACAAGCATCGGAATCAGTGCAAGGAATGTAGCGGCCATGACGACAGGCAGGCTGAACACTTCAAAGCTGCTGCCTGTCAATGTATCCAGGGATTGATAGAGCCGCGGAAGCATCATCGGCAAGGTGAACTTCTCCTCCGACGTCAGGAAGATCGACGGCTCAAAGAAGTCATTCCAGTGCCATACCAAGGACAGCAGGGTTGTTACGACGATCGCAGGCGGTGTAAGCGGGAGAATAATTTTCCAGTATACGC
The DNA here is from genome assembly GCF_016624415.1 of Paenibacillus sp. S28. Lineage (NCBI taxonomy): Bacteria > Bacillati > Bacillota > Bacilli > Caryophanales > Paenibacillaceae > Paenibacillus > Paenibacillus sp. S28. The sequence goes on along the minus strand of NZ_JACVTM010000005.1, from coordinate 236,400 downwards.
GGAAGCTTCCGCAGCCATCCACCCTGGCCGCATCCTCCAGCTCCCACGGAAGCCCGCGGAACAGCTGGCGGAAGATAAAGATGAATAAGGCCCCCCTTAGCCCATTGGCAAAGAAGGATGGCACGATCAGCGGCATCACGCTGTCCAGCCAGCCGATCGTCTTGTACTGCATATACAAAGGGACGATGATCGTTTGCGGCGGAATGATCATCGTGAACATGCACAGCACGAACAGGACTTCCCGCCCGGGAAACTTAATGCGCGAGAAACCATAGGCGACGAAAGAGCAGGATAATACCTGGCCGATCACGCTCACTACGGAAATCAGGGCCGAGTTATTGAAATGCGTCCAAAACTGCAGCCCCTTCATGCCGTAGTAGAAGTTTTCCCAGGCCAGACTCGTCGGAATCCACTTGATCGCGAAGTCGATCAGATCCACCGGATGCTTGAGCGAGGTCGTGATCATATAGATAAACGGATAGAGAAAAACAAAGGCCAAATCGATCAGAATGACGTACACGAAGATGCGGTAAATGAGCGCGAACCAGCGGCTTCTGCTGCTGATCCGGCTGATGACGCTGTTATTTCTTAACGCTTTCGCCCGGTTAGCGATACTTTCGGGCTGCACAGCCACACGCTGCCTGGTCTTCGACATCGGAATCGGTTTCACGCTGCACCACCTCCTTGCTCCTCATTCTCATTTTTCACCTGTGTATACGACTAAGCGTCTGGTCGAAGCAAATACGATAATGAGCAGCAGGAAGATAAACAAGAAGTAGATCCAGCCCATACCGGACGCGTAGCCCATTTCGATCTTCGTAAAGGCCGTATCTTTGATATAGACCATCATCCTGTTGTTGATATCCGTAAAGGAATCCACGCATGTATAGACCAGATTAAGCAGGATGATCGGCGAAATCAGCGGCAGCGTGATTTTCCAGAACATCTCCCATTCGGTTGCACCGTCGCATCTTGCCGACTCATAGAGCGACGGAGAAATCCCCTGAAGTCCGGCTAAAAAGAGCAGGATCTGCACGCCCGTTTTCCAGAAGATCACGGTAAGCCTGCTCAGCATATCAAAAACGATCTGCGAGAACGTCGGGCCCATATACAGAAATACTTCTTCCGGAACGCCGATGCCGTTCACCAGCGTGTCTTTGCCGACCCCTGCATAGAGCAGCTGCTGCATTGCAAGGCCGGAGCCGATCAAGACGGGCAGGAAGAACGCCGCGCGGAAGAAGGCGCGCCCGCGGATTTTATGATTCAGCAGGATCGCGATAAACAAAGAGAAGACCAGAATCAGCGGCGTATTGATGACGGCATCCTGCACCACCGAAATGAACAACGGAATAAACTGCGTATCCAGCACGAACGCTTTGTTGAAATTACCCCAGCCGACAGGCTCCAGGTCGAAATTGCCGACACCGACCACTTCATGAAAGGCCAGCCAAAGGGAGTAAATCAAGGGATACAGCATGAACAATGCGAACCCGATCGCCCATGGAGCGATATAAACATAGCCTGCCAGCATCTTTTTTCGTTCCAGACTCAACTTTTTCCCTGTCATGCTGATCCCCCCTTCGGCACCACGATGAAGTTTTTGCCCGGAACGAGATGATGATCGACCGTCACCTCACCCGGCGTATAATTGACAATGACGCGAGTCCCGTCCTCATATACGACCTCATAAACATCATCCTGCAGCTTGCGGTGCTCCTTCATCGTCTGCGACCATACCGGCCTCAGCTTGTCGTTCATCTCTTTGTAGTATTGGACCGCTTGATCCACCCAGTTGCTGTAGGCCGAGCTGAACAAATCGCTGTAGATGGTATCCTTTAAATCTTCAGAGTGGTTCATCGTTAATTGGTAGTACGGCATATAGCCGTATTCCACCATTTTGAGGTACTGCAGCTGTGGATCGTAGAACAAGTTTTGCGGATCGCCCGAGTAAGGAATAATGCCATGCAGCGCCATTTGGTAGAACGGAATCGTCTCGTCGGTAAAGAAGAAGCCGCTGTCCTCCATCGGGATGCCGAACAGGCGGGAGGAATGCTTCAGGCTGTATCCATTGCCCCCAACCGAGGCCGCACCGCCGAATTGCAGGACCGATTTCTCCATCATTTCCGTCCACTGCTTGGCTGTCCCCCCACGCTTCAGCGGATAATCATCGTTATAATCGTAGTAGAGCTGACTGCCGATGCCGTCGAAGTTAATGCCGGTAATGCCCAGCTTGCGCAGCGGATTCAGCACTTTCTTCTGGAAATGCGCATTCTGCTTGCCTGCATTCAAGTAGAAGAGCTCGCTGTAACGGTCGGTCACGACAAAATGGTTGGCTCCGACAACGACATCCTTACGCGACGAGAACCCGTCGTTGCCCTTCCATGCCTCGACATAGTTGTCCTGCAGGAAAAGCTGGTAGTTCTTCTCCTTCGCGTACTCGCTCAGCTTCGCCAGCCCGCTTGTGCCGCCCAGCTTACGGGAAGGCTTATATCCCGACGGATAACTCATGTAGCCTTCGCCCGTCCATCCGAGCAGGTTCGCCGAGATAGCCTGTACGCCGCGCTGGCTGAGGTCTTTCATCATGTCCTGCGCCTCTGAGAAGGTCGTATTCTGAATAAAATGATCGATCAGAATCTGGTTCTTCTTAATGCCCATAAGCAGGTCAAGCCCGAAAGGAACCGCCTCCCCTTTCTTCACCTTCGGAATCAAGCCTTGCTCGTCGAGCAAATACTCCCTGTAGGCGGTCGCCATATGGCTGTAATCGGCCTCTTTGCCGCTAAAGAACACGTAACGGATGGTATGATCCTCGCGAATCAGATCCTTTTCGGGCTTCTTCGTCAGGTTGCCGTCTTTCTTAACCGCTTCATACTCGCGCCTGTAAACAAGCTCGGAAGATACACGGTTCAAATTAATGAGATAGCCGCTCGGCGAATAGAGGATATTCGCGTCGTATTCCCCCTGGGTGATGATCCCCATAAAGGAGTTATCGCCCACTTTCAAGCCGAATATCGGCAGCATCGCGTTCTGTTCCCGTCCGAAAAAATTGAAGGTAATCGTATCCGCGCCGTAAACGCTCGCACGATAAGGATTCAAATAATTCGGGTGGTTCTTCTTAAAATAAGACAGCGCACCCGGCCCGTCGGGATAGACCGCATAGCCTTGATCGTGATCCGATGCCGCCCCGAAGAAGGGAAGCGGAGCAACCGACATGAGCCAGTTGTCTTCCCCTTCCTGGATCGATTGGCCGGGTACGGTGACTTCGAGGGCGTTCCCCTTCAATTGGAAGCTCATATCGAAGCTGATTTTCAGCCTTGGCAGCTCGTAACGGACCGATATCCCGTTTTCCAGTGAAGTCGTCGTCATCTTCGGCTGCTCGAGGGCAAAGTTCGTCTCCTGCGTTTCCAGCGCAGGCAGATGGGGATCCGTGTAGGTCAGATGAAAAATGGACTGACTGCTGGCGGTCCACAGCTCATTCCCGTCCGTGTCGACATCCTGGAGCGGAACTGCCGATTCCCACCGGTACCCGTTGCTCTTGTCGATCACCGCGATGGCGGAATCGGAAGAGCGGAACTGCAGCTCAAGCCGGTCGTTTTCGGCGATCTTCTCATAATGGGTTGGCTTCTGCGGCTGTCCGCTCTCCTCCGGAGCCGGCATCTGCTCACTCTCAACGACCTGGTTCTTATTCGGCCGCATTTCCTCCTTGGCCCGTTCAATAGCTTTTTGCACGGAGGGTAACGCCAGGAGCACGAGCGCAGCAATGATGACGCTGACGGTTAAATAGTAGATCCATCGTTTGGCGAGTCTCGTTTTCATGGTACCCCCCTCAGTTTTCCAGTAAGTATCTGACTTCTACGGCCACTTCACGCACAAATTGAAGAACGTGGTTCGTCAAGGCGAAGACAAGCCCTACCGTTCCCCAGAAAATAATAAAAGCAAAGATGGATAAAAGGAGGACGCCGACCGCCTTCTTAAAGGTATAGTCGTTCAGCACCTTCAGTTGAATGAAGATGAGCAGGGCCACCCACAGCCATATGATCGAATTGATGCTGTTGTACAGCCCCAGTTCGCCCCTTGACATCACCAAGGAGACGGCAGCCAGCGGGATGGTAAATACGATATAGGGAATCAAGGCATAGGACATCGCGGTCAGCACCTGGCTGAAGTAGGCCTCGCCGTCCATAATCGCCGTAATTAAATAACAGGCAATAACGCCCGAGATCAGCGGCACGACGAAGCGGATGATTTCCAAATTCAAATTGGCATCCTTCGGCTGAAGCGACGTCATATGAAAGCTGGTCATATAGATCGAGATAATTCTGACGCTGATGGTCAGCAGGATTAAGACGAATGCCGAGATCAGATGCTTGTTTTTCTGCAGCTCCTCGAATCCGTCCACGGGATGAAACAGTATTGCTATGCCCAGCCGCAGTGACCGGAGACCCGACTGTTTGAAATCCGCCGTTCTGATCAATAGCCATACCTCCTTATGACGGTATTCGTGACGCGGATCATGAATTTGACGATAAAGTAGATGGCGACCACGATGAGAACGACGGCCATAATGATCCAGCCCAAATATTCGCGCAACAAGCCATGCCGATACTCGGCGAAGGCCAGTGAATACCCTTCCTGGTCATTGCCCAGCTTAAATTCCCGCATCGCTTCCTTCCATCTCTCTTCCTTCATCAGCGCTTTCGCCACGCCGCGGTGGGCGAGCGGATAGTTCTCGTCGATCTTCAGCACTTCCTTCCAGGGCACCATCGCTTCCTGGTAACGCCCGTTGAAGTGCAGCTGGCTCGCTTGGTGGACCAATTCCGCGAAGCGTGTCGGCTGAAAAATTTGAATGTTATTGCGGTCCCGGTCCAGCACGTAGATTTTGCCCGCCTTATCGACGACGATGCTCGTCGGGTATTCGAAGCGCCCCTTCTCATCGCCTTGTCCGCCGAATACGGCAAGCAGATTGCCTTCCTGATCGTATTGATAGATCTTCCGCGACATTGCGTCGAGCGCGTTCACAACCCCGTACTGATCGACAGCCATATCGATGAAATAAGGGTTTTCCAGCGCCCCGCTTTCGATCGAGGCTTCGCCGAAAAATGCCTTCTTGTAGATGTTTTCACCCATGGCATTGAACTTCTTGAGCTGGTCCGCTTCGATCAGAACCGTCGGCGTATAAATAAATCCTTTACCGTCGATCGTGATATTTGAGTTTTGCGGAGGAACCGCATTGTTCAGCTGCTCCCGCTGCTCCGGCGTTGCCAGTAAACGGATGAGCAGCTTCTTCCAGTCGAACGGAACGCGGTTGGCGCCGATGTAGCCGCGGAACTGGTTCATCGCGTCTATCATCATAAAGCCGCTGTAGTCATTTTTATTGAGCGCATAGAGATAACCGCGCCGGTCCATGATGACTTTATCCGGGGAAAAGTCCAAATCCTCGCTCAGCAAGGAAGATTCCGGCTTGACGAATTCTTCGATCAATTCACCTTTCGGAGACAGATGAATGATCCTGCCGCTGCCCGTGTCCGCTACGAACATATGACCGAGGCTATCGACATAGATACCGCTCGGACTGCTGAGCTCGACGCCTTGTTCTTTCCCGAAGATGCCCAGCACTTTCCCTTGACCGTCCAATTTCACAATCCGGTTGTTATCCGTGTCGGCAACGTATAAGAGCCCCTTCTCGTCGATAAACAAGTCGTTCGGTTTATTCAAGCCGGGCTGGCCGACGTCCATAATGATCGTGTCTACCGTATAGGTCAGGGGGATCGGCATCCGATAACCATACATCGGATCGAGCGTATAGGACATTTGCGGGAGCGCATGGGCAGGCAAGCTGCAGATCAGAAACAGCAGACCGCCGAGTATACCCGCTGTTATTCGTTTGTACACCATATCCGCCCCCTATGATTTGATCCCGGAATGAACCATCGTATTCATAATCAGCTTCTGGAACAGCAGGAAGATGAGAATCGGAGGAAGCGTCATCAAGAACGTGCCGGCAGCCAGCGCACCCGTCCGCGCAACGACGCCCGGCCCTCCAGCCAGTGTCTGAATCGCCAGCGGCAGCGTCTTCATCGATTCGCTTGTCGTAAACACGAGCGCCGAGAAGAAATCGTTCCAGTTCCCGATGAAAGAGAAAATAATCAACGTTGCCCAGGCCGGCTTGCTCACCGCCATAATCACCCTCCAGAAGATTTTCCAATCCGATGCGCCGTCGATATGCGCAGCCTCGATCAGGGCATCGGGAATTTGATCGAAGAATTGTTTCATGAGGAAGATGTTGAAGGCCACGGCGATCTTCGGCAGAATTAACGCCCAATACGTATTGACCAAGCCTAAGCTCGATACGATCATATAGGTCGGAATCTGGGTCACCTGCGGCGAAAACATCAGAGCCGACAAGATAACGGAGAAGATGAAGCCCGCACCCGGCGGTTTGAACTTGGATAACACGTACGCTCCCAGGCAGCACACAACCAAGCTGGAGAGCACGACCGCAACGGAGACGAACAAGCTGTTAAAGATGTACCGCGAGAAAGGAACGACAGAGCTGTCCGTCGCGGTAAGCAGATCAAAGAAGCTGCGCAGGGTCGGCTTCTGCACGAAGAATCTCGGCGGGTAAAGGAACAGCTCGTCGAGCGGTTTGAAAGCCGTGGAAATCATATATACGATCGGCAAGGACGTAAATCCGACCAATGCGATCATAAACGCGTATAACAAACCCCTGTTGAAACGGGCGATAAATTTCGTAAAGCTCATCGTCACGTCCTTTAACCCCCCTTATTGATCTTTGGACGATAGTAACCGCATCACGATGCGGCCTAAGCCGAACGTGACTACAAACAGGAAGACGGCGATTGCCGATGCGTATCCCAACTCGAACCGGATGAAGGCATAGTCGAACAGATGCGAAATAATCGTATGGCCCGCATAGTTCGGGCTCGGCATACCGGAGATGGCTACGGCAATGTCGAACACCCCGAATGCGCCGACGATGGCGTTGACCGCGCCGAACAGCAGCTGCGGCTTCATTAGCGGCAGCGTAATGAACCACAATTCCTGAAACTTGCTGGAAATCCCGTCAATGGCGCCCGCTTCATACAGCTCTGGCGATACATTCTGCAGCCCCGCCAGGAATACCAGGAACCCCGTACCCATGCTCATCCACAAAGAAACGATGATGATAACCGGCATGATCGTGTTCGGATCCGTATTCCAGAGAATCGGTTCGCTGATCATGCCCCAGTTGAGCAGCGCATTGTTCAATAAACCGTAGCGGTCTCCGGAGAATATGTACAGCCAGACGATCGATAAAGCGATTCCGCTCGTAATTGAAGGGACGTAAAAGGCCAACGAGAAGATCATTTTGGCCTTCAGCGTATTGATCACCCACGCGAGCATAAAGGATAAGCAATAGCTTAGCGGCCCGGCGATCACAGCGAAGATAAACGTATTCTTAAGCGATGTGAGAAAGATGTCGTCTTCCAGAAACAAGACGCTGTAGTTGGATAAGCCTACCCACCTCGCCGGTTGGAGCATGTTGTAATAGGTGAAGCTGAGATAGACCGACTGCACGACGGGAATGACGGTAAACACGATGAAGAGAATCAGGAACGGGCTGAGAAACAAATAACCGAGCACAGCCCTCTTTCTCGCGTGAGTCAATTTGAATCGACGTGCCTTCTGCGGTGCCAGCTGGAGCGGCCCCTTAACCTCTACGCTGCTTTGCATACTGCTCCTCCTTCCGCCGCCTTAGTCTTTCGGCGTGAACCCGAATTCCTTCTGCTTGGCGTTAAGCTCTTTGTTAATATCCTTGATGCCCTTCTCCAGCGACTCCCTGATATTCATGCCGCCAAGAACAACGCGGTTCCAGGCATTATCGATGTTCCGCCCCGTGAAGTAGCCGCCGAGTACGTACGGCTGCTCTTTGTAGTACTTCCATTGATCCTTCAATGCCTTGAGGTCGTCCTCCGGCCATGGCAGCTGAGATAAGGCGTCTATATTCGCCGTATTCCAGCGGGCCTCGACGCCGAGCAGCGCCTCCAGCTCTTGGCCGAACTGCAGCTGAACCTCTGTACTCGTCCACCATTTCAGGAACTCCCAGGATTCCTGCTGATGCTCCGATTGCTTGAAGATCGCAACGGACTGTACTGCTCCACCGGTCGTACGGTCAATCGACCCATCGGCCTTCTGATGGCCGGGAGACGGCGCGACGCCCCAGCGTCCGATCAGCTCCGGCGCTGCGGTAGAGAGCTGTACATACGTGAGATAATCCGCGATCCCGATCGGCATTTCCCCGGTACGGAACCTGTTGAAGAAGTTCGCCATGATCGGGAACTTGTAATTGGTATACAGCTCCGTCCATTCCGTGAAGGCCTGGAAGGCTTCCGGTGAATCCAGCGCCGACTTTGCTCCGTTCTCCTTGTAATAGTCGCCGCCATTCTGGTAGAGAAACGGCATGAAGCCCAGCTGCGTGATCGGATAATACATCTGCATCCCGTTCTGCTGCAGAATCGGAAGCAGAGCATAGACCTCATCCCATGTCTTCGGGATGCTGACGCCCAGCTCGTTCAAGATATCCTTCCGGAAGACCAACAAGTTGAAATCCTGCGTTTCCGGTAGCGCATAGTTCCCCCCATTGTATTTGAAAGGAATGAGCGATCCCGCAAGGAACCGTTTACTGACCTCTTCATAATCAGGAAACTGCGTTAAATCGACAGAAGCGTCCCGGATCGCAAATTCGACGGGCAGATGCGCATCGACGCCTGTTGCGACATCCGGCGCTCTGCCGGAGCTTGCCGCGAGCAGCAGCGTGTTGACGGAGCCCGAGTTCAATTGACCGGCGGGAAGCGTATTGATGTTGATGCGTATGCCGGTTTTGGGCGTGAAGTCTTCCTCCGCCATTTCCTTCATAATTTCCGCCCACTCTTTGCCACGGGATACCCAAACCTCGATAACCGGACCCTCTTCCTCCCCCGTTTCGTTGTCGTAGACGCTGCCTACACCCGTATAGTCCTTCGTAAAGGAAGCCATGAAGTTTTTGAACGTGCTGACCGATTTTTGCAGAACGTTGGATTTTACCTTCGGATATTTCGTATCCGGGGCACTGATCAGGATGTAATCCAGAACAAGCGGCACATTCTGGAGATCCATCAGCAGCGTGCTGAGGTTCGTTTGGCTGTTGCTGAGCTCCGATAATTGTCTTGGAATCGAATCGGGGTTACGGATCATTTTCTCGAACGTGTGGTTCATCATCCGCAGACTGTTCACCGTGCTCGGCTCTACATCCGACAGAGCCTTGAGCGCATCCATCTGAACGAGCAGATCGTCCGCGATGACCTTCAAGTCTTCAATCAGCTTCGGCACCTTCTTGTTCAGCTCGTATTCGAAGTTCGGATCCGGCGTCGGTCCCGTGATCATAATAATGCGTCTGTACAGATCAGAGAGCTTCTGGGTATCGGCCGTCAAAGCTTCCATGATCGGTTGATACGGCCCGACCTGGGCGGCCATCGTCAGCGTATGCTCGCCTTTCGTTAAGTACACGAGCAGGGGTTCGTCTTTGCCTGTTTGTTCATTGTCCTTATGCAGCGTTTCGATCCGCCAGTTGCGCGAGTAGGTAAAAGGGTAGAGCTCCATTTCCTTGAACGGAACTTTTCCATCTATAAGAATTTGACGATAGGACGGCAGCCCATCGCCCCACCATTGTCCAAATTTCAGCCCAATCTTATACAACCCGTCCTGCGGAACCGAGAACACCCACGATGCCTTCTGACCGCCCTTCCTCCAGCGCCAGTCGCCAAATGCGTTCAGCCGGATTCTCCCATCGCCTGCCGGCTCCATTAACGGATCGCCATTCGATTCTCTGCGGATCGTCGGATCGGATTTCGTCGGATTGTTCTCCGCCTGCACTTTCACATTGATCTGCTGGGCAGGCTCATAACCTTGCGCGGTGTAGGCCTGCTTCACTTCGGCATAGCTGGGTAGCTGCTCCGGTGACGTAATCCGGATCTCGTCGATGGCCATCGGTTCGAGCAAATAATTCATCCGAATGACATGCTTGCCTGCGGTCATATAAAATTGGAAGGGTTCCGGGTACAGACCGTTCCCGTCCGAAACCGGAAGGTCCATCCACTGCGGCTTCTCGATTTGCTTGGGTCTGACGTCGTCTCCCTGGTTGTTTTGGGCCGGATCGCCCCGGTCGACCCAGCTGCGGTAGAAATAGATACGCTGCGCCTCGCGAAACGGGCTTTCTCCGTCAATAAGCAGCTCCCGCTGAATCGGCATTCTTTTTCCCGGCATCGGATAATAACTTAGGGCCAGGTTGTAAAGACCGTCCTGCGGGATATCTACCGACCATTCGATCCACGTTGTCGTGCTGTCCCACACAAGAGCGGAAAGACCGTCTACCGTTTCCAAGACCGGCTTCGTGCCTCCAAACGCCGAATGCTGATCGGCTTTCATCACGATGTCCGGTTGATCGGCAGGCGGATAGCCCTCTTTCTTATATCCAGCCAGCGTGGTCGCATAAGTCGGCTCCAAAATACTGTTCATGGCTAATTGGTCATTCGTCAGCGAAACGCCTTGATTCTGATTCCGGTCCCGTAAACGTTCGTTGTTGGCATAAGAATGAAAGCTCTCACCGAAGGTCAGCGAAAAGACAAGAAAAGTGATCGATATAAGCATGACTCTCTTCCACTTTAGTGCATCATTCCAACGCCATTTCAAGCACCGTCACCTCTTTGTCGTTCAATTCATCAGGATGTCCCTTAAGCGGTTCTCTTCCTTCTAATGAAGAAAGGGGACAGGCGATTCACCCGCCCCCCTCCTTATGAAACCGGTCCACCTTGATTATTTCGATTCCAGTTTTTTGAGCTCGTTATCGACGTTCTTCTTGACTTCGTCCAGCAGCTTCTTCGGCTCGCCCTTTCCGTTCAAGGCCAAATCCTGAACACGGAAGGTTTCATCCCACAGCTTCTGGCCAACAGGCGTAACAGGGCGGTAATGCGCCACAGGCATCAAATCGACGAATACCTTCAGCTTCGGATTCTCGGTAATCTTAATTTCTTCGTTCACCTTCGGCATCGTCGTAATATCGTTGCCCGCATCCGCCCGCTTGGCCCAGAGCAGCGTGCCCTTATAGCCGCCGATAAACTTGAGGAGCTCCCACGCTTCCTGCGGATGCTTGGCTCCCTTCGGCATGACCCAGGAATGGCCGCCTGCCCATGTCGTTTGAGGATAGCCTTCCGCGGAAGGCATCGGGGCGACGCCCCACTCGAAGGTAGGCTTCACCTTCGCATTGCTGGTCAAATCGTTCAGAACCCAGTTGCCGTCCACGACGAATCCGACTTTGCCGGTCCAGAACGAATTGATGCCGGTTTTGCCCATGACATCGTTGAACTTGTTGATTTTGGACATATCGTATTTTTTGGCGTAGCTGACCATCCATTCAAGCGCTTTTACAATTTGCGGGTGGTTTGGCGTCAATTCCTCGCCATTGGTCCATTCTCCGCCAAAGTTCCAGCTTTGCGTGTATAAGTAGGTTTGATTTGCCCAAGGAATAAAGCCGACCTGCTCATAGCCGCTGCCGTTGCTTGTTTTCTTGAACATTTTCTCCGCCATCGCATCCAATTCCGCAATCGTAACCGGCGGCTTCTCCGGGTCGAGACCCGCTTCCTTCATAAGCGTTTTATTATAATAAAGCGCCCGGTTATCTGTGGTGAACGGCATCGCATAGAGCTGGTCCTTGTAATTCGCTTCCGCCCAGACGCCCGGATAATAATCGTCGGCGCGTACTTCGTCTCCGGCATCGACGAACGGCTGCAGGCTTTCCAGCGATCCCTTCGCCGCCCATTGCCCTACCATGAAGCGGTCGAGCACCGCTACGTCCGGAGGCGTACCGCCGGCAATCAGCGTCGTCAGCTTATCCGTGCCCCCTTGATCGATGATGTATTTCACCTTGATATTCGGGTGCTCTTTCTCAAATTCGCTGATGACAATTTTCGTGTAGTCCGTCTGGAATTTGCCTCCCCAACCCCAGAGCTCAAGCGTTACCTTTTCACCGCTGCCTTTACCCGTATCGGTATTTTTCTTGGCGGTATCGGTCTGTTGATTCGTACTTTCCGTTCCCTTTGTATCACTGGCTCCATTCTCTCCGCTGGACCCGCCCGAGCCCCCGCAGCCTGTTAATACGAAACATACCGATAATGCGGTAACCAGATACTTGAGCATCGCTCTTCTCAAATGAGTGGCGCCCTTCTTTTTCCTCACTTACATGCCTCCTTTTTGCATATATAAGTTGAAATATTGAACTAGGAATGGGGGCAAGTACGGCCTACATCCTATTCTTTAGTTCATCTTATATAGGTTTTAAATGATACTAATGAAGTTAATTCCTCTTTAGTGTAAACGCTTTTATGAGAGGGGATAATGAGACTGCTTTTGTATTTCGTGTACTATCTTTACTATCTTGGAAGGGGAGCCATCGGCTTCGCGTATCAATGCGGGGCAAGAAAAAAAGAGTGCCTGTCAAAAAGCATGACAGACACTCTTACGGCTGCACATCGCGGCCTTGGGGATGCTCCATTTTGCTGTTGCCGTCCCCCATAACCTTAGCCAATTCAGCATCGACGTTCTTCTTCATTTCATTCAAGAGCTCTTCCGGTTCCCCCTGCAGATTCATCGCCAGCGTTTGTACGCGGAGCATTTCATCCCACATGTATCCGCCCACAGGTGTGACAGGCCTGATGTAAGCATTCCCGAGCAGCTCCGTAAACACCTTCATCGGTTCCTTCTGATCCAGGCCGAGCTTGGCATTCACTTCCGGAATACACATCAGATCATTCTTGCCGCCCTCACGGCCGGCCCATAAGAGCGAGCCTTCCTTGCCCGCTACGTACTTCATAAACCTCCAAGCTTCCTCTTTATTTTTCGCCCCTTTGGGCATGACGAACGACCACCCCCCTGACCATGTGACCGGCCGGCTGCCATCGATTGTAGGCATCGGCGCTACACCCCACTCGAAATCCAAGTCTTCCATCCCATTAAGAAGCCAGTTGCCTTCATAGACAAATCCGACTTTGCCGGACAAGAAGGAGTTTCTTCCGGTTTGTCTCATCATCTCCGAAAACTTCAACAGTTTCTTTACATCGTACTTCTCGGCGTAGCCCTGCACCCATTCCAGCGCTTTAACGTTCCGCGGATCGTTTGGCGTCAGCTTCCCGCCTCGTCCCCATTCGCCGCCAAAATTCCATCCATGCGTATACAAGAAGCCCTGGCCCATCCATGGGACGAATCCGACCTGCTCATATGCGCCGTCCCCGTTCGTTTTGAACATCCTCTCTGCCATGGCATCCAGGCCGGCAATGGTTCTCGGGGGATGGTCAGGATCAAAACCCGCCTGCTTCATCATCGTTTTGTTATAATACATGGCGCGGCTGTCCATATTCCAAGGGAGGGCGTACGTTTTGCCTTCGTATTGGGATTCCGCCCACACGCTTTTATAATAAATACTCGCCATATCTTCACGATTCGCATAAGCCGAAATGTCTTCAATGGAGCCCATCGCCGCCCATTCGCCTACAATAAACCGGTCGATCATCGCGACATCCGGCGCCTTTCCTCCGGCAATCGCCGTCAGCAGCTTATCCGAGCCTTGCGAATTGTCCGAGTTCTCGATGAAGGTCATTTCAACCTTGATATCCGGGTTTGCCTCTTCGAACGGCTTCACGACCGTATCGTAGAATTCGTCCTGAAATCCTCCGACCCACGAATACCAGAAGCTTATCGTTACAGGGCCGTTATGCTTAATCGAGCTGCTCGCAGCATTTTTGCCTAATATTTCTGAATTAACGTTGAATGTCGCTCCCTTGCTGACATAAGCGTTCCATACCATGATTACGGTGGCCAGGAGTACAAGTATGAAAAGAACAGGCATCTTTCGACGAGTCAAGAACACTTTCATCGTTACCTCCACTTTTAACTTTCTCTTGTAATCATCCTACGCACGCTGTCATATGAAACTCGTTTCAACTGACTTGCTGAGCAGGGCTTCGCTTCGTGAGCGGGATCGTCATGGTTACTTTCGTTCCTTCCCCCAAGCTGCTCTCCATCTCAATCCCGTACTGGGCACCATATGCGATTTTGATTTGTGAATTAATATTTCTCAGCGCAAAGCTGCTTTCCTCCGCAGGCTGTTCTCCGCCCAGAATGTGCTGCAATTCAGCCAACTTATCCGGCGCAATTCCCGCACCGTCGTCCGTAACGACGAATTTCAGGCAGCTGCCTTCCCGGGTAAAGGCGATATCCAGCCGGCCCTTGCCTGATTTTCGCTCCAGCCCGTGATAAATCGCATTCTCTACGATCGGCTGAAAAATAAATTTGAGCACTCTATAATCCATCAGCGATTCGTCCGCTTGCACATAGAGCGTAAACTTGTCCTTATACCGGACCTTCTGGATCATGATATAGCTCTCGATCAAATGGACGACCTGGCTGACCGGCACTTCATCCCTTCCCTCGCTCAGACTGATCCGCAAATACTTCGACAGTCCGAAGATCATCGTGCTAATGTCGTCAACTTTATGTATGCGGGCAATCCAGTGGACGGAATCGAGCGTATTGTACAGAAAATGAGCGTTAATTTGAGACCCCAGCATTTTCAGCTGAAGATCCCGTTCCAGCAGCTTCTGCACATACAGTTCGTTGATTAATTCTTTGATATGGGCCACCATCTGGTTAAAATGGGTGAACAAATAGCCGAATTCGTCCTCTCGTTTATCGACAATCCGGATGTTGAAATCGCCATCCCTGGCTCGGCGCATCGCATGCGTCATCTTCTGAAGCGGCCGGTGAACGGCAGAAGCGATAATGATCGCGAGCAGGATACCGATGCAGGAAAAAACAATGCCCAGCGACAGCATATACCAGCGAATATCCATCGCTTCCTTCATCAAATCATTGCTGCGCAGCATGCCGACGAGCCTCCAATGGTTCGTCTCCAGTTGACTGTAGACGACCAGCATCTCTTGCCCGTCTATAGAGTAGCTTAGCGTTCCTTGACGCTCTTCCTTAAACGGAATGTCCAGTTTGCTGGACAATAGAATTCCACCCTTATCCCCTTTGATCTGGCCGGTATCGTCCATTATGACGTTGATTCCCGACCCGTCATAATCGATTTCCGCCAAAATTTCCCGGACCTCCGCCGGATCGACTTCGTACAGCACGACGCCGATAATTTCTCCGCGGCCTTTCATGTTTTTCTGGGCACGGCCAAAGGTAAAAACAGGCTCGGAGCTCGGGCCTTTTATTAATGAAGGCATGATGCCGAAATAGACGAGCCTGCCGTCAGCCTGACGGATTTGTTGATACCAGGCCTCCGTGAAATATTCATAGGGGTAAGAATTGTAGACCGGAAAGGATTCTTTGGGTGAATAGCGGTAGGAGTAGCCCCTCTCGCTGAGCAGATAGATATTATTCATATCATTCCTGGAGTTTACCAGGTTCGATAGAAAGGCGGTATTCGCGTTATTCGTCTGAATCCTTTCCTTCTCGTCCATAAAATCTCCCATGAGCTGCTTCTGAATATCCTTATTGCCGACGACAAGAAGGGAACGGTCCTCGTATCCCTCCAGAAGGATATCGACCCGCTTGCTCATCTGCTGAACATTCTGAAGCGCCATGCCTCCGATTTTGTTCTCCATCATCTGAGCGGATTTATCATAGGATAGATATCCCATAACGGTAATAATGACGATCATGCTGGCTACATAGAATCCGAACACCTTCATTCCGACCGAATTGAACTTGATTCTATCGATGAACTGCAGTCTCATGAGGTCCCTCTCTTCTTATGCCCCGTAATTACGGTATTGAGCGGGCGTCATGCCTTCCCATTCCTTAAAAGTTTTGACGAAATGCCGAAAATCCCGATATCCGACCCGGTCTGCGACTTCATATACCTTTAGAGGGGTCTGTTCAAGCAATTCTTTCGCCTTCGTGATTCGGATTCGAATGAGATAGCGGCTGAGCGTTTCGCCAACCTCTTCGTGAAACACTCTGCTGAAGTAAGAGGGATTCATGTAAATCTTTTCGGCCACGTTATGAAGGCTGATGCCAAGGTGGTAGTTATCATGGATATAACGCAGCGCCGTTTCTATCGTTCGCTTATGCGCAATTGAGGGTGCACGAGTATCCTTTATGAGGAAGGTGTCCATGATCATGGCCTTCCAATCGCCAATTGAACACCTGTAGAGCTGAAGCTTGCGTTGATGCGTAATGGTGGAAGCCTTGGAATGATCCTTTGCCTGGAGCAGCTCCTGCCACTTGGACAAAAGAATGCTGATGTGCATATTCATTTCATACCGCACAGCAATGGCCGGCGTCTGCTTGATGAGCTCTTGAAGCAGCCCGGTTTGTACATCGAGCAGTTCGGACAGCCTGGCCGCGTCCATCAGCTTCATGGCATGCAGAATCCGATTCGACAATGCCGAGTCAAGGGAGTCCGCTTTGTGATCCGTGAGCAGAACGTCCGCCGTCAATTGCCCCATGCATGCAGCCATGCGGTAGTCCAGCTGCTCAGCCGGGCGGGGCTTGGATCCATGACCTGCTGAACTGCCGTCCATCGGGGCAGTATGGACCTGCCCGGGTCCGTGAACCAAATAGTTCATACTTATGGTAAGCGCTTCCCTAAAAGAGGATGCAAGCTGCGTCCTCTCTCTTAAGCCGCTGATCCCTATGCTGATTCGAACGCCTAACACTTGAAGCGCATCTTCAATAACGCCCTCCATATAGCGGTACAAGTCCTCGACGCCGAAAGAGGTATCGGGCTCACTTAGCGAAGCAATCAGTGCAATGTCCGCAAAATCATTCCCTTGTAAAGGACAAGCCAAGCACCGGATCCCCTTTTGAGACAGGATTTCTTCCACCAAATTCCCAAGCGCGTACCTCATGAGCGAGCATCCGCTTTCGTCCATCTCCCGGTCTCCCCACTCGTGGACGACCATCGCCATAACGATCAGCCGTTTCGGATCGAGGTTGATATGAAGGGCTTCCCATGTGGATTGCATCTCTCGTTCTGTCAAAGATCGGGTTAAACTCATCTCCAGGTGCTTCTGTCTGGCGAGCGGCAAGCTTTCCCGAATGCGGCCCGACAATTCCTGCAGGCGGGAGCTCAGCTCCTGCTTCTGTTTAATTTCGCTGATGCAGCGTTCAATAATTTCAAGCAAAATCGGTTCTTCGACTGGTTTGAGAATATAGTCAAACGCTCCTAGCTTGACCGCCTTCTGCGCATACGCAAAGTCGCTGAAGCCGCTAATAAAAATAACCTTTGTATCGATTCCGCGCTTTTTGATTTCTTCCATTAAATCCATACCGTCCATCGTGGGCATCTTGATATCCGAAATGATAATTTCCGGAACATGGGCTTCGATTAATTCCAACGCCTTGCAACCATCCTCGGCGTCACCGATAAATTGGATTCCGTGTGAGCTCCAATCAATGGTCCTTTTCAAGCCTTCCCGAATCCAGTGCTCGTCATCGACTACCATGAGTTTTATCACTGTGTATGCCCTCCTTTTCGATCAGCCCAACACAAACCAGGCTGTGTTACACCAATATTACAGAAGCAGCAAAAGTAATATAATGTTTTTATCTTTGGATTAAGTGTAATATTTTTACTTCGCTCTGTCTCCTCACATATGCAACAAGCTCTTGGCCGTCGCCAAGGCAATGAAACAAAAATTCCCCCTACGGAAGTAGGAGGAAAGTAATATCGAGGTGCAGGAAAGCCTTCGTCCAACTCCGCACTTTATTAGATATCTGGGATTATCTCTCTTAGCGCATCACGCGGATGCCGCAGTAATCCATCAGCAGTTCGCAGAACATCATGTTTGCCCACGAGAACCAAGGTCTCGTATACTCCGCCGGATCATCGGCCTTAAAGCTTTCGTGCATCAGCCCGGTTCCCGCGTCCGTTCGGCTCATCACCTGCAGCAGGCGCAGCTTCTCCTCAGGGCTGTCCGCGGTCAGCCCTTGCATCGCCAGGGCGATATGCCAAATGTAGCCCTGCGGTGTATGCGGGCTGCCGATCCCCTCGGCCGCAGTTCCTTCATAATAATAAGGATTGTTCCGACTCAAAATAAACCGCCGTGTATTCTGGTACACCTCATTCGACGCATCCCGGTAACCGAGATACGGAATCGACAGCAGGCTCGGCACGTTGGCGTCGTCCATCAGATTGTGATGGCCCAAGCCATCGGTTTCGTAGGCGTAGATCGGGCCGAATTCCGGATGCTGTACAATGCCGTGCTCTCGGATGCCCTGCTCGATCTCCTGGGCAAGCTTGGCGGCCCTGCCCTGCAGTTCTTCATCCTGCAGCACCTCTCCGGCGACTTCCCGCAAATAGCCGAGCACCACGACGGCGAACATATTGGAAGGAACCAGATAGCCGTATTCGCACGCATCGTCGCTCGGCCGGAATCCGGACCAGGTCATGCCCGTATAGGCCGTCTCCGCGCCTTTGCCGTCCCGCACCAGCGTATCGCTCGGCACGCAGTCCTTCCGCTGGAACCGGTAAGGCGACCGCTCTTCATGGCGCTGCTCCACCGTCCACAAATCCAATATGGCCTCCGCAGCTTGACGGAAGCTGCCTTGGAATTGCGAGGTTCTGCCCGTGTTCTTCCAGAGCAGGTAGCTGAGCTGAAGCGGATAGCAGAGCGAATCGATTTCGTATTTGCGTTCCCATATCCAGGGGGTCATCTCTGTCTCGTCCGCTTGGTGGCCGCGCCCGTTGGCTTCCTCGTTGAAGGCGTTTGCATAAGGGTCCAGCAAAATCGAATCCAGCTGCCGCCGCACCAAGCCTTCGATCATGTCCGCAGCTTCCGGATCCTCCTTCGCCAGCACCAGAAACGGCCGCACCTGCGCGGCTGAGTCGCGCAGCCACATCGCCGGAATATCGCCGGTGATGACGAAAGTCGTTCTGTCCTCCATCCGTTTCAGCGTCGTCCCCCAAGTATTCCGTATCGCATTTTGGAAAATGTCCAGCAAACGCGTCTCTCCGGCCAGCTGTTCGGACATTCTCCCGGCCAACCGTTCCAAAGTAACAGGCTCCGTACCCAGTGATTTCATGCGCTCTCCTCCTTGGTTATGGCATCATAAGCGTCGAAAGTTAATGAATATATCAGCTATGCTACCGTATGAATACACAAAAATTATATTTGTTGGTAAGTTAACATGTCAATATACTTTTTATAACATTTTATCATTAAATATTATATTATTTAAAAGAAAAACGGCATTCCCGCTGAGGCCTGCCGCTTTGGTTTCAACTCTATTTGTGTTTCATGGCAAGCCCGCCGTTTCGGACAGGTCCAGCCGACAAGCCTTCGACGAGCTCGGCATCCAGCAGGATTTTACCGGGAACGCTCTCGCCGTTTCGCAATTTAAGCACGTTTTCAAAGGCGAGCCTCCCCATCTCATTCTGCTTCTGCCGCATATGGGTGAACAAGGAGCCGGCAGCGTCATCCGGACTGTCAAAGCATACGATCGACAGGTCTTCCGGCACGCGGATCCCCGACTCCAGCGCAGCCTCATAAGCAAGCCTGGCGATGTTGTATTCCATGGCGAACAGAGCGGTAATCTCCGGATGGGCCGCGAGATGGCGCTTGATATGTTCCTTCTCCTTCTTCTTGTTCTCCGGTACAAAGGCAGCCGGCAGCGTCGCCGTAATGTTCTCCATCCACAGGCTCCGGTCGGCGGCAATGCCGCTTTCCGCATGGGCCTGGATAAACCCTTCGATCCGCTCCTCGATGGCGGTCGTATCGCGGGGCGGGGTGGTCATAAGGCCGATATGGGTATGCCCAAGTCCGAACAGGTAATGGATCAGCTGCTTGGACGCCGATACGTTGTCCGTGCTGATGGAGCTGGCGGAAACACCTTTCAGGTGCCGGTCCAGCAGCACGAACGGATACTCGCTGATGACCAGCTTCAAAATTTCGGCATTGAAGTATTCACCTTGCGCCGGGAAAATAATGAGCCCGTCCACCCCGATCTCCAGAAGGCCCTGAATCGCTTCCTGCTCTCTGGCGGTCTCTCCCAGCGACCTGCGGAGAATCAAATAGCTGTCATGCTCGCGGGATGCTTCCTCCATGCCGAAGACGAGGTCCGTTCCATAGCTGTCCCCAAAGTCGGTCATGACCAGTCCGATCAGCAGCTTGCCGCTCTCCCGGCGCCGCTTGGACGCTGCCCCCGCACGGGACGGCGGTGTTCCTCCCCCGCTTTCATAATCCTCGGCTACAAAGGAGCCTCTCCCCGGCTGGCGGACAATGTATCCCTCCTGCGTAAGCATCTCCAGCGCCTTCTTGCTGGTGATCCGGCTGACGCTGTAGGCTTCGCCCAGCTCCTTTTCCGATGGGATCCGCTCCCCCGGCATATATTTTCCGGCTACGATCTGATCGCGCAGTTCTTCAAAGATTTGTTCGTACATCGGCTTCGACGACGATTCATGCGACACGTTGCAACCTCCTCTGTCTCTGGGTCCACAAGTTCAGCTCCGCTGAACCATTCTACAATCTCTAAATAATATATCATGTTATATTCGCTTTGTGAATAGCCGCCGGACTGGAAGCCCCGTTGAACGGCATCTTCACCCTGCACCAGCATAAAAAAAGAGCGCCCCCAGCGGGGACGCCCTTATGATGCTTTACCCTTATTTTCAGTAGCCCAAACCTTCTATACTTCCTTCATCCGGAAGTAGATCCACCCGATTAGGAAAAAGACTACAAAACTGCCGACGACTGTAATCATCAGACTTTCAAACGGCAGGTTCAGTGCCCCGAATCCGCCTCCCTCCATCGTGCCTGCCGGCAGGGTTGCCAGAAACGGCTGCGCCCAGGGATAGTAAGGACCATAGGTGGCCGAGTTCACCACCAGCATATTCGGGATGGTGAACATCACGTTCAGCGCCAGCGGAGCCGCGAAGCTGCTCCACATAAGCGAGGCGGCCAGCTGCAGCGCCGCGAGCGGCAGGCAGGCGACCCAGCCGCCCAGCAGGCTGCGGCCGATCTCCGTCCACGGAATCGGACCGGGCAGGCCCTTCACGTCGCCGACCAGCAGCAGTGCGCCGAGAAAGAGCACCTGCATGATCAGCAGCAGAGCGATAATGACCGTATACTTTGCCAGAAACACCCCGGATCGGGTCACCGGCAGGACCAGCAGCTGCTTCCACCCGCCCCCTTGATGCTCGTAGCGGCAGATGAAGGCGGCGAAGATTCCCGACATGATCGGCATGAACAGCAGCGCATGCAGCATGCTCAAGGCGCCGAGCAGCACCAGCCATGGCTGCTGCCGGCTGTCTACATCCGACAGCAGCCCGACCAGGACGGAGACGAGCGGACTGACCAGGATAAGCAGCACGATCAGAGAGCGGGACATCTTCAGCCGTTCGGCGGATAACACCCGAAAGTAACTCAGCATCTCTAGTCCACATCCTTTCCGCGGAATTGCCCCATGCCAGCCAAATAAATGATAAATGCCAAAATGATGCCTCCGCCTACCGGCAAGGCCGGGGACGCCTTTCCGTAGAACGACAGCAGGGGCCAGGCCAGCGGGAACCATTCCGGGTAATTCCCCGCGAACAGCGAAGCGATGGCGGCGGTAATGCCGAGCGTGATCGGCAGCGCCTGATTTTTAAACGTCAGGGACAGCCACAGCTCCAGGGCAAACAGCGGCAGCGCCGCCAGGAAAGGCACAAAGCTGAGCTTCAGAATCGTCAAATACGGAATATGGTCCGGATTGAATTTGAGGGCCAGTCCCAGGACGACGGTTCCGCAGGACAAAATCAGGCAGGATGCCGCCAGGGCAATGATCCCCAGCAGGTATTTGGCCGTAAACACCGCGCCCCGCGAAATCGGCAGTGCCAGCAGCTGCTTCCAGGAGTTGCTGCCATGCTCGACGTTGGCAATTTGCGAAGCGATCAGCGTTGTGCCCAGGAACAGGGCGATCGGCACGAATGAGAAGATCTCCCCGATCAACCCGGCCCACGGATCATCCTGATAGCGCTGCAGCAGGTAGTCGTACCGGAGGCCGAAATTCAGCCCCTGCATCGCCAGCAGTCCGACCGAGCCCAGAATAACGAGGAGCCAGATCCCTTTGCGGCGCATTTTCAGAAAATCGGCCGACAGCGCGCGTGCCACCATCATGAGAATCCCCCCTGCTCGATCACCTGCATGAAGATATCCTCCAGCGACCGGCGCTTCTCTTCCACCCGGTAAATCGCATGGTTGTTGTCTACGAGGCGCTTGACGAGCAGCGCCACTTCCGGGTCGCTCAGCTGGTCCAGCTTGATCGCCCCGTCATCCATCCGGCCGGTATAGCCTTGGCCGATCAGGTGAACCAGAGCCTCCTGCGGCTCCGATACGACCAGGCGGAATCCGCCTGAGGCCTGCTGCTTCAGGTTGTCGATCGTATCCTGGAACACCATTTCCCCTTCGCGGATAATACCGACGGTCCCGGCCATTTGCTCGACCTCGGAAAGAAGGTGGCTCGAGACGAGCACGGTAATCCCGTGCTGCTTCGGCATGCTGCGGATGAGCTCGCGAATTTCGTGGATCCCGGCCGGATCCAGCCCGTTGGTCGGCTCGTCCAGAATCAGCAGCTCCGGACTTCCGAGGAGAGCGGCGGCAATGCCCAGCCGCTGCTTCATCCCGAGCGAATACCCTTTGACGGGGCGCTTCGCGTCCTTCGTGAGGGACACGATGTCCAGCACTTCGTGGATGCGCGCCTTCGGCACATCGAGGATGCGGCGGATCGCCTCCAGATTTTGCACGGCCGTCAGATGGCCGTAGTTCGAAGGATATTCGACCAGCGAACCGACCTTGCGCAGGATGTTCATTTTATCCTTCCTCAGGTCCTTGCCGAAAATCTGGATCGAGCCCACGGTCGGGCGAATCAGGCCGAGCAGCATCCGGATCGTCGTCGTCTTCCCGGCCCCGTTCGGTCCGAGAAAGCCGTAAATTTCCCCCTTGGCGATTTCCAAATCCAAATTGCGTACGGCATAGCGGCCGCGGTATTTTTTGTTCAAATTTCTCGTCTGTATCACGAGTTCACTCACGATCATCACCTCGATACCCATCTTACCGGGCCAAGGTTAAAAGACAGGCTGCTCCAAGTTTAAATTTCGTTTAAAACTCCATTGCCAAAATCCGCTCCAGCCTCTACCATAAATGAGAGAAACTTGTCATCTCTTGACGATTGGAGGCGTAACATTGACGGATTGCACGGTTAGGCAGATTGAAGCAGCGGATTACCGCGATATTTACGTATTGAATCAGGATTTCAACCCGGATCTGCGGTTGTTTACCGAAGACCGGGTGAAGAAGAGGATTGAAGCCATCACGGCTCAGACGAAGGATGTCATTTTTGTATGCGAGCAAAATGAAGAAGTCGTCGGATACATTCACGGCAGTCCTTATGAGCTGCTCTTTTCCGACTCTCTGATCAACGTTCTGGGGTTTGTCGTAAAAAAATCGCACCGGAATCAAGGGGTCGGCAGTTTGCTGATCAGCCACCTGGAGCAGTGGGGGAGAAGCCACGGGTTTTCCGGAGTCAAGCTGCTGTCGCATCCGAGCCGCGTCCAGGCCCACCGATTCTACGAACGCCGTGGATACGTGTTCACCAAGGATCAGAAAAACTTCATCAAATCCTTTAACAGCTGAAATATTCATCACGTGAAAGTATACAGAAAACCGCTCTGATTAAACTACACCCCTTGTTAGGCTTCGGCTAACAAGGGGTGTAGTTTTCTATGGTCAAAACCAAGGCTTCACTTGATCATTAGCCCCGGTTTTTCCGAGCCCGCGGGGTACAGCAAAACCCTTGTCCCCTGTGAATCGCTCTCGATCATCATGGACAGCCCCATCTCCCGCGTCAGGAAGCCGACGATCGCGAGGCCGATCCCGGCGCCCTTGCCGCCGGAAGACGACTGCATGCCCTGGCCGCGATCGGAAATGACAATGGCCGTCCTGCCCCCGGCCGCCTCCGTAGCTATGCCGATATACAATCCGGAATGAGCGTGCCTCAGCACGTTCTGGAACAGATTGTCCAGAATCCGCCGGAACCACTGGATATCGACAAGCCACCACAGCGGCTCTTCCTGCAGCGAGACATCCACTTCAAACCCTTCCTTTTCCCACAGCGGATACCAGGCGGCCGCGCTTTCCCTCACGATCCGGAGCACGTCCGCCTGCACCGGCTGCAGGGTGTACCTGCCGCTCGTCAGGAGATTATACGACAGCAGGTTATCGATCAGCCCGCCCAAATCACCGAGCTTGGCTTCGGTCAGCTTCAGCAGCTCATGTCCCCGATCGGACAAGGGCTCTTTTTGCAGCGTATGGACATGGCCACGGATGACGGTCAGCGGTGTACGCAGGTCATGCGACAGGTTGGCGATCAGCCGCTTGCGCAGCTCCTCCTCTTCCCGTTCGCGCTTTAAACTTCGGCCCAGCTTGGCCACCATCCCGTTAAATGCGTTTTCCAGCTGTCCGATTTCATCCTCCCTTTTGACCTGGATCGGCTCCGGCAGTCCGTTCTGACCCTGCACCGTCATGGCATGCTGCAGGCTCAGCAGCCGCCTTCTCATGTTCACGAAGAACATCCATGAGACGGCGACAAAGGCCAAAAACATCAGTAGAATAAGTACATATACGAAGTAAAACGTCCGGTCTGACACCGAGTCGCTGCGGGTGCTCTGCACTTCCTTCGGCACCTCGATGACCATAAACCCCTTGCCCAGAGACTCTGCATCCCCGATAAAAGCCACCACCGTAAACTTCCCGTAGGATTCCCGGTACTTCTTCATATAGGCCATCGCATCCGACGCGCTCCACCGCTTCGGAAGATCCAGCTTGCTGCCCCCCGGCTCCCTGAGGTTGCCCTGTCCGTCAACCCAGAACACGGCCGCCTTATCGTACTCCTGGCTAAGCTTTTTTAGCCTGGCATCGATCTGCGCCGGGGTTTTGTCCTTCAGCTGCTTGGCTTCCTGATGCCACGTTCTCTCAAGACGCAAGCCGGCGTATGGATTCTCCTGCTCTGGCTCCGAGGGAAACAGCGGATCGACGATATTCAAGTTGACGAGCTGATATCCGATCAGCGCCGCAGGAAACACCACCGGAATAAAAAGCAGAGCGATGACCATAATTAAAAGGTATCTCGACAGCAGCGAACCGCGGAACTTTCCGCTTTTGCCCGTCTTCATGCCTTGATGCGGTAGCCGACACCGCGGATCGTTTCAATGATTTCGGGCGAGGCCGGGTCACGTTCCAGCTTCTCGCGGAGATAACGGATGTGCACCATCAGCGTTTTGTCTCCATCAAAATAAGGCTCGCCCCACACGCCCTCATAGATCTGCTCTTTGGTCAGGATCTGGCCCAAATGCCGGAGCATAAACTTGAAAATTTGATACTGCTTGCCGGTCAGGATGATCTCTTCCCCGGTCTCGCGGTTCACGATCCGGTTCTCCCGCTCGTATACCGACAAGTGCTTCAGTTCCAGCACATCGGACGCGACCGATCCCGACCGGCGGAGCAGCACTTCGATGCGGGCCGCCAGCTCGTCGGGGTGAAAAGGCTTCGTGAGGTAATCGTCGGCAAACTGCAGCCCTTCCAGCTTGTCGTCGATGGACGTCCGCGCGGACAGCATCAGAATCGGCAGCTCCGGGTACGCCTTCTTCAGCCTTTGTCCAACCGTAAATCCGTCCAGGCCCGGCAGCATGACATCGAGAATAACCAGCTTGCAGTTGGCCGCAAGCTCCGCGGCCCTTTCGCCGCTGCGCTGCCATTCCACCTGATATCCGCGTTCAGCCAGGTCCCGGCAGACCCATTCGCCGATCTCGGCGTCGTCTTCGATATATAACAATGATACGTTCAATGATATCGTTCCCTTCTGTCTGTTTCAGGCATAAGCATCCAAGGTAATTTCAATGTGATTATACCTTATTTCGCTGGAAGAGGAGGAGCGTTCACTGATCGGCCGCACAATTTTGCAGGTTGAAGCCCAGAAGGAATCATGCTATATTTTAGCTACCTGAGCACGGACGTTTCCTTAACTTACGTTCTCAGCATTTCCAATTTAAAGGCTATGTTACCCTAAATGAAGGTACAACCTCGGGCTGAAGTATGTGGACCCTGGTTGTGCCTTTTTTGCGTGAGGAGGAAAATGAGATGCTGCTGGAAGCTGTGTACCACCGCCCCAAACTTAACTGGTGTTATGCCTATGACGGACGTACCATCCACCTGAGAATCCGCACCAAACGAGACGACGTGACCTCGGTTTCGGCCATGGCCGGCGACAAGTACATTTGGGATGAGTCGATGGAGTATATCCCGATGATCAAGCTGGTTTCCGACGAACTGTTTGATTACTGGGAATGCGAAGTGACGCCTCCCTACCGCCGGCTGAAATACGGATTTTTGCTGGAGGACGGTAAGGAAAAGTACTGGATGACCGAATACGATTTCCTTCCGGAGCCACCTGAGACCCCGGACCGTTTGTTCGAATATCCTTTTATCAATCCGGTCGATATTTTCACCGTGCCGGCATGGGTGAAGGACGCGGTCTTTTATCAA
Source organism: Paenibacillus sp. S28 (assembly GCF_016624415.1). Taxonomy (NCBI): domain Bacteria; kingdom Bacillati; phylum Bacillota; class Bacilli; order Caryophanales; family Paenibacillaceae; genus Paenibacillus; species Paenibacillus sp. S28. The sequence continues at coordinate 209,785 of NZ_JACVTM010000005.1, read as the reverse complement.
ATTTTCCCTGAGCGCTTCGCGAACGGCGATTCGTCGTTGGATCCGAAAGGAACGCTGCCTTGGGGCGGCGAGCCTGAGCGGGACAACTTCTTCGGCGGGGATCTGCTGGGGGTTCTTGACCACCTGGATCATTTAAGTGAGCTGGGCATCAATGCGATTTATTTCACGCCGATTTTCAAGGCGACGACCAACCATAAATACGATACCGAAGATTACTTAACGATCGACCCCCAATTCGGGGATATGGATCTGCTGAAAAAGGTCGTGGCCGCCTGCCACGAGCGGGGAATCCGCGTGCTGCTGGATGCGGTGTTCAATCATTCGGGCCGGACGTTCGCCCCTTTCCTGGACCTGCGGGAAAAGGGGGAGCAGTCGCGCTACAAGGACTGGTTCCATATCCGCAATTTCCCGATCGGCGTGGAGGACGGCGTACCGAGCTACGACACGTTTGCTTTTGAGCCGCTCATGCCGAAATTGAATACCGAGAACCCCGAGGTGAAGGAGTATCTCCTGAAGGTCGCGGAGTACTGGATCAAGGAAGCCGACATCGACGGCTGGCGCCTGGACGTGGCCAACGAAGTCGACCATCAGTTCTGGCGTGAATTCCGCCAGGTCGTAAAACAGGCTAAACCGGACGCCTATATTCTCGGCGAAATCTGGCATGAGTCCTCGCCCTGGCTGCAGGGAGACCAGTTTGACGCCGTCATGAACTATCCGTTCACCAACGCAGCGCTCGATTTCTTCGTCGACGGAATTACAGATGCCGAAGGAATCGCCCATGCGATCGGCAAACAGCTCTCCCGCTATCCGCGCCAGGCGAACGAAGTGGCGTTCAACCTGCTGGACAGCCATGATACGCCGCGCCTGCTGACCAAATGCAAAGGGAACAAGGATAAAATGAAGCTGGCCGTCCAGTTCCAGTTCACGTTCCCTGGAACCCCGTGCATTTTCTACGGGGATGAGGTCGGCCTCAGCGGCGGTCAGGACCCGGAATGCCGCCAGTGCATGCAGTGGGATTCCGCCAAACAGGACCAGGACCTGCTGGCCTTTTACAAGGATCTGATCGCTTTGCGCCATCAGTATGGCGCGCTCCGCACCGGAAGACTGACGTTCCTGTCCGCGGAGGAAGGAAGCAAGCAGCTGGCTTACTCCCGCGAGGACGAGAACGACAAGATCGTCATTCTCATGAACAATTCGGACCAAGAGGACACCCTCTCGGTCGACGTGGAGGAATCAAGCTGGACGGATATCCGCACAGGCCAAACCGCGTCTGCCCCCCAGGGCAAGCTTGAAGTAAAGCTGCCGGCATACGGCTGCGCCATGCTTAAAGCGGACAAATAAGAAGCAAGGGCCCCCAGGTACGAAACCTGGGGGCCCTTATTTTTCTCCATATGCTTAGTTTTACACAAAGTTTCGCGTATCGTTGTTTCGGCCGAACTTATAGGTCGCGATCAGGAAAAATACCACCGCGAAGGCAAACAGGATCGACAGGTTAAACCATACGCCGGCGAAGCCTTCGCCGGACTGCAGCTTCTCGATCGACTGCAGCACCCAGTTCTGGGGCAGGAAGTCGGACACCCGGCGGATTGCATCCGGCATGATGCTGATCGGGAAGAAGCAGCCGGAGAGCAGGCAGGTCGGCGTAACGATCAGGTTCGAAAGTGCGCCGGCCATGGCGGTGCTCTTCGAGAAGGCCACAATCACCAGGGAGATGCTCACCGATACCAAGGAGAACAGCAGCAGGATGCCGAACATCTGCGCCACCGGCATGCCCGGATCGATCCGGAACACGACGCGCATGAAGAACAGGACGATCACGATCTGCGCCAGCATGACGATCAGATTCATCAAAATGTTGGCCATGACGTACGTCCTGGCGTTAATCGGCGAAGACAGCACCCGGAAGTACGTGCGGTTCTCCCGGTTTTTCAGGATGAGCTCCGACAAGCTCACTGCCGAGGTCATCATAAACATAAGCAGAAAGCCGATGGACTGGTAGGACATCTCCTTCGTGGTCGACGTGTCATTGACAGACTCGGAGGTGACCTTGAAGTCCGCCGAACGGTAGCGGTCATACAGCTGCTGGAACTTCGCGTCGTTCCCGGCCGAAATTCTGCCCATGGCCGCCACGTTGTCGATATATCCGTACAGCATAGATTTCATATACGCCGTTACCTGGGCGCCCTTCACCGACTGAATCGCGATATGGTCCGGGCTGCCGCTCCGAACGCTCTCCGAATAGCCGGACTCGATGATCAGCCCGCTGTCGAGATCGCTTGCGGCAAGCTGATCCTGCAGCTCCTGCTGCGTCACGTTCACGACCTTGACATGGTCCAGACCTTGAACAAACTGAACCGTATCGGCCGCGATGGTTTGCCCGTCATCCCCGTTCACTACTCCCACCCGCAGCTCCGTTGCTCCCTGCGATCCATAGAGCAGCAAGGAAGCCAAGATGCCGGCGATCGGCAGCCCGAAGTACAGAATCATCGTGCTGCGTTTGCGAAATGTGGCCCGGAGTGTCCGGATCACCAAAAACCAGATATCCTTCCACATGTTACAATCCCTCCCTGCGTCTCATGACGGCGATGGATGCGCCCAGAAACAGTATGGCAAAGCCGATATACAGGCCGACCGCCGGCCAGGCAGCGGATACGTCGTTTCCGTAAATCACCTGGGTCAATCCATGATTTCCCCAGCGTATCGGAGACAAATTCACGAGAAATCCCATGATGCCTCCCCCGGATTCGTCCCCGATCGGGAAGTACGCTCCCCCAAAGAAGGACATCAGCTGAACGATCAGAGAGATAATGCCCCGCGATGCACTGCCTTTGAGCAGATAACTGAAGGCAAGGCCCAGGCTTAGCGCCATGATGACTTCCGACAGCAGCACGATCAGGACGATGCCCATATGTTCTCCCCAATACGCCTTGAAGACGTACTTGCTGAAGACGATAATGACGATCACGAACAGAAAGTTGGTCACGATGCCGCCCAGCACCTTGCCGGCAAATATCTCGCTTTTGCGTACCGGCGCCGTCACCAGCCGCACCGCCGTTCCGCGCAAGATTTCCCTTTGGATCAGCCCTCCGGCCGGCATGGCCGCCCACATACCGACCATTACCGTCAGGGCCAGCGCGTAGTAATCAATGGACCCCGGCGTCCGGTCCGCGTTGATCGATAGTTCCTTAATGTAATCCGATCCGGCTCCGCCCGCAAACACCGCCTGAACCTGTGCAGGCTCGGTCTGCGCAACCGCCGCAGCGGCATTGTACTTATCGGCAAAGGACGTCAGCATCCCCTGCACAATATTGCTCTCAATCGTACTGCGGCTGCTGCCGTAGAGGGAAATCCCCTGCCCGCTCAGCTCCACATAATCCACGTAGCGGTTGTTCTCCACTTCGGTCCGGCCGTTCTTCCCTGCCGGGAGCGAATCGAACGTGATCCCCGACTTTCCGGCCTCCTTGGTAAAGGCAGCAAACGCTTCGGACAGCGGTCCTCCTCCGGTGGTGTCCTTCACGACCACCTTCAGGTCACCGACGCTCAAGTCGCCGCTGAATGCGTTCGTCAGGGCCAGGCCTAGAATCAGCATCAGAATGATCGGAAAGCCCAGCATAAAAATCAGTGTGCGCCGATCCCGGAAATCCTGTTTGATTTCTTTAAATGCAATCGATAAAATATTCACCTCATGAACCTCCTCCCCGCTTAAGCGATTAATCCCGTAAATTTCTTCCGGTCAAGGTCAGAAACACCGTCTCCAGATTGGGCTCCTTCTCTTCCACCGAGCGAATTTCCATCCCGTCATCCATGAGCTGCTTCAGGATCCGGTTCAGGTTGTCGACCGCCGCGTCGCTGTGAATCCGGATCACGTTCTCTTCCTGCAGCACCGTCCGCACGCCCGGAATCGCTTTGAGCGCCCCTGCCGCCGCAGGCTGCGCCGATTTCACTTCGATGCGGATGTCTTTCACGTCGGTAATCGTTGACTTCAACTGCTCCTTTGTGCCCTCGGCGATGATTTTGCCATGATCCACAATGGCGATCCGCGAGCAGATTTCCTCGACTTCTTCCATATAGTGACTCGTATAAATAATCGTGCAGCCCGATTCATTCAAATTCCGCACCGAGGTCAGGATATAGTTCCGCGACTGGGGATCGATGCCGACCGTCGGCTCATCCATAATAATAAGCTTCGGCTTATGAGCGATCGCGCAGGCGATGTTCAAGCGCCGCTTCATCCCGCCTGAGAAGTTCTTCGGCAGGCTCTTCGCCTTGTCGCTGAGGCCGACAAATTCGAGCGCTTCCTCCGTCCGTTCTTTGAGCTGGGTGCCGCGCAGACCGTACAATCCGGCAAAGAAGCTCACGTTCTCATAGGCCGTCATATCTTCATAGATCGCCAGATCCTGCGGCACGATGCCCAGGTTCAGCTTGGCGAACCGGCTCTGCTTCGTGATGTCCCGGTCCAAAATCCGGATTTCCCCGCTGCTTGGGCGCAGCAGTGAGGATACCATATTGATTGTTGTGCTTTTGCCGGCGCCGTTGGCCCCGAGAAAGCCGAAGATTTCCCCTTCCCTTACCGTCAGCGACATATTGTCCACGGCGACGAATTCGCCGAATTTTTTGGTCAGCCCCCGAATATCGAGCACGTTCATTTCATCCCACTCCGTTTCGTTGTCCTTTTAACAGATCGACAGGGCGGCATGCATCTCGCCCGCTCCATCTGTCTTGATGCTCTTATCTTAATAAAAAAGGATGACCTTATGTCAGTGCATAAGTTCATCCTTGATCCATGAGAAAATTCATGTCTTTGCCGTGGGGGCATGACCTGTCATATGAAATTTATCATTCCCTGCCGTACGGAATCAGCGTGGTGACCGTGAAGCCCTGGGAGCCGTCGGCGATGACCGTGCCGTTCACGGATGCCGTCCGCTCTTCCATGCCGATCAGGCCCAGGCCTTTAACGATCTTGGAGGAGCCCTGGCCGTTATCGGAGACGACCGCTTTGATGAAGCGATTCAGCACGCGGATTTCCACATGCACCGACGTAGCCCCGGAATACTTGGCGCTGTTGGTCAGCGCCTCGGTCACATTTTCATAGATGATCTTCCATTGGAGAGGGGTGATGATTTCCATGTTCCCGTCATGAACGACAGAGGTCATCATCCCCGTTTTGCCGCTAAAGGCTTCAACCGCCGTTTTCAGGCGGCTTAGTCCGAGCTGTTCCACAGGGGGTTTGTTGTTCTTCAGCGTGAGGCGGATTTCCTCGATGGCTTCCTTCGAGATGCCGATGGCGTTCTGGAGGAGATTCTCCGCGGTATGGGGGTCGCTGTGCAGCAGCCGCTTGGCGGCCTCCATCTGGATCAAGGCCCCGGTCATGGCATGCCCGATCCCGTCATGAATCTGCTGGGTAAGCCGGCTGCGTTCCTCCAGCTTGACCATATATTCCGAGGCCCTGGCGAAGTCCCTGTTTTCGTTCAAGCTCCGGGCCAGCCGGTGCATATCCTTACGTATCAGCTCGTTTTCGTCTTCCTGGCGGACGATCCTGCCCATATACTGCCGGACCAGCACATAATTGAAATAGCTCAGCGCGGCCACGAACATATACAGAACCATCATCGAATCCCGCAGGAAGATCAGCGGAATGAGGATGACGAGGAGCACGACCCCGTTCTTCCGGGGATAAAACGTGGCCAGCTCATAACATCCGAAGGGCAGCAGCAGCGTGAAAAAGGGATGATACATCGCACAGCCGATCAAAAACAGCTCGATCAGCACGATGGCTCCCTGCTTCAGCCGGCTGCCCTTCACGATATGCAGCACCAGATTCAGTGCCGAGTAAATGAGAAACAGCAGCACGATCCACGGGTCCGGTTGGGCTGCCGTAAAATAGGTGGCGATCACGACAAAGAGCAGCAGTATCGTTTTGTTGCCGACAGTCCACAGTTCCATACAATCCGCCGCCTACCGGACCTTGCCGGTCAAATAATAGATGGCGATCTGGGTGCGGTGCGACAGCGCCGTTTTGTTCAGGATCGATGTAATATAGTTGGCCGTGGTCCCTTCCGAAATAAACAGCTCCTTGGAAATTTCCTTGTTGGACAGCCCCTGGGCGATCAGGGACATCACCTCCAGCTCGCGCTCGGTGAATACGCTGCGGTCAAACGGGTAATCGGTAGACGAGGCTCCCTTAACCTGCGCCGCTGATGTGCCCGATGCCCCCGCTGTTCCCCGACCAGATGTACTCCCCGTGCTCGCAGACGCTCCTTTCCCGCCAGCCTCCTGCATACCCGCTTGCTGGGCTCCACCATGTTCCTGATGGGCACTGCTTTCCGTCCTTTTCCCCTGGCCCGCAGGCAGTCCGTCCATCACTGACTTCAGCTTATCCAGCACCACGTCCTGCAGCACGTTATTGCCGCTGTGCACGCTCTTGATCGCATCCCGGATGCGCTCGGGGTCATTGTTCTTCAGCAGATACCCTTTGGCGCCGTAACGGATCGCATCGAGTATGTATTCGTCGTCATCAAAGGTCGTCAGGATCAGCGGCTTGGTTCCGGTCTCTTCGGTCAATATTTTGGTCGCTTCCACCCCGTTCATATTCGGCATCCGCACGTCCAGAAGCGCCACGTCCACCTCATGGGTCCTGCAGTAGTCCACCGCTTCCTGCCCGTCGTTCACCGTAGCCAGCACCTCAAACTCCCCGAACGTATTCAGGATGATCTTCATTCCTTCCCGGATAAACGAGTTATCATCCGCAATCAGCACTCTAATTTTCATGCCAGGCCTCCTTGTCGAACCTATTGTACCTGATGGCCGGCCTGGATTGGAAGGAGTTTCTAAGCGGCAAAAAAAGCCCCTCTGCGAGGGGCTTATAACGAACGGTTACCATATGACGAGAAAAATAATAGCGGCCAGCACGATCCGGTACACGGCGAACGGTACCAGCTTGATGCGGTTGATGAGCTTCAGGAAGAAGCGGATGGCGATCAGCGCCACGATAAACGAGCTGATAAAGCCTGCCAAGAAAAACGGCATCATATCCATCGTAAAATACTCCCAGTTCTTCAGCAGCGACAACCCGCTGGCACCGAGCATAATCGGCACGGCCATAATAAACGTAAAGTCGGAAGCCGCCCGGTAGCTCATGCCCATCAGAACCCCGCCGGAGATGGTGGAACCGGAGCGGGAGAAGCCCGGCCACAGGGACAGGCACTGAACCAGTCCGATGCCAAAGGCCTGCCCGTATGTAATCTGGTCCACCGTCTCGGCTTTCGGACGCTTCGGCCGCCATACGTCGGCCGCGATCATCAGGAGCGCCCCGATGACCAGCCCGATCAGCACCGTCCGCGTCGAAAACAGATGCTCGTCAATATAGTCATCAAACAGCAGGCCGAGCACGCCGGCCGGAATCAGGCCGACGATGACCTGGGTCAGCTTCAGGCGTCCCTGCACCCGGCTGCCTCCTGCCTCCGGTTTTCTTCTCCGCAGGCCAAGCAGGTCGAGAAACCGGCTCCAGAACACGACGACCACCGCCAGGATCGAGCCCAGCTGAATAACGACTTTAAAGGTATTGGCTACGGGCGAAGCCAGAAACTCCCCGGTCTTCAGCCACATATCGTCCACGATGATCATATGCCCGGTCGATGATACCGGGGCGAACTCCGTCAATCCTTCGACGATCCCGAGGATCACCGCTTTAATGATTTCCATCAAATCCAAAACGTTTCACAACTCCTTCAGTTTACTTTTCAACCCGCATTCCCCGCGCGCGGCGGAGGTACAGGAACAGCACGCATACAATAACCAGGCCGATCACGGCGTAGGCGGCATGCGAATACACGTCCATATAGTGCAGAATGCTCTCCCAGGAATCTCCCAGGGCCGCCCCCAAGTACACGAGCACCGTGTTCCAGATCAGCGTTCCGACGGTGGTAAAGAGCAGAAACAGACCAAACTTCATCCGGGCCATCCCGGCCGGAATCGAGATCAGGGACCGCACGAGCGGAATCATCCGGCAGAAGAACACCGTAAAGTAGCCGTAACGGCTGAACCACTTCTCCGACTTGGCGATATCGGAGGATTTGACTCGCAGGATGCGGCCCCATTTGGCCACGATCCGCTCCAGGCGGTTCACATCCAGCAGCAGGCCGATGCCGTACAGAATGACCGCTCCGATCACGGAGCCGACTGTAGCCGCCGCGATGACGCCCGGGATGGTCAGATGCGATTTCGTTGTCATAAAGCCCCCGAACGTAAGGATCAGCTCCGACGGAATCGGGGGAAATATATTTTCAAGGGCAATAATGAGCGCAATACCGACATAACCGAACTGTTCCACGACGCTGGTAATCCACTGCTCCATGGAATTCCCTCCCATACGGTTTATAGTGAAGCCCTGCGTTAAATAAGGGTCTTTCTTACGTTCCGCAAATAGTTGTAACGGATGAAGAAAAAATACGCCACCTGGGCCGTAACGAAGCACGCCAGCACCGCCCCCATTTCCCAAGCGATGGAGAGATAATAGAAGCTTTGCAGCGCCATAAAAGCGAAAATGCTGTGCAGAGCGGCTAGTAATATCGGCACGAAAAAGAGCATCGCGAGCTGGCCGGTCACGATCCGGTTCAGCTCCCGGTCCGTCAGTCCCATCTTGGCGATCGTGTCGTATTGGCGCCGGTCGTAGTCCAGGTCCGCATAGAGGCGGAAATACAAGAAGCTGCCCGCCGCAATAAAGAAAACCGTCCCCACCAACAGCGCTGCAAACAGCATCGCCCGGTAAGACGTCATCTGCGTCACATACAGCGTGCCGCTCACCGTCATCGCGTACGGCTGTCCGGCGTCATACCGGACTTCGCCGCGCGGCGCGAGCCGCTCTCCAAGGCCCAGCGTACGCTCGAAATCGTCCACGTAGAATCCGGTATACCGGTCCACTGACACGGGAGATGTTAGACGGTCAAACAGGCGGTCGCTGACGACGAGGCCGCTGAAATCGCCTTCCCGCTTCCATTTCATCTCCCGCAGGACATGCTCAGGCACGGGAACCCGCGACGTGTACCCGATCTCCCGGAGTTGCAGCCTCTCTTCCGCCAGCGTATAGACCTCCATCTCCCGGATCCGGGTGTAGGTACGGTCGCGCTCGGAACTGATCATCACCAGGGCGTCAATGCCTTCCAGCGGCTTCTCCAGGTCGCTGTCCCCGGCGGATTCCACCGCCTGCTTGTAGCTGGAATAAGAGATGACCGGAAGCAGCGCGCTGTCCCCTTCGCCGGCTGGCAGGACGACCTGGATGTTTTTGACCGGAAAGCTGACGATCGCTGGACTGAGCCCCTTCGCACGAAATTCGTCCTCAAGCTGCTGCACATGCTGCGCTTCCAGAGAATTTCCGCCCTTGGACAGATAGCTGACCGCCGCCGGGTAGTCCTCCCGGAACTGGCCTGAGAGCGTATTAATGGAAGCAAACACGCCGACAGCACAGAACGAAACCGTCGAAATGATCGTCACCATGAACAGCATGTTCGCGTTGTCTTTGAGGCGGTACGCCAGATTCGAGACCGTCACGATATTCGTCTTTTTCCAGAAAAAGAGCCTCCGCTTCTGCAGCAGCCGGACGACCCATACGCCAAGCTGGGTGTACAGGAAATACGTGCCGGCGATGGTCATGATGACGACCGGAAGCATGCGGATGTAGATCGTATTCACCGTGGTCGTCGCGGCCAGCGCATAGGATGCAAGCAGCAGCACGGCCGCCAGCAGCGACTGGATGCCGGACGCCCGCGGCGGCGTCTTCGGCCTTTGCCCGGACTGAAACAGCTCGATGAGCGTCCGGTTTCGGAGCATGACGGAGGTGCAGACCGAAATCAGCAGGAACAACAGCACAAATGCACCCGCTGTCAGCGCCAGAGCCTGCCAGGGCAGGTAAAACGGAATCGGCGCCATCCCAAAGGAACGGGAGCCGATCATCAGAAAGAGCTTGCCTGTGATGAGGCCGGCGGCCATACCGGTCAGAATGGCTCCGAGGCCGATCAGCATGTTCTCCATCAGGACCATCCGGTTCAGCTGTCCCTTGGTCATCCCGTGCATCAGCAGGATTCCGATCTCCCGCTTCCGCGAGGTCAGAAAGGAGCCTACCGAATACAGCACGAAGAAAAAGGAGAACAGATACATGATGCATTCGGCGGTGATCATCGTCTGCATTACGATCGGATAGATCAGCTGCCCGCGGATATAGGGGCTGAACAGGAACAGAGCGCAGATGAAGAAGATCATGACCGAGAAGGCGCTGCTGAGAAAATAAGCCGCATAGGTCCGCTTGCTGCGGGCGACGTTTCTATAAACGAACTGTAGAAAGGACACGGCTGTCTCCCCCCAGCAGCGACAGCATGTCGATGATTTTCTGGAAAAACGCCTGCCGGTTGCTGCCCTGATAGATTTCGTTATAGAATTTGCCGTCTTTGATAAAAATGACCCGGTGGCAGAAGCTCGCCGCGACCGGATCATGGGTCACCATCAGCACCGTCGCCTGCTCCTGCCGGTTCATCTGATCCAGCGTCTCCATGACGTCCTTGGACGCCTTGGAGTCGAGATTGCCCGTCGGCTCATCCGCCAGAATCAGCGAAGGCCGGTGGATCAGCGCCCGTGCGATGGCCGTCCGCTGCATCTGTCCCCCCGAAATCTCGTAGGTGCGCTTGTCCAGAATCCCGCGAATGCCGAGCTTCTCCGCCACTTCCTCCAGCCTGCGCTCCATCTCCCGTACGGGCACCCCGTCCAGCGACAGGGACAGCACGATGTTCTCCCCGACGCTCAACGTATCGAGCAGGTTGAAGTGCTGGAACACGAAGCCAAGCTCGCGCCTGCGGAACAGCGCGGTCTGTTTGCGGCTCAACTGATGCGGGTTGGTCCCGTTAATCCAGACTTCGCCGGCTGTCGGCTCGTCGATGGTCGCAATCACGTTGAGCAGCGTGGTCTTGCCGCTCCCCGAGGGCCCCATCACACCAACGAATTCGCCGGCGGACACCGCGAACTGGATATGGTCGAGCGCCTGCAGCGGTACGCGGCCTTCATAGATTTTCGACAAATGCTTCACTTCCAGAATCGTCACGTACTCCAGGCTCCTCCGCTTTGATTTCTGTCATAGGCTTATTATAGGCAGTGCCTGCTTCAGCCTGCCATCGCGCAACATTACACTAGCTTACACATTTGTAAGCTTGAACCTGATCCGGACGGTCGTTCCCCGTCCTTCCTCCGATTCGATCTCGACGCCGTGTCCCATGCGGCTGCAAATCTGCTTGACCAGGTACAGTCCCATCCCGGTTGATTCCTGGTACAACCGGCCGTTCTCGCCGGTAAAATACGGGTCGAACACGCGCGGCAGATCCCCCTGAGGAATGCCGATGCCCTCGTCCTGGATGTCCAGAACCGCCTCGCTGCCGCTCTGGTATCCGCGGAACTGGATTTGCCGGCGCTCCTCCCCTGCGGAATACCGGACCGCGTTCGTGACCAGCTGGGTCACCACAAAGGACAGCCACTTCTCGTCTGAAGTAATCCGAAGCGGCCGTTCGAACTCGATGGCAGGAAAGATGCGGCTTCGTATAAACAGCCGGCGCTGGGAGGACGTCACCGAACGCACCACCTGCTCCAGATCCAGCTCTTCCACATAAAAGTCTTTTTCGAACGTGTCGAGCCGGGCGGTGTACAGCACCATGTCCAGCCCCTTGCGGAGCCGGTCGAGCTCATCGCCGATCGCGGTAAACTCCGGCTTGTCCTGATGCTGAATGATCAGATGGATGACCGACACAGGCGTCTTCATCTGATGCACCCACTGGTTGATGAATTGAATATGGGAATCGAGCTTGTGCTTATACTGCTGCAGCTCGGTTTGATAGCGGCGGTACTGCCCCTTGATCAGACGGTGCAGGCTCAGGGACAAGGGAGTCTGCTGCTTGTTGTTCAGCAGCTCTTCCGTCGTCGGGGACGGCGCGGACAGCCGAGCATAGAAGGTCCGGTTGCGCCAGTACCGGATCAGGAGGTACCCGGCGAACAGGAAGCTGCTGAGCAGCGCCGCATATAGGCTGACCTCGGTGTTCCGGTATCCGTCGAGCCGGTATACCAGCGTGATGAGAAATAATTGCAGAATATAAAGGGCGATAAGCGGGGCTTGGTCTCTCAGATACAGCTTCATGCTTCGTCCTCCCAGTTTGGAAGCAGCCGATAACCTTGGCCCCTGACGGTCTGGACGGCATCCTGAACGCCGAGCCCCGACAGTTTTTTGCGGACGCGGGTAACGTAGACATTCAGGGTGTTGTCATCCACGAACGACTGGTCATCCCAGATCCGGTCCAGCAGCCGGTCGCGGCTGACGACCTGCTCCTGGCGGGTCAGCAGTTCCTCTAATATTTTGGCTTCGGTATGGCTGAGTTCCACCTTTTGCCCGTTCAAGGTCAGAGAGAGCCGGTCCACGTCCAGCGTAAGCCCTGAGACCGTGACGGACCGCGTCTGCTGGGATGCGGCATACGAACCGTACGCCCGGCGAAGCTGGCTGCTGATTTTGGCAACGGCGATTTCATAATCGAACGGCTTGGTCAAATAATCGTCCGCCCCGTTTTCCAGCGCCATCACTTGGTCCATCTTGCCCTCCCGGGCCGATATGAAAATAATCGGGCATGTCGACAGGCCGCGAATTTGCCGGCACCAATAGTATCCGTCGTATTTCGGCAAATTGATGTCGAGCAGCACCAGGTGAGGATCGTAGCTCTGGAAGTCGCTCAGAACCGCAGCAAAATCTGTCACGGAACGCGTGTCATATTCGAATTTATGCAAATGCTCCTCCAGCAGGCTGACAAGCTTCTTGTCATCTTCGACAATGAAAATTTTAAACATGACGAAAAATCTCCTTTGGAAAAGTAAAGGTGTCTTCTCACTCCTTTGGTATTGTACCATGTCCGGCCTGCCGGGCCGAATTCCAGGCAGGAATCCCATAAAAAAAGGAGCTGCAGCCTCAAAGGGCGCAGCTCCTTGTCTCAAACGATCCAATTGCATACATTCACTGAAAGCAGACCGCTTGCAGCGAAAATCTTGTTACCGAATATGGAATGGTCCAGCATCGCTGAGGCCTTTATTCTCTTCAGTCAGGTGCTCAACCGGTGAGCCCGAAGCAAGTGCTGCAACGGCGCTCTCATGGGTCTCATGACGACTCTCCCGATCATGCAAAGTACATTTCGGCTGCATCGAGCTCGCGGCTTCCGGATACCTGATAATTCTCCTGATGGAGAACACCGTCCTCATCCTGCAGCTCGATTCCCCGGCGCTGCAGCTCCGACATCAACAGGGCCAGAAATTCCCGATCCAGTTCCAACTGCTTGGCCAGCATCACGCATTCCAGCAGCTGTTCATCAGACAAGATTTGCATTTCAATCCCCCCGATCTTCCAAGGTTCCCTAAGAATCCTGGAGATCTTCCAGGAGGAAAGGAACCCTTAATGATGAGTAACCAATTTTGCGAGGAAAATGGGCTTACCCTATTTAAAACCAAGTCAGCCGGTTTGTAAACGCACTTTCATCGGGATGAATGTTTTCCAGAAAAATATCAATTCGTCAAATTAATCCCTAATCAGACAAAACTTTACTTCCATTACGCTTAATTACAAAGATACCAAATCCGTGCTTAAACGATTCAGCCGCTCCACGCCGTTCTCCGTAATCAGAAGCATATCCTCAATCATGATGGCTCCAATCCCGTAGCCGTAGTAAGGCGTCTCGATGCAGACGACCATGTTCGGCTCAAAAACCGCCGTCTCGGACGGGCTGATGAACGGCCCTTCCTCCGCGGCAAGGCTCAGCCCTGCGCTATGCCCCAGGTGCCCCCGGTTGTACTGGCTCAGCCCCGCCGCACGGATGACGCTCATCCCCTCTTGGAATGCCGCCTGCATCGGCATCCCGGGCTCGATCGTCTGCAGCAGGCGGTCATGCCCGCGCCGGAGGGCCTCATAGATCCGCTTCGTGACATCCGTAGGCTCGCCCAGCACGAAGGTGCGGGCGATGTCCGAGCCGTAGCCGGCCACCTCGACGCCTACGTCGAACTTGATCACGTCCCCCGGCTGGCTTGGCCGGGTATCAAACACTTGCACAGGGGCAAAGTGGTCCCCGACCGAAATCATATGGAACCGCGGCGTCGACCCGTCCGGATTCCGCATCAGCGATCTCCGGAACGCATCCACGATCCCTGCGGCAGAAACACCCGGCTCGATTTCGCGGACCGCGTACTCGACGCCTGCTTCCGCATAAGCGCATGCCCGGCGCAGCTGCTGAATTTCCCACGGCGTCTTGATCGCCCGAAGCCGCGTGAAGATCGGCCCCGCCTCGGCCAGCTCGGAAATGTCCGGGCACGCCTTGCGCAGCGCCATCACGGATGAATGCCGCATCAAATCCAGCTCGGCCGCAACTCGCCCCCGGGAGATGCCGTACTCCTCCAGCACCTGCTGAAGGACGCCGAACATCTCCTCCGCCTGCGGGGACACCGGCCGCTTCCCTTGATAACTGCCGCCTTTCAAATGAAGCGGATCATCCACATCTACCCAAGTAGGGTAGGTGCGAACCTCATACTGCTCGGGATCCCCGGCAAACCCGGCGGCTTCGAAATCGTTCATGATGACGACTGCCTTCCGCGCGGGATCGCGGAAATGAACCGCCAGCCCAACCTCACTCATGCGCAGGGTATACATAAAGGCACTCTGATGCCCTGAGAGATAATAAAAATTTTCGCTGCTGGTCGCGACCAGCGCGTCGATATTTTCACTGTCCATGATCCGCCGTACCCGCTCCGAAATCATGTCCAGATGCTGCTGATGATCATTCATGCTGCGCTTCAACTCCTTCGGATCAGGCTGTCCTGTCTCCGTATTTCCGTTCTTAAGTCCGTGTATCATCGTTTATATTCCAGCCTTAGACCGGCTCCTGCGCCATCTGGCGAAGGAACTTGCGCGCCCGTTCCGTCTTCGGTCCGGCAAAGAAATGCTCCGGCGCCCCTTCTTCCTGAATGATGCCTTCGCTCATAAACACGATCCGATTCGCCACTTCCTGCGCGAATTTCATCTCATGCGTAACGACGACCATCGTCATTCCTTCTTCCGCCAGCTGCCGCATCACCTGCAGCACCTCGCCGGTCAGCTCCGGATCCAGCGCCGATGTCGGCTCGTCGAACAGCATGATCTTCGGCTCCATCGCCAAAGCGCGGGCGATTGCCACCCGCTGCTGCTGCCCGCCGGACAGCCGCGAAGGATACTCGTCCCTCTTCTCCGCCAGGCCTACCTTGCCAAGCAGTTTTTCGGCAATGTCAACCGCTTGTTCCTTTGGCATATTTTTCACCGTCATCGGGGCCATGATCACATTGTCCAGGACGGTGAGGTGAGGGAACAGATTGAACGACTGAAACACCATGCCCGTCAGGCTGCGCAGCTCGTGGACCGCCTTTTTTCGCTCTTTGGCGCGCATCGCAGCTTCGATGTGGACGCTGTCGATGCGGACCGAGCCGGCATCAGCCTGTTCCAGGCCGTTCAGGCACCGGAGCAAGGTACTTTTGCCCGAGCCGCTGGGACCCAAGAGCACCACGATTTCGCCCTGCCGAATGTTCAGGCTCACATCCTTCAGAACCGATAACGATCCGAAGCTTTTGCTTAAATGGCTGACTTCGATCATGCCTTCTCCCTCCTTAATAAGCCTTGGACAGCTTCCGCTCAATGACGTTCAAAATCGCCGAAAAGCCTGTGCTCATCACCCAGTACATGACGGCGATAGCAAGGTAGAACGGCATCGCCACGTAATACTGCGCGATCAGCAGCTGTGCCGATCGCAGCAGCTCTGTAACCGTGACGATGGACACGAGCGACGTTTCCTTTAAGATGCCGATAAACGTGTTGCCCATTGGCGGAATCGCCGCCCGGGCCGCCTGGGGCAGAACGACCTTGCGCATCGTCTGCCACGGCGTCAGCCCCAGAGTCAGTGCCGCTTCGGTCTGCCCTTTATCCACGGACAGAATCGCCCCGCGGAAAGTTTCAGACAAATAAGCGCCGATATTGATGCTAAGCGCAATATATGCTGCCGTCAGCGGCCCCAGGGTAATCCCATAATCGGGCAAGCCGAAATAAATGATGAAGATTTGCACGATAATCGGGGTTCCGCGGATGATGGACACATATACCCTGGCGATGCCGGCGATCAGCCGGTTTCCTTTTAACCGGGCGATGGCTGTGAACAGTCCGATAAACAACCCAAAAAACATGGAGACGATCGTGATGAGCAGGGTGTAATAGGCTCCCGTAAACAGAAAACCCAAATTATCCATTACCAATTTCATTTAAAACGGCCTCCCACAGCTGTAAGACTCATAACTTAAAAGCTTGGATCGACGCCAAACCATTTTTGGTGGATTTCCTTCAGCGTTCCGTCGGTCTTCATTTCGTCCAGCGCTTTGTTGATTGCAT
Organism: Paenibacillus sp. S28; assembly: GCF_016624415.1. Lineage (NCBI taxonomy): Bacteria > Bacillati > Bacillota > Bacilli > Caryophanales > Paenibacillaceae > Paenibacillus > Paenibacillus sp. S28. Next base: position 193,323 of record NZ_JACVTM010000005.1, on the reverse strand, counting down.
CCAGCAGTTCCGGATTGTTCTTGCGCATCGCAACACCGGCATAATCGTCCTTGATGGAATCGCCGACCGCTTTGATCTTCAGATGGTTCTGGTCGATAAGAGGCTTCAGGGCGAACATGTTGTTGATCGTTGCGTCAATCCGGCCCGTGTTCAAATCCATCAGAGACGAAATGACGTCGTTGTATGTCGCGATTTCAAACTTGCCAACCTTCGGCATCGCTTCGTCGCGCAGGTATTTCTCGTCATTGGTGCCAAGTCCGACACCGATCTTCTTGCCCTTGAAATCATCGATCGACTTGATCGTATCGTTGTCGCTCTTCACGACCACATTTACGGAGTTCTTGATGTATGGCTCCGAAAAGTCCATCGTTTTCTTCCGGTCATCCGTGATCGTCACCTGGCTGATCAGCACATCGTATTTCCCCTGCTGCAGCCCCTCGATCAGGCCCGAAAATTCGCCGGTAATGAACTCAGCCTCAACCCCGAGCTTCTTGGCGATCGCTTTGGCGATGTCGGCGTCGTACCCGTCTACTTCCTTCTTGTCGTTCAAGAAGTTATACGGGGCATACGTCCCCATCAAACCTACCTTGATTTTTCCGTTCTTCTTGACCTGTTCAAGCAGATTGACAGCCGACGAAGACGCCTGATTGCCGCTTCCTCCGGAAGCATTGCTGCCCGAAGACGCCGGATCTTTGCCGCAGCCGGCCAGTACCAGAGCGATAACGGCGATCAGCGACAGCGACATAAATAGTGATTTGACTCTAAACTTCATTTCTATAATCCCCCTTAAAATATATAGATTGAACTAATGTTTTTATTGAACTTCCTGTTATACGGCCCAATAGAGGCCTGTGTTATTCATTTCTTTAGTTCATTCTATATAGGTTGTAATATTTAACCCAGCAGCCCGCGGAACTCGAACCGGGCCGTTTCTTCGGCAATCTGCGATGCGGTGTATACCGGCTCGTAGTCCACGTCATGCAGCGGACCGAACAACCATTTGGTCAAAACGCCCGTGATGAGCGACACGAGAATGTTCACGCGCAGCGAAACGTCCGTAAACTGCGGCAGCATGCCCAACTCTATAGCGCGGAGCACATTTTTCTTAAAGGCCTCTTCAAACGCGATCCACACTTCCGATACCGCCGAACGGACCTTGGGATCAGCGCCCTGCCCCTTGATCAGCAGAAAGGCCATCAAATTCCGGTTTTCATTGGCAAACTCGAACAGGTTGGTCAGCAGGTTGGCTGAGGAATTCACCATGTCGTCTACAGATCCCGCATGCTTGCGGTATCCCTGTTCAATGACCTCGACCAGCTTGTCCCGACCGTTCTCCACCAAACGGATGGCCATCTGCTCCTTCCCGTCAAAATACCAGTAGAACGTCCCCTGCGAGACGCCGGCCGCCTTCACCACTTCCGATATCTTTGTATTATGGTAACCTTTGCGTGCAAACAGCTCGAGGGCGGCCTGCCTCAGTTCCTGCTCGCGCTGCGGTTCCTCATTAGTTTGCGATGGCAGAATCAGGACCCCTTTCATCACTTGACTGACGAGTCAGTTAATTTAATTCCGATGGGTTTACTATAGTATATGAAGCCTTTGGGGTCAAGCGTAATTTCTTCCTCGCGAGCAGCTCTGCGCCTTTTGAGAAGCGTTGAAGAAGCAAAAAAAAGAGCTGCTTAGCGCAGCTCCTTTCAGACGATCAATATTCCCGGGTTATAGGCTAATAGCTCCTCTTTAATCTTGTTGTACCTTTTAAACGCCATGGTGCAGCATTTGGAGCCTTTATGGATTTCCGGCTCAAAATACGCCTTCTTGTACACGCTGTCGATCAGCATAATCCTGTCCACGTTGACGAGGTTCCGGTCCACGTTGCGGAACGTGTACCCGCTCGCGCTCAGCATGCCGGACCAGTATTTGAGCGTGCCGTTCATATAAAACTGCTCTTCCATCGTATGAACGACAACCCGATCCGCCGGAATGCTGAATTCCATGAACAAAATATCGTGTACCCGAAGATTGACGATGCCTGATTCCCCTTCAATATCTCGTGAAACCGTAAGATATTGCATCTGAATCAGCTCCTCCATTTCACTTCAGCAGCTCCTCTGGCGTCTCACCGCTGTAAATATACACAGGACTGGCAACACTTACGAGATACACAGCTACCAGCGTTAATGCCGAAGCAATGGCTGTGAATGTGCTGTGCTTAACTTTGCTGATCAGTGACATGGCGTTTCACCTCCTTTCGGTGAATCAGGCTGAGGGCTTGGACGAAGAAGACGACGGCAAGCGTCTGCGACTGGATCAGGATGTTGGCCAGTACAATGAGGACTCCGATCACCCGCAGCTTGGGATAATGCCTGCGCGGTATTCTGGATTGCTTTTCGATTTTGCTCGGAGCAAATACAGCCACAAGCACCATGCTGAGAACGTTCAGTATCTGAACATAGAAGGCGGACAGCTCGATGAACGACACCAGGGTGAACAAGGCGGTGGTGACAAGCACGCACCATTCCCCGGTTTTCAGATGAATACCGCCCGTGAATTGGCGCAGCAACGCAAATCCGATCAGCGCTGTCGCCGCGCGGTCCATATGCCCTGTGAAGAACGCGATCAGCAGCGTGAGGGCGATAATCAACACCACGTTCAGAATGACGGCAATCGCATGTTTGAGGATGTTCACCGAGGATTTATGATCCGGAACCTGCCGCTTGATCCCTTCGGCGATTCGTACGGCGGCCGTTTCAATCAGCATGGATATCCTCCTCTTCCTTTCGGATGGTGTAATACAAAAAGAGGCCGAACGTGCAGGCGAAAAACAGAACGTTGATCCATACCTTGTTGTAATAGAAAATAAATTCCACCAAGACGAGCGTGACCATAATCAGCAGCACCAGCACGATGTGCTCTTTCTTGAAGCGCAGCCTTTCAAAGTCAAAGGCGAACCCGATGCCAAACTTGTACATGAGCCACGATACCCCAAGTCCCGTTAACGCCGAGACAACCTGCAAGCTGTAAGAGTTAACGTCCGTGGCGCTGGCTTCCTGAACCGATCCGAACAACCAGAGCACATAGACGGTCTGGATGAGCGCATACAGCGCATAACCCAGAATCGTGCAGATAGCCGACCAGGCCAGAGGAATCTTCATCACGGTCGTATACAGCAGAATGTAAATCAGAATCGTGATTAACGGTGCCGCAAATGCCAGCGACAGCTCGTCCCTCATAACATAGCTCTGCACATTCGCCAGCAGCGTGATACACAGAGCCTGCCACAAGTAATCCGAGGTTTTGAACCTAAACAGCGACATCGTCAGCGAATAGATCGCAAATGTCTCCAGCGTTGAAAAAAACATGAAGCCGAGAGCTTCCACCTAACTTCCTCCTACTACCGTACCATTCCTATGTTTGACTTTTCTTCCGTTATTCTCACGGTTCACAGGCGGCGGCCAGCATCCATACGCCGAGGGACTTCCCCGGTGCATTTCGCTTCCCTAATATATTTTATAAATTGGAATTTTTTACTTACTATAAACATACGACGTTGTCGATAAAAACGAAAGATGGAATTTTATGTTTTAGCGAATTTTTTTACGACATGTTCCCGGTTAAATCGACACAAACCCTTTTTATTTGAATACGCTTTCAAAATGGGTGGTAGCTCGCCGCTCTGGAGGCCGTCTCATCCGGCAGCAAATCCACGTAATGCGCTCCGCACTCATCGCATCCCGCCGCCAGCCGGTGAGTGTGCATATAGTATCCGGTCTTCAGCACTTGTCTGGCCTCGTGCTCCTTCACGAGCTTGCCGCATCCCATACAGTAAATCCGGTCTTCGAAACATGATTGATTCATATAGGTAAACTCCCTTCGATCTATTTCTTTTCACCTCTATAACATATACTTCATATGAATGCGAATCCCTCCCTATCCGGTACTTTTTATCCAAGGAAAACCTTTCCTGATTGTACGTGAATTGGGCCCGGTGCACTCTGGAGCTACAGCCAGCCTCCAAATAAAAAGGCACAGCCTGCATGCATGATGCGAAAACTGTGCCTTTCATTTTTTTATTATGTCTATCAAAAAAACAACCCGTTACGGCAGCTCGCCCGTGGATGAGTAAATCTCCATCCTCTGCTTACCCTTTGCTCGCTCCCGATGTTAAACCGTCTACCAGTAGGCGCTGCAAGAAAATAAAGAGGATCGTAATCGGCACCGCGATCAGAACCGCCCCTGCGGCGAAGGTGGTAAAGTTCGTATTCTGATTTGTGCTGACCATGTCGAACAATCCGACCGCCAGCGTCCAATTTTCTTTCGTCCGCAGCACGAGGCGAGCAAAAATGTAGTCCACCCATGGGCCGACGAACTGCGTCAGCGCCATATAGGTCAGCATCGGCCGGGACAGCGGCAGAATAATGCGGCTGAAAATCGTCCAGTTGCTCGCTCCGTCGATCTTTGCCGCCTCGTCCAGCGTCCGCGGGATCGTGTCGAGAAAGCCTTTGGCGATAAAGGTGCCGCCTAGCGGCGCTCCCGCCGCATAGACGATGATCAGTGCGAGATGCGTATCCAGCAAATGCCACTCCTTCAGCAGCAGGTAAATCGCGATCATGCTCATGAATCCTGGGAACATGCCGAGGATGAGCACGGTCGACAAAGCCGTCTTGCGCCACTTGAAGCGGAAACGCGACACCGCATAGCTCGTGAGCAGGGTCAGGAAGACGCCGATGATCATCGAGCACACGGCGATTTTCAGGGTGTTCATGTACCACTGGCCGAACAAAATGCTGCTGGACGTAAACAGTTCCCGGTAATGGTCCAGCGTGAACGCTTCCGGAAGAAGCGTCTTGCTGTAGAGCGATTTCCCCGGGCGGAAGGAGCCGAGAATGACCCAGAGGGCCGGATAGATCGAGCCGATGGCCATGATGATGAGAATGATGTAGCTGACCGTTAGCCGAACTGCTTTTCTGCCTTGACGTCCGCTCATTGGATCATATCCTCCTCTTTAAATGATTTGGTCCGCCGGTAATTGTAGATGGAGAATATGGCGATGATCAGGAAGATAATGATGCCGACAGCCGACGCCATATTGTATTTGTTCTGATCCAGCGTCAGTTTGTACAGCCAGGTCACGAGAAGGTCCGTTGCTCCCGCGTACTGATAGTCTCCGACCACCGGGTTCCCGTTTGTCAGCAGGAAAATCATGTTGAAGTTGTTGATGTTTCCGGCAAACTGCATGATCAGTGTCGGTGCCGTCGAGAAGAGGATCATCGGCAGCGTAACGATGCGAAACTTCTGATACGCGTTTGCCCCGTCGACCTCAGCCGCTTCGTACATATCCTTCGGAATGGTCGTAAGCACGCCCATGATCAGGATCATCGAGACCGGGATGCCCACCCACATGTTGACGAGAATAACCGTCACCTTGGCCCAGAACGGATCGGTCAGCCAAGGAAGGCCGCCGAGCCCGAAGTAGCCGAGGTACTGGTTGATCGGCCCGAACTGGCCGTTAAACATATTCCTCATGACGAGCAGCGAAATCAGCTGCGGAATGGCATAAGGGATAACCAGGATCGTCCGCCACATGCCCTTGAATTTGATGCCCTGCTGGTTGATCAAAAGCGCAACGAGCAGGCCGCCCAAATACGTGGTCGCCGTGGACAGAACCGCCCAGATAATGGTCCAAGTTAATACGCCGAAAAACGTATGGCTCCAGGTTTTCAGCGACACCAGATCTTTGAAGGTCTGGAATCCGACCCAGTCGACCAGCTTCGCCGGAGGGATATGGTTCGGTGCGGAATAGTTTGTAAAAGCCAGCATGATCATAAACAGGATCGGCATGATCGTAAAGAACAAGATGCCGAGCGCCGGCAGCGTCAAAAAGGCTTGGGCGAATTTATAATCCATCACAAATTTAATGGATTTGGCGAAACTGTTTGGGGCTTGCCCGTTTTCCCGTTTGATCGCCGTATGGTACGCGTCTCTGACGTTCATGACATATACGACGATAAAGATCAGCAGAAACAGCAGCGTAATTAAGCTTTGAATCATGATAAAGATGGAGTGGTCGCCATCGATCCACTTGCCTTTCACGAGCAGACGCGGCGTATCCCCGAGCGACGTAATCCCCCAAAGCGCTCTTCCTAAATTGTTGATGAAGTAGTAAATGCCAAAAGCCTCGATCAGCAGGAACAAGATGCCTTTGATCCATTGGCGGTTATAGATTTGTCCCAATCCCATGCTGATAATCGACAGTAAAGCGGCTTTGCCGCGGAGCCTGTTCATCGTATCCTCTTCTCCTCTCCCCGGGTCAACGGAAGCACCCCCGGAGGTACTGCTTCCAAGAAGACAGGCCGCGCTTTCCCGGCTCTGTTCCTTGGCGATACCGGCAGCCGAAGCGTGCGCGCTTTCCAGCGGTACCGGTATGTCAGGGAATGACCCGCTGCGGTTGATGGCGGCGGGTCATACTTCCATTCATAACGTTTGCCTTACCTGACAGCGGTGCGCCGATGCCTTACTTGGTTGCGCCGTTGTTCAGATCTTTGATTTGCTGTGCCGCTTTATCCATCGCCGCCTTCGGATCCGCATTGTTGTCCCAAATTTCAGGCAGCGCCGCATTCACCGGACTCCATACGTTGCCCATTTCCGGGATGGAAGGCATCGGCTGGGAGTTTTTCGTCTGCTCCGCAAACGCTGAAATGTACGGATCGTTTTTGATTTGATCGGATTCCAGCGCCTCTTTGTTCGTCGGGATGGAGCCAACCTTCGTGTTCAGCAGCAGCTGAGCGTCCTTGCTGGAGGCGAAGTTCGCGAACAGTTGGGCTGCATTCGGATACTGCGTAAAGGAGTTGACGTACCAGGCTTTGATGCCGGAGAACGAGATTGCCGCTTTGCCGCCGATCGTAGGGATCGGAGCTACGCCAAGGTTGTCGCCGAGCGCTTGCTTGTAGCCGGCAAGCTCCCACGGACCGTTAATGTCCATCGCCACGTCACCCGCGTTGAACAAGCTGCGCTTGATGTCCGGCGAAATGTCGCCGCTCTTCACCGGAAGGATTTCCTTCAGCTTCACATAGGTTTTCAGGCCTTCGACCGCGCCTTCGCTGTTGAGGCCGATATCGTCTTTATCCGTACCGTCTTTACCGAAAATGTATCCGCCGGTCGTTGCGATAAACGGATAGTTGAAATACATGTTGCCTGTTTCCCACATGATGCCGTATTTTTTCTTGGCTTTGTCGGTGAAGGTTTTGCCGAACGCGATGACGTCATCGAACGTCTTTGGCGCTTCCTTCACAAGGCTCTTGTTGTAATACAGGGCGTACGTTTCGGCCGCTCTCGGGTACCCGTACAGCACGCCGTCATAGGTAACGCCTTGAATCGAGGCTTCCGTGTTGTTTTTCACCGTTTCGTCCTTGAACGCATCGTTGGCGAGCAGCAGTCCCGCTGCCGCGGCTCTGCCCAGGTTATCGTGAGGGAACATTACGATGTCGGCTGCAAGCCCCGACGGACCGTCCTGGGACAGCTTCGTTACCTGATCTGTTGCCGCTACCTCTTCAATCTTGACCGGTACGTTGTACTTTTCGGTAAACTGCTTGGCGATTTCATCCGTAAAAGAGCGCTCTTCTTTGGACTCCCATACGACGAGGGAAGCCCCTTCTTCCGGCTGGAGGCTGTCGCCCGAAGCCGCTGTGTTATCCGACTGGCCGTCTGTAGCCGCCGTTTCGGTTGTTGTCGTGGATGGAGTTTGCTCCTCTGCCTTGCTGCCGGAGCTGCCGCACGCCGTAATCGAGAATGCCATGGTCAACGTTGCGACCAGCGCCATAACCTTTTTCATCTTCATTCCAAAACGAACCCCTCTCTGATCATTTACTTCGTAACACGACTGCCTTGCTGACTCCCTGTAATACCTGCTACTTTGCTGACTTCCTGTAACACCCGCTGCCTTGCTGACTCCCATTCATGCCTGATACCTCGTCGATTCCAATGAATACCTGATGCCTGCCTACTGATGCCCTGCCGACTCTCCTTGAGGATCTGCATACTTGCGCAAACGATTTCATAAACATGCCTAACTCCCCATTTGCAAGCGCCTTTCTCGGCACGACATGATTGGATGCATGTTATGAAGCCCTTCCCGGACAATGATCGACTACGCAATCATATGGCAAGGTCAGCGTAAATCCGCAGTTTTTTCAAGAATCGTCGGTATTTTCTTTAGCGGAAGTTACCAAGTAAGCGCTTTAAACATGCGTTTATCATACACAACGTCTATATTTTTGTAAAAACGTTTGCACAATGTGTTTTAGCCCATTTACAGAATATAAACATCACTTTTCTCCACAATTCTTTTCATATCGCAATATATCTTTAAATTACATCAATTTTATTCCAAAACTACACTGGAATATGGAGGGATGCGAAGCAAACTTTGCTCTAAAACCGTGGATTTATTGCTGCTTTTGAGCACTTTCGCGATTCCCCTTCCCTGCCCTGCTTCGAGCTGGACTTGCTGTTCCTTGCCTGACAAGTTGTGCAACACTAGCACAGTTTGTTGTGCACTACGGCGCACAAAGGACACCAGGGCCGGATTGCCGGAGTCATAGCTTTGGATATCGCCATCCCGCAATGCGGGAACGTCCTCTCTCCAGCGGATCAGATCCCGATAGGTGGACAGCAGCGAGTTCGGGTCGGCCGATTCTGACTGGACGCTGATTCCTTTCGCTGCTTCTCCGGTGAGAAGCGGCTGTTCCCACGACGTCTGGCCGGGCTGAGGGGACAGATCGCTCCACACCATCGGTTCCCGGATCCGCTCGTCGGGCTCCACGCCGCGCATGCCGATTTCCTCGCCGTAATAAATAAACGAATTGCCCGGCAGCGTCAGCAGCAGCGCCGCGGCCATCCGCGCATGGTCCGGATTTCCGTCCAGCTGGCTCATTACGCGGTCCTGGTCGTGATTCGACAGAAAAATGGCGTCGGTGAACCGTCCCTGCGATTGTTTGCCGTAGAATTGCTGGGTCCGCTGCAGCGTAAAGGCAAGGTTGTTGTCTTTCTCGTCCTTCACCGCGCTCAGGATACTCTCCGCCAGGCTGAAATTAAACCCCGAATCAAAGGCCTGATCCAGATACGGCGCGATGGCAGCGGCCGAATTCTCCCATACCTCACCCACGATATAGGCATCCTTGTTCACCGGATTCATGCCGGTCCGGAATTCCTGCCACCACGCCGTGTTTTTGGCTGTGGCCGCCTGGCCCCGGTCACTCTGCAGGTTCTCGTAAATGTGTTTGGCGCCGTCCACCCGGAATCCATCCATGCCGAGCTTCAGCCAATATTGGCCGATCCGGACGGCTTCCGCCCGCACCTCGGGATTGTCGTAATTCAGATCTGGCATCCCTTCCCAGAACGTGGCTAGATAGTGGCTTCCGTTCAAGGCATGCCACGGACTGCCGCTGCCGGCCGCACTGACCCCGGTGGGACTGAGCTTCTGGTCTTCCGCCCACACGTACCAGTCCCTATATTTGCTGCCCGGATCCTTCGAAGCGCTGACAAACCAGGGGTGCTGCGTGCTGGTGTGGTTCAACACCAGATCCATGATGACCTTGATCCCGCGCTTGTGTGCCTCGGCGATCAGCACCTGCAGATCTTCCAGCGTCCCGTAATCGGGATTAATGCCCTCGTAGTCGGTAATGTCATACCCATGGTAGCTGGGCGACGCTTGAATCGGCATCAGCCAGATGCCGCCGACACCGAGATCGTCGGTCGTAGCCGGATTGCCGTCGTTCAGGTAATCAAGCTTCTGCGTCAGCCCCTTCAAATCGCCGATGCCATCCCCGTTTGAATCATAGAACGAGCGGACAAACACCTCATAGAACACGGTCGACGGCTGCTCGTCGACGGCCGTGGCGGCAGTTCCTCCACGCTGTTCCCCTGCTGTGGTTCCCGTTCCCGGCTGCCCCTGTTGTTCTGCCGTCTGGCTGCCAGCTCCTGCATCGGGCCGGCCTTGAGCCCCGCTGTCATTCCCAGCATGGTTTCCCGTGCTGCTGCATCCCGACAGCAGGGCAACCGCCATGAATACCGCCGTTACGCTTGCTGCCAGCCTCCGCAGTTGTTGTCCTTCCGGCATGCCCCATTTGTTTGTTTTCATGACATCCTCCTTTGCTTGATCCGGCATCCTTTGAGCAGAATACTGCCGATCAGCCCCGTCAATCACCTGAAAGAAAGCGGATACAATTGCTGGCGAACTGGACTGACCCTGGGCAGCTTTCGGACGACACCGGTCTGTATGGAGAATACGACGGCTTAATTTCTATGAAAAGCTGGATTTATACCCGATTTTTCGTAATATATAGCGATATATACTGTATTATCTTTCATTTTCTTGACTATTCTATCTATATCATGGTTTTTTATAATATCTCCGCCTATTCCTGCTTGTAAAAAGTGCCACAAGCCAGATCCCACCGGCTTCTTTCGCCGCCTCAGGTTGGATATTTACAAGCTTGGGGCTTTCGGCTAAGATAGCAATTGTAAAATAGCCAGCGTCTATGAGACGGCCGTTTCTCATTTACGATATAGTGCAAACGGTTCCACAGGGAGGTAACAAATGTCTGTAACGATTAAAGATGTCGCCAAACGAGCGGGCGTTTCCCCCTCCACCGTCTCCCGAGTGCTGTCCAATAACACCAGAATCAGCCGTGAAACGTCGCAGAAGGTACGGGATGTCATGGAGGAGCTCGGATACCACCCCAACATGACGGCCAAAAGTCTGGTTTCCAAGACGACGAGCAGCATTTGCGTCATTTTGCCCAAGCCTGCCGAAGAGCTGTTCCTGAATCTGTTCTTCATGGAATTGATCCGCGGTATCGTCACCCAGGCCAACCGCTCGGGATACGATGTGCTGATCAGTTCCGGAGGCAGTGAGAAGGAGGAGGTTGAGGCCGTCTCCCGGCTGCTGAACGGCAAGCGTGTTGACGGGGCGATCCTGCTCTATTCACGCAAAGAGGATCCGGTGGTCGATTTTCTGCGGCAGAACGGCCATCCGTTCGTACTGATCGGACGCAGCGAGAAGTACCCGGACATCCTGTCCGTGGACAATGACAATGTTCAGGCCGCTTACGACGCAACCAAGCACCTGATATCCCTCGGCCACCAGCGGATTGGTTTTGTCAGCGGGCCCCCGAATCACATCGTCTCGCGCGACCGGCTGAAAGGTTATACGGACGCTCTGAAAGAGGCGGGTCTCGAGATGCGCAAGGACTGGATCGTCGAAGGAGAGTTTCTCCAGGAGAGCGGCTACCGGGCGATGTCGTTTTTCATGAATCTGCCGGAGCGTCCCACTGCCCTCGTGGTTATGGACGATCTCGTCTCGCTCGGTGTCCTGCGTGGACTTCACGAGCTCGGTTACCGTGTTCCGGACGACCTGTGCATCGTCAGCTTCAACAACATTTCCATCGCCGAACTGTCCACGCCGCCCATCAGCAGCATGGATATCGGCATCTATAACTTGGGTTACACCGCAGCCCAGGCGCTGATTCAGTCCATTCAGCACGACGGGGACCGGCAGTTTCAGAAACGACACATTATTCCCCACCGCCTGGTGATTCGGGAGTCGTCCATTTTTACGCCGCCTAAACTATCGTAAACGTATCAAAACCATATGGAGCATCCCGGTGCTTCATTTCTTTTCACCTGTTTGTTCAAACGTTTGCACAACTACATAAGGAGGAATGACAAATGACAGCTGCAGCTCCCATTAAAGCTTGCCTGTTCGATCTGGACGGGGTCCTGGTTGACACAGCCAAATACCACTATCTTGCATGGAAACGCCTGGCCGAAGAGCTCGGCTTTGTATTTACGCCGGAGGATAACGAGCGCCTCAAGGGTGTCAGCCGGATGGCGTCGCTGGACATTTTGCTTGAAGTCGGCGGGCTTGAGCTGGACGATGCGACCAAATCCGCGCTGGCCGACAAGAAAAACCGCTGGTATGTCGAGTATATTTCGCATATGGATGAACAGGAGATCCTTCCGGGGGCGCTCGCCTTCCTGCGAGAGCTGCGGGAGAACGGAATCCTCATTGCCCTGGGATCGGCCAGCAAAAATGCGATGACCATCCTGAACAACACCGGCCTTGTTCCGTATTTCGACGCGATCATCGACGGGACCAAAACGGCAAGTGCCAAACCCGATCCGGAGGTTTTCCTGCTGGGTGCCCGGGAGCTTGGCGCACAGCCGCAGGAATGCGTCGTATTCGAGGATGCCGAGGCCGGCATCGAAGCCGCCAAGCGGGCCGGGATGCGCAGCATCGGCATCGGCTCGCCGGAAGTACTGGGTGCGGCGGATGCCGTGGTGCCTTCGCTGCAGGACATGACGACAGTCCGCCTGCTTGAGCTCGTTTCTCACCGCTAGGTTCCCCGAACCAGGTGGCGTTCGTGAAGCAAGGGGGCCTGCAATGATCAAAATCTGGCCCCCCTGTCTTCCGCAGCACAATGGTTATACGTCGCATAACAAGGGATTAATATTTTTTTTCGAAGGAGCCAATTCATTATGAAGCAATATCTAACGTTGGACCCATGGAATATTATTGAGGAGCAGTACGATCCCCAGCAGCAGGAAATATCCGAGAGCGTCTTCAGCATCGGCAACGGATATATGGGCCAGCGCGCCAACTTTGAGGAGGCTTACAGCGGTCCGTCTCTGCAGGGAAGCTACATGGCCGGTGTCTACTATCCCGACAAAACACGGGTGGGCTGGTGGAAAAATGGATATCCCGAGTATTTTGCCAAGGTGCTGAACAGTACCAACTGGATCGGCATCGGCATCTCGGTTGATGGCACCGAGCTTGATCTCGCAGCCTGTCAGGTCAAGGCTTTCAGACGCGTGCTGAACATGAAGGAAGGTACGCTGTCGCGCAGCTTTACCGCCGCCCTGCCGGACGGGAAGGAGATTCGCGTCGAGGCGGTCCGTTTCGTCAGCCTGGCCCGGCATGAGATCGGAGCGATCCGCTATGTGGTGACCCCGCTGAACTTTAGCGGAACGCTGACCGTCACGCCCTACTTGGACGGCGATGTCCAGAACAAAGATTCAAACTATGACGAGAAGTTCTGGGTCGAAGTGCACAAGGAAGTGACCGCGGACAACGCCGCATTAACGGTCCGGACCAAAAAGCTCGATTTTCACGTCACCTCGGTCATGACGTTTGAGATCCATCAGAACGGCGCCAAGCTGGCGCTGGAACCGGAGCAGATCGAGCAGGAGAAGTACGCCGGCTACCGCGTACAGGTGGAAGCCAAGCAGCATGAGGAGACCGTCATCTACAAATACGTAGCGAACGTGACCTCGCGCGACTACGGGTACGCCCAGCTGCTGGACGCCGGACGATCGGCGCTTCAGGAAGCTGCTGCTGCCGGTTTCGGGCAGCTCTATGAGGAGCAGGTGCAGGCTTGGGCGGCCAAATGGCGCGAGAGCGACATCGTGATCGAAGGGGACGTGGCGGCGCAGCAGGCGATCCGGTTTAACATTTTTCAGCTGAACCAGACGTACACCGGCGAGGACGACCGGTTGAACATCGGGCCCAAAGGCTTTACCGGGGAAAAATACGGCGGCAGCACGTACTGGGACACCGAAGCCTACTGCCTGCCCTTCTATCTCAGCACGGCGGATGCCACAATCGCCCGCAACCTGCTGATCTACCGCTATAAGCACCTTGAGAAGGCGTGCGAGAACGCCCGTAAACTCGGCTTTGCCAAAGGCGCACTCTACCCGATGGTGACGATGAACGGCGAAGAGTGCCATAACGAGTGGGAGATTACGTTTGAGGAAATCCACCGTAACGGAGCGATCGCCTATGCCATTTACAACTACGTCAACTACACCGGCGATAACAGCTACCTCGCCCAATACGGCGTGGAGGTGCTCGTTGAAATTTCCCGCTTCTGGGAAGAACGGGTAAACTACGTCCCAGCCAAGGACCAGTACATGATTCTGGGCGTGACCGGGCCGAACGAATACGAAAACAACGTCAACAACAACTGGTATACCAACCGGATCGCCTGCTGGACGATGGAGTATACGCTGCAGGTGCTGTCCGACCTTCAGGCAAGCGACCCGGCACACTACGAGGAGCTGGTGGCCAAGCTGGCGCTGGCGCCCGAAGAAACGGCCAAATGGGGCGACATCCTTGCGAAAATGTATTACCCGGTCGATGCGGAGCGCGGCATTTTCCTTCAGCAGGACGGCTTCCTCGACAAGGATCTGACGCCGGTCAAGGACCTGGCCCCGTCGAACCTGCCGTTGAACCAGAACTGGTCCTGGGACCGGATCCTGCGCTCGGCGTACATCAAGCAGGCCGACGTGCTGCAGGGGCTGTTTTTCCTGGGGGACCGATATGACCTCGATACGAAAAAGCGGAACTTCGACTTTTACGAACCGCTGACCGTGCACGAGTCCTCCCTCTCCCCTTGTGTTCACTCGATCATCGCCTGTGAGCTGGGCTACCGGGAGAAGGCGTACGAAATGTACCTGCGCACATCGCGCCTAGATCTGGACAATTACAACAACGACACCGAGGACGGCTGCCACATCACCAGCATGGCCGGCACCTGGATGTCCGTCGTGCACGGGTTCGGCGGGCTGCGCGTCAAGGATGGAGTGCTGCACCTGAATCCGTTCAATCCGGGACATTGGAGTGCCTTCTCCTTCAAAGTGATGTTCCGCGGCGCGCGTCTCCAAGTGACGGTCGGCGAGCAGGATGTGACCGTGACCAATGAGACCGAAACTCCGGTCAGCATCAGCGTCTACGGGCGCGGCTATCAGCTCGACGGGCTGGGTCAGGTCCAAGCAGGCATCGGCAGTCCGAGCAGCAGCGCGATTGTAGGCTGAAATTGGGCAGCGCAGCGTAGGTGTCATTAAGCAGTACAGCGTAACTGACATTGAACAGTGCAGATGTAATCTAAATTGAGAATACTGTCTTGGACTAACATCAACTCCACTGCCTAAAAGCGGCCTGGCTTTATGAAAGCCGGGCTGCTTTTTCCTATGTAAAGAGCGGGCGTTTGCCCTTGACAAGAGCAAACCCGAAGATTATGATGACAGTAAGTACTGACAGTCATATTATGGAAAGTAGGCAGAGTTACATGAACGAAAACAACCAGTTATGCACCCAGGATAAGCTGATGCAGGCGGCAATCGATCTCATCTCCGCCAAAGGCTATGACGGGGTGTCCACACGTGAAATCGCCGCTGAAGCCGGGCTGAGCGAGAAGACGCTCTTCCGTCATTTCGGCAGCAAACAGAACCTGCTGGAGAAGGCGTATGACCGCTATTTATACGCAGCCGAGATGCAAAAGCTATTTAAGGAAAAGCTCACGGGAAATCTGCACGAGGACTTGCTTATGATCAGCCGGACCTATCATAAAGTTATGGACCGCAACCGAAAGCTGGTTATTATCAGCATCCAGGTCGGCGATCATTTGCCCGGCTTCCGGGATTATTCCGAAAGCCACCCCCGGCAGTTTCGGGAGGTTCTGACGAATTACTTCAAGTACATGTCCGATCAAGGGAAGCTGGTCACGAAGGACCCGTCGCTGACGGCTGTCGCTTTTATGTGGATGAACCTCGGGGCCTTCCTCAATACGACCCATGCGGTCCAAACGTTTACGGATATCGAGATGGACGCCTTTATTGAGGAAAGCGTCCGGCTGTTCACTAGGGCGTTAACGCCTTAGCTTTGATCGCAAGAGTGCATCTATTTATCCCGGCGTGGCGTTGAACCCGCTGCTCGACCGCCAATAAGTGCATCTATTTCTTCAAATCGGGCGTATACCTTGGAAATCAGTGCCCTTTTGCAGTCAAAAAAGGCTTTGAGCTTAAAAAAAGCGCATATTGCAGCGCTTTTCCGTACTATATGTCAGTAAGTGCTGACAGACATTTTGTCCGCCGCCGAATGGCTCCTCAGTTAATCACATATCCGAAAGAAGGGAAAAACGATGAAATCTACGGCCGAGTCCGTCAATCAAGGCAACAAACTGATCCAGATTCTCATGTTCACGCTGGTTATTTCGGTCATGAACGTTTCCATGTTCAATATCGCGCTGCCCGGCATCCGGGCGGAATTTCACCTGAGCGCCGCCCAGGTCAGCTGGGTGTCCTCCGCCTACATGCTCGTCTATGCGGTCGGATCGGTGACCTATGGAAAGTTGGCGGACAAATACGCCCTGAAAAAACTGATCACCATCGGGCTGATCGTGTTCGTGCTCGGCTCCGTCTTCGGGCTCGCCGCCGGCGCCTACTGGATGATCGTCATCGGCCGGGTATTTCAGGCGGCCGGATCGTCGGTGATCCCGGCGGCGGCCATGATCATCCCCGTCCGCTATTTCCCGCCGGAGACCCGGGGCCGCGCCCTCGGCAAGTCGGCGATCGGCCTCGCCGTCGGCAATACGCTCGCCCCCGTGGTCTCCGGGCTCATTATGGGCTACGCCGGGTGGCGCTGGCTCTTCTGCTTCTCGGTCCTCGTCCTGCTCACCCTGCCCTTTTACCGGAAATACCTTGACGATGCCAAGGAAAGCAGTGGGCGCATGGACGTTCTGGGCGGCGGACTGCTCGCCGCCGCGACCGGTCTGATCCTGTTCGCCTTGACCGGTGGAGGCTGGGTTGCGGCAGCCGCCGGAGCGCTGCTGCTTATTCTGTTCGTCATCCGTATCCGCAAAGCAGCCGATCCGTTCGTGCAGCCCCGGCTGTTCCGGAATCTAAACTATACTTTTGGCATCGGCATTGCCTTTGTCATTTCCTGCATTGCGTTCTCGATCCCGTTCCTGATCCCGCAGCTGCTGTCCCAGTCCAATCATCTGGACGCCAGCATTATCGGATTGATTATGATTCCGGGTGCCGCGGCTTCCGCGCTGCTCGGCTTCGCGGGAGGAAAGTTCGCCGACCTGAAGGGCAATCTCTTCGTCGTCTGCATCGCAGCCCTTCTTCAAATGATCGGTTTCTTTCTCCTCTCCGCCTTTGTCGGCATCAATGCCTGGATCATCGCCATCGTGCTTATTTTCAGCAATGTCGGCCAGACCTTCATGCAGGTCGCGCTCTCGAACACCGTCTCCCGCACGCTGGCCAAGGAAGAGATCGGCGTCGGGATGGGACTGCTCAGCATGCTGAACTTCATCGGCGCAGCGGTTGCCACGTCCGTGTACAGCAGCATTCTCGACACCGGCTCCTCTGCCCATTGGAACCCGCTGAACACGTATCCGGGCAGCTATTTGTACAGCAGCATTTTCCTGGTGCTGGCCGTCATGATGTTTATCGTCGCCGCCGTCTACCTGCTTCGCTTTGGACGCAGCGCGGCACCGCAGCCGAACAACCGCGCCGGTGTCGGCTCATAATCCGTCCCGCTGCTGTCCTCCGCAGCCCCTGTCCTCGTGTCCCAAGCCAGGGGGGTGGCGGTCAACAGCTAAGGTTTTTGAGCCAGCTGATCCTTCGCGGTTTTACCGCAGACCGCCTAGCATCAAAACAACAGCGGAGACTTGGAATCCTCTCTAAAAGCCGTATGCCGATCACTTTCACGATCAGCGTACGGCTTGTTCCACTTGTTTCGCCAGGTTTTCCAAGTTCGCTAGGTTCCCTTGTTCCAGTTCCCTTACAGACGGTTTTCTTTCAGCCACCCAATCATCTTCTCGCACCATTCGATATTGGTTTGTTCAAAGGCCATCCCCATCTCGATCACGGCAACTGATGAGAAAATCGGGTGGTCGCTCGTCAGCAGGCCGCTCTGTTCCCGCAGGGACTCCACCTTATTTCGGTACATATCCAGCTGCTCCTCATGCTCCCGCTTCTTCAGCGTAAGCACCGGGATCAGCTCTTCCGGCTTCACCAGCCAGGAGCTGTACTGCTTCAGCAGAAATTCGTTCCAGTCCCCCGGCTCCCCCGGTTCCAGCACCCAGTTCTTCAACCGTTCCAGGCCGGCATCCGTAATCTCATAAATTTTCTTCGCCGGGCGATACGTTTCGCGCTCCAGCGCCTGTAACCGGATGACCCCCTCAGCTTCGAGCTTGGCCAGTGCCGGGTACAGCTGATTGTTGTTGATTTTAAAGAAAAAATCGGTGCGTCCCTTGATTTGCTGCTTGATGTCATAGCCGCTTAGCGGCTCGCGGGCCAGCAAACTTAACAGTACGGCATGTATAGAATTCATGATCGGCCTCCAAATTAATAAGTTATTTTTAACATAAGTTATACTTGACGCATTAGTTCATCTTGTTATAGGTTAATATTAACCTATTAACGGATTGGAGACAATCCAAAACAAAGGAGCTAATGTGTATGAAACTAGTATTCCATGACCAAACGTTTTCGTTTGAACTGCTGCGGACAATGAGCTATGCGCCTTACGGGGGAGCCGATATCGGGGAGTGCCTCGCCACGGCTTACCGGATCGAGGAAGGAAATTTGGAGAGCTGGTACGCCGAATGGCACCGGACCGCCTCCCGCATGCACAGTCTGGCCGATGAAAGCCTGGGGCGGGGCAACCGGATCAGCGCCCGGGAATTCTATATGCGGGCCTCAAACTACTACCGGACAGCGGAGTTTTTCCTGCACGGCTCCCCGGCGGATCCGCGGATTCTGGACACCTGGGGCAAAAGCCGTTCTACCTTTCTCAAGGCAATGGAACTGTCCGAGGTGAAGATGGAGAGCGTGAGCATTCCTTATGAAGGCACCCATTTACCGGGCTACTTCTACCGGGTTGATGATAAACCCCGGCCGACGCTGATCGTCCATGGGGGCTATGACTCGACCGGTGAGGAGCTGTATTGGGAGGTGGCAGCTTCAGCACTGGAACGCGGTTACCACTGCCTCACCTTCGAAGGGCCGGGGCAAGGCGCGGTGATCCGGGAGCATCAGCTTCCGTTCCGCCCGGATTGGGAGAACGTGGTCACGCCGGTGGTCGATTACCTGCTGACCCGCCCCGAGGCAGATCCGGAGCGTCTCGCCCTGGTCGGTATCAGTTTTGGCGGATATTTGGCCCCCCGCGCGGCCGCTTATGAGCACCGGCTGGCCGCACTCGTCGCAAACGACGGCATGTTCAGCTTCCGTTTTGGCGAAATGGGCCGCCGTTTCCATCAAGGGAGCGACGAAGAATGGAACGATCCGTCCTTCCTCGAGGCGTTCATGCACAGCTTGATGGAGAAGAGCATCAACATTCGCTGGGCAGTAGAGAACGGAAAGTTTACGTTCCGTGTCTCCTCTATCCAGGAGCTTGTCGCTGCAACGGAGCCATTCTCCCTGGAAGGCGCCGCCGGGCTCATCCAGTGCCCGACCCTCGTCTGCGAAGCCGAGGCGGACCATTTCTTCGCCGGACAGCCGCAGCAGCTGTTCCAGGCGCTGAACTGCCTCAAAACCTTCATGCTCTTCACAGCAGAAGAAGGCGCCGAGGAGCACTGCCAATTCGGGGCGCTGCTGTACTTCAACCACCGCATGCTGGAGTGGCTGGACGGCGTCCTCAATGTACGGCCTGAAGTCCCCGCCTCGCTGCCGCCGGTTTCGCAGTGATAAAAGCCCCGTCTGCGCAAAATATCCTCACTGAGGCTCGCCGCAGACCTCCATGCCGATTCCGAGTACCTTGCAGGGTTCCCCGGACGCTCGTAAATTTCTTGTAGAACACAAAAAAGGACGAAAAAGCAGAACTTTCACTGCTTTTTCGTCCTTTCGCTGTAAATCACGAATCGTGCCTATAAATTGAAACTTACGGAATCATAATTTGCTGTCCGACCTTCAATCCATGCACGTTCGTAATGCCGTTGACATGGGCGATGGTCTTCCAGTCCACACCGAACTTGATGCCGATGCGGTACAGGTTGTCACCCTTCTTGATGACGTATACTTTGCCGGAAGGCTTCGTTTCCGGTGCCGGAGCAGGTTTGGACGGCGTGGACGGTTTCGAAGGCTGCGCCGGAGTCGATGGCTCGGACGGCTTCGAAGGCTTCTCCGGTGTGGTAGCCGGTGGCGTCACTGGTGCCGTACCTGCCGTGCTGACCGACAAATCGAGTCCGTACTTGGCGAATCCGTCCTCGGCCGCGCCGATGTATTTCATGTTTTTGCTGCTGGCCGCAAGGTCCTTCGCATCCGGGGAAGAGGTAAAGGTCACGTTCAGCTTGGCATCCACCGGCGCAAAAGTCCAGTTGCCGTCAGCGGACGGGTTGATGGTTCCGTTGTCGCGGATGTAGTCGATGATGACCTGACGGTTTTCGTCCGGAGCGGCCATGATGATCCGCTTGCCGTCCGGGTTGGCGAGCTTCGAGGACGAAGCGCGGTAGTTGTTGGTCGCCACGACAAACTTCTGCTTCAGATCGATCGGCTTGCCGTCGAACTGCAAATTCTTGATACGGTTTGCCGAAGGATTCACTACCGTGCCCTTTGCATCGTATTTGTTCGGTTGGGTCACATCGATTTGATACGTTACGCCGTCGATGACATCGTAATTGTATGTCGGGAAGTCCATGTTTACGAGCGGCTGCTCGGTCGTCTTGGAAGGATCGATCTGGTTAAACTGGCCTGCGGACCACTCCAGCCATTCCTTCACCTCGGCTCCCGTAACGACAACGGCATGCACGGTATTCGGGTACACATAGAGGTCGGAGACGTTCTTGATCGCGATCGTTCCGGCCGGAATGTTCGTATAATACGAAGCGCCGTTACGTCCGCCTGCCTTGAAAGGAGCACCTGCCGACAGCACCGGAAGGTTTTCGTATTCGGTCCCCTTCAGGTTTTTCTCGACGTACCATTTCTGGGCGTTGGTGACGATTTGAATGGACGGATCGTCCTGTACAAGTGCAAAATAGCTGTTGATCGGCGCACTGGTTTTGCCTACCGGTCCGCGTACATAATCGATTGTTGCATCATGTTCTGTTTTTACTGCGTTCACGATTTCTTGATCGGCATCAACGAGCGCCTTTTTGTTTGCCGTATCGTAGATCGGGCGCGCTTCGGTTTTTGAGTCAACTACTTTCCACTTGCCGTCTACGTTCTCCAGGTTCAGGTCGATGATGCCGAGGTGATCGCCCCAGAATCCAGGTTCGACCGAAGGAACGCCGTTAATCGTGCCTTTCTCCAGGTCGACGCCGGTTTTCCCCTTAAATTCTGCGCTCGGGAACGTTTTATGGGCATGTCCGAACAGGATGGCGTCAATACCTTCCACCTTGCTCAGATACAGAACCGTATTCTCCATCAAAGGTGTCTCCGGAATATCCTCAAAGCCGGAATGAGGAATGGCGACGATGACGTCGGCTCCTTCCTTCTTCATCTGCGGAATGAACTTTTTGGCGGTCTCGACCATGTCCTTCACGATGACTTTGCCTTCCAGGTTGGCTTTATCCCATTGGGAAATTTGCGGAGGAACGAATGCGATCACACCGACCTTGATCGTCTGCTCCTTGCCGTTCTCGTCCGTTACCTTTTTGTCCAAAATCGTATAAGGGGTAAAATAGTTCACGTCGTTGCTGTCATCCTTGTCCCCGTCGTCCTTGTAGACGTTGGCGTTGACAATCGGGAAGTTAGCTCCCTCTTCCGACAGTTTCAGGAAATCCAGGCCATAGTTGAATTCATGGTTGCCGACGCCGCTGGCATCGTAATCCATCAGGTCCATCGCTTTGTAAACCGGGTGCACTTCGCCCTCTTTAAGCGGTTTCACTTTGGCCACGTAGTCGCCAAGCGGATTCCCTTGGATCAAGTCCCCGTTATCGAACAGCAGGCTGTTCTTCGCTTCGTTTCTGGCTGCCTTGATCAGGCTGGCCGTCTTGGCAAACCCATATTCGTCAGTGGGCTTGTCCGCATAGTAGTCATAGTTGACCATGTTCACGTGCAAATCGGATGTTTCCATGATCCGCAGCTTCACCTTGGATCCGTTGCTGCTGCTGTCCGCAAATACCGGCACCATTGGAACGGCGAGCACGTTGATCGCAACGGCTGCGGCGGTGATGCCTTTGAGGACTTTTTTACGGGACTTCGACATGTTACCCCTCCTAATAGATGTACATCGAGTACGGTGGGCAGAACAAATTTAACCCCTTTATTTAACTAACCATTGTTAAATTAAGTTCTGTCTACAAGAGTAGTTTATATCGATGTAACCTATGAAATAAAGACAAATACACCCAATTCCCAAAAAATAATGCCCGAGAACAAGGTCTCGAGCATCAGGGCGTATCACGGATCTATGAAAATGGTTCCAATTGCTTATGGACACAGTAAATTTACTCGATCCATTCGTGCTTTTCTCCATCTTTCCCCGTATATTCTACACGGACGGGCGTGATTTCAAGCAAGACGTAATCCGGATCATCGGGACCAGTAAACCGCTTCTTGAATTCTTCCTTCCAGATCTGCTTACGCAAGGAGTCCTCAGCCGTTACTTTGCAGGTTCCTTCAATCTCCACAACCTCCCGCGATCCCCCGATTTCATAGCCCAGCAGCAGGGAGACGTGAGGGTTTTCCTCCAGTTCCTCGACTTTATGCGTCTTGCGGTCGGTGACCAGATGGATACTGAGGCCCTGATTATATAAAGCCATATACCGCTGCTTCGGCCGGTTACCTTCCACCGTGGCAAATGAGCAAAACTGGTTGTGATCCAGTATTTTGGCCAGATTTTGTTCCAGAATGATTTTCGCTTCCATCTCTAGATGTTCCGCTCCTTTCTGCTTCGTGTTGTCCATGGGCACAGCCCGTACCCATAGTGTACCCTGTCCGGTATAGGATGAACCTTGGAACACGTCAGCTTTTATCCAAGAATAGGCATGACGTGCCCTGAATACCTTGTTATGATGGAGATACCGGCCGTCATCCGGCTTGTCCGCACCAAGAATTTAATACTTGTAAAGGAGTTCCTCATGAAACGACTCATTTGGATAGGATGTCTATCCTATTTTCTGATCGGCCTGGCGCATGTCGTGCTGGGATCGGTCCTTCCCGTCCTGCTGGAGCATTATGACCGCGAATACAGCGAAGGCGGGACGCTGATCTTCACCCAGTTCGCCGGTTTTCTGGCCGGTGTGCTCGTATCCCCGTGGCTGAACCGCCGTTTTGGTAAAAGGGGCGGGCTTCTGATCGCCATCGGCCTGCTTACGGCCGCCGAGCTGGTCTATACCCTGCTGCCGCCTTGGGAATGGCTGTACGCCATTGCCGTGTGCGCAGGCTTTGGTTTCGGCATGATCGAAGCGGTGATCGGGACCATTATTATTGCGGCGATTACCGATAAAACCGCTGTGGCGATGAGCCGCCTGGAGGTCTTTTTCGGGGTCGGGGCCATGGTCATGCCGCTGATCGCAAGCGGCTTCATTACGGAAGGATGGTGGAGGTTCTCGTTCCTCGTCATTTCGCTGATCGCACTCGTCACGCTGTTGTTCTGGTCGAAGGCCTCCTTCGGTGAAATCGATGCCGTGCTGAGCGCCAAAGGGCCTGCCGCTTCCGTATCGGGTCAAGAGCAATCTTCGGCCAAACGCTTCCCTTATCAAGGCGGAGCCTTCGGCATTCTCGTCCTCTTTATCGTATTCTTCTTTCTGTACGTCGGCACCGAGATGAGCCTGGCCAACTTTATGCCCGCCATCCTGATTGAGAAAATGGGCATGAAGGAAGCCGCCGCTGCGCTCAGCGTTACCTGCTTCTGGATCGCCATGTCCGTCGGTCGGATCTTTGCCGGTGTCGTCGCCGAAAAGATCCATTACCGGGTCTACGTGCTGTTCAGCTGCCTCATCACCTTGGTGCTGCTGATCGTGTTCCCGCTGATGGGCCAGGTATGGTCGGCTTTCGCGATCATCCTGCTGCTCGGGCTGTTCATGTCGGGGATCTTTTCGATTGCGCTCGTATTTGCGAGCAAGCTGCTGCAGGGCAGCGAAGAATCGACACCCAGCATTTTGATCGCCTCCGGCGGCGTCGGCGGAGCCATCCTGCCGCTTATCATGGGCTGGAGCCTGGACCATCTGGAAGTAAACCAGTCGGCTTGGATGCTCGCGGTGTTCACCGCCGGCATGGTCGTGCTCAGCTTTGCGGCCTTCCAGCTGCAGCGGCGGAAGCTGGTTCACCAGAGTGGACTGCAGGGGCCGTCAGGTGCAGGAAAATAAGCTATTCAAATTAATTGCGGGCCAGCCGGTCCGCTTTTTTTGTTTTTATATAACCTTCAAAAATATATTTACAGGTTATAAAAATACGGTTATACTCCAATTATAACTTGTAATATACATTTTAAAGGTTATACAAAGGAGATGGATGACATGGAACTTCAAAAGCTTCCCTGGGCAGGCATTCGGGTGACGGCAGGAGCCACATCGGTGGTCATAGACCCGCTTTATCATTTTCCGGAAAGATACGGCCAGTCTCACGAACCGCTCTTCCCGCTTAACGAATACGGCCCGGCAGATGCGGTGCTGATCACCCATGAGCATACCGATCACTTTGATCCCCAGGCCATCATCGATGCCTACTGGGCAGACATTCCCGTGTACCTCCCGCAGGAGGGCGTCCTCCTTGCCGAAAATAGCGGTCTCAACCGCGTAATCGGTGCTTCCGTCGGCGATGCCTTCCAAATCGGTGCGCTGGGCGCAGCCGCCACGTACTCCGTCGACGGGGTCGGAGACGTGCAGATCGCCTGGGCGCTGAGCGACGGCGAGCACCGCCTGCTCCACTGCGGAGATACGCTGTGGCACGGCTACTGGTGGAAAATTGCCGCGGCTCACGGCGCATTCGATGCGGTATGCCTGCCGGTGAACGGTGCCGTTCTGGAACGCCCTGATCGTCAGCCGCCCAGCGGCATGCCGATTACGCTGCTTCCGGAACAAGCGGCCGCGGCCGCACGCGTTCTCGGGGCCAAACGGCTGGTGCCGATCCACCATACGACCATCCACCATCCGCCTGTATACCTGCAGACTCCCGATTGGCAACATCGCCTGCGGGCTGCAGTTGGTGATACAATGGACATAGCATTCCTGAACACAAAGGAAACGATTACTCTATAAAGGATGACGCATCATGGATAAATCCCCTTCCCGCAACGTGTTGGGGGGCGCCCTGTGGATCAATCTCGCCAATACGGTGCGCATGCGGGAGCACCGGGTCACGGATATGCTGGAGGAGCCAGGTTATTTAGACGAATGGCTCCACGATAATGAATTGCACGGCTTGGACAATACCGCAGGGGCAGCTTCAGCTGTGCCGCGGGAAGACCTGCTGCCCGAACTGCTCCGTCTGCGCGGCGTGTGCCGGCTCGTTCTAGAAGACCTGGACCATGGAGGTACCTTGTCGGATGAGGCATTCGCCGCCATGGAGGCCGAAGCGTCGCGATTAGACGTGGCGCTCCGGGCTGAGCGGGATGACCAAGGCCTCCCCCATCTCATCACCTACGGACAAACCGCCGTCCAAGGCGTGCTGTACCCCATCGTCCGCTCCCTGTTCGAGACGCTGGCAAACGTATCTTCGGACCGCATCCGGATCTGCGAGCATGACGACTGCATCCTGCACTTTGTGGACACCTCCAAGAGCGGCAAGCGGCGCTGGTGCAGCATGGAAACTTGCGGCAACCGCCATAAGGCGGCCGAATTTTATGCGAAGAAGAAGCAGCGCGAGAACTAAAAAAAGCCTGGGATCGTCTGATAGACATCCCGGGCTTTTTTTAGTGGTTCTATTTCGTTGCTGACTGCCCTTCATTGATATGGCGGACACTCAGCAGTTTAGCTCCTTTGTCCAACGACTTGTAGGAGTATGTCGATAAGTACGTTCTTCCGACCTCTAACAAGTTCCAAGTATTTTCATTATCGACTTTAATTTTAAATGCTCCTTCTTCTTTACTATGGGTTTTCTCGGCGACAATCCAATATGTCGAGCCAATGAGCTGCTTATCGAGTATCGTTATGTCCCCTCCACTGGATGATGGCCCGGTACATGCTGTCAACATACACATGAAAAGCCATGCCGCAATTATTTTTTTCAGGGCCCTCTTCCCCCGTTCCTGACTATTTCAATACCTAACGATGCCACCAAACAGCCTATAATTTATAAACAATGATGTTTGCATAAAGTTGCCTTACAACTCGGATTTAAATGCTATAATGGCCTTAATTTAGGGCAATCCCATTACTTATAAGTACTATGAAAAGGAGCTTATACATATGGCTAATAAACGTTTGGATCATGTCGGCATCGTCGTACGGGATTTGGAGTCAACCATCCGATTTTATACCGAGATCGTGGGCCTGGAGCTGAAAGGCCGCCTGACGCACACCAATGGCGTGTTCCAGCTGGCGTTTCTCGGCTTCGGGGACAGTAACGAGACGGAAATCGAGCTCATTCAAGGCTACAGCTACGACCTGCCGGCCGAAGGCACGGTGCACCATTTTGCGATCCATGTCGACGACATTCAGAAGGAATTTGAGCGGATCCAGGCACTGGACGGCGTGGAGCTGATCGATCAGGAAATCGTGACCCTGCCGAACGGATACCAATATTTCTTTATCTATGGTCCGGAAAAAGAATGGATCGAATTTTTCCAGAGATAATCTGGAATCGGGCGGATGTCTGGACACCCCCATGGGGATGGACTATAATATGGGAGGAAAACAACCCAAAAACCTTATAGAATCCGGGGTGCTGGAATCGGCCGGCTGAGATTGTATCCCTTCAAGATACTGACCCTTTTAACCTGATCTGGGTAATGCCAGCGTAGGAAACCGTTTGTCACGGCATACAAGCCGTGCTGATCTTGCGCATGTGAAGCGTCCCGTTTACGGGGCGTTTTTTTCATTCATACTAGTGAAAAACGGGATTACGCCTTGCGAATGCTTCTATGATTCAGCCACTCAGATCGGCTCACGATTCTAAATCTAACAAGGATAGGGGA
The DNA here is from genome assembly GCF_016624415.1 of Paenibacillus sp. S28. NCBI lineage: Bacteria > Bacillati > Bacillota > Bacilli > Caryophanales > Paenibacillaceae > Paenibacillus > Paenibacillus sp. S28. The sequence continues at coordinate 166,466 of NZ_JACVTM010000005.1, read as the reverse complement.
TCACCGGCCGATGCTTCCACAGAGAGAATAAAGAACGGCCGGATATCGAAGGAGAGAGAAAGCCATGAAGAACAAATCCATCGGCCTGCTGCTGCTGGTCTGCATGCTCATACTGGCGCTTGCCGGATGCGGCGGCAGCCAGAACAATACGGGCAGCGGAGAAGGCACATCCGCTTCCGATAGCACGGCAGGCCAGGACAACACCGCAGCGAAGCCGCTGAAGGACGTCAAAGTCGTCCTCGACTGGACGCCCAACACGAACCACACTGGGCTCTATGCTGCCAAAGACTTGGGCTATTATAAAGAAGAAGGCTTGAACGTCGAGATCGTGCAGCCGGGCTCCACCGGCGCCGACGCCATGGTCGCTTCCGGCAAAGTGCCTTTCGGCGTAAGCTATCAGGAGAGCGTGACCCAGGCCCGCACGCAGGGCGTGCCGCTCGTCTCGATTGCGGCGGTCATCCAGCACAACACGTCGGGCTTTGCCGCACCAGTCGACCGGGGGATCAAGACGCCGAAAGATTTTGAAGGTAAAACCTACGGCGGCTGGGGCTCTCCTGTTGAAGAAGCCGTTATGGGCTCCATCATGGGGATCGACAAGGCTGACGTGAAGAAGGTGAAAATCGTCAACATCGGCGACGCCGATTATTTTACCGCCGTGAAACGGGACATCGATTTCGCCTGGATCTTCTACGGCTGGACCGGAATTGAAGCGAAGCTGCGCGGCGAGCCGCTGGACATGCTGTATGTTAAAGATTATTCCGAGAAGCTGGACTACTATACGCCGGTGCTTGTGACGAACGAGAAGCAGATCAAGGAAGACCCTGAGCTGGTTAAGGCGTTTATGCGCGCGACCGCCAAAGGCTACCAATACGCGATCGACAAGCCGGAAGACGCCGCCAACCTGCTGCTGAAGGACGTGCCGGATCTCGACAAGGAACTGGTGATCGAAAGCCAGAAGTGGTTAAGTCCTAAATACCAGGACGACGCAGCCCGCTGGGGCGAGCAGAAAGAACAGATCTGGAAAGGCTATTCCGACTGGATGTACGAGCACAAGCTGCTGGATAAGCCGCTGGACGTGAAGAGTGCGTATACGAACGACTTTTTGCCGGAACAATAAGCCGCCTACAACCCAAAACATCCGTAACCAATGAAGAGAGGAAGTTGATTCGCATGGCCAATACGCTGTTAAGCATCCAGGTGATCCCGAAGACGCCGGGCAACGAAGATTCTTATGCTTACGTCGACCGCGCCATTGAGGTCATTCAGCAGTCCGGCGTGAAGCATGAGGTGCACCCGCTGGAAACGACGATGGAGGGCGAGCTGGAGGAGCTGCTGGACGTCGTGCGCAAAATGCACGAAGCTCTGGTGGCCGCAGGCAGCCCGAGTATCATCTCCCAGGTCAAAATCGCCCATAATCCCGGCGGAATCAGCATGGACAAGCTGACGGAGAAGTACCGTCCATGAGAAGCTGGTGGAAAAACGTATGGCCGCCCCTCGTGGCGGTCATCTTCTTTTTGCTCGTATGGCAGCTGCTGACCTCCCTGTTCCATATTGAACAATGGATTTTGCCTGCGCCGAGCGACATCGCCCGGGAAGCCGCGGCCGCTTCCGGCGGCTTGTGGGAGCATGTATGGGCCACGCTGAAGCTGACCGTATTCGGCTTCGCCATCGGAACCGCCATCGGGCTGGTCATCGCACTGATTCTGCATTTGATTCCGTTTTTAAAACAGGCGCTGTATCCGCTGCTCATTCTAAGCCAAAATATCCCGACCATCGCCCTCGCCCCCCTGCTGATGATCTGGTTCGGCTTCGGCCTCCTGCCCAAGCTGATCGTCATTACGCTCGTCTGCTTTTTCCCGGTGGCGGTCGCCGCCCTTGGCGGCTTGAAACAGACCGATCCCATCATGATGAACTACATGCGCATGATCGGGGCGGGCAAGGGCCAAATCTTCGCCAAGCTGGAGCTGCCCCACGCACTCCCTTCCATCTTCTCCGGCATTAAAATCGCCGCCACCTACAGCGTCATGGGAGCGATTATCGCCGAGTGGCTGGGGGCTGACAAGGGCATCGGCTATTATATGATGCTGCAAAAATCGGGCTACCGCACCGACCGCATGTTCGTGGCGATCATGATCATCGTCGTGCTGAGCCTGCTGATGTTCGGGCTGATTGCGCTGCTCGAAAAATGGTTCGTCCGCTGGAAGCCGAAGCAGGGCTAGCGGGCCTGGCCGGAAAGGAGAATTGCCGTGATAAATCAAGAAACCACGCCTGCACTGGAGATCGTCTCCGTCAGCAAAAGCTTCAAAGAGAAGCGCCGGACGCTGCCGGTACTCAGCGACATCTCGCTGACCGTGGGCCAAGGCCAATTCGTGTCCATCATCGGACCGTCGGGAAGCGGCAAGAGCACGCTGCTGCACGTGATCGGCGGGCTGACCCGTCCGGATGCCGGCACCGTCCGGATGAACGGCGCCGAGGTGACCGGGCAGCAGGGGCATATCAGCTACATGCCGCAGCAGCCCGCCCTGTTTCCTTGGCGGACGATCGAGGACAATGTGCTGCTGGCCCAGGAGGTGCACGGCACCGTCAGCCGGGAGGCCCGTGAGGACGCGCGGCGCTGGCTCGCCAAAGTCGGCCTGGCCGGCTTTGAGAAGGCGCATCCGCATACGCTGTCGGGCGGCATGCAGCAGAGGGCGGCTTTTCTCCGCGCGCTGCTCAGCCCGCAGGAGCTGATGTGCCTGGATGAGCCGTTCAGCGCGCTCGATGCGCTGACCCGCAGCGACATGCAGCGCTGGCTGCTGGACATTTGGGAAGAGAACCGCCGCTCGGTTCTCTTCATTACGCACAACATCGAGGAGGCGCTGCTGCTATCGAGCCGGATTTACGTCTTCTCGAGCCGGCCGGCCGCGGTGCTGCACGCCATCGATGTGCCGTTTCCGCGCCCGCGGCGCGAGGAAGTGACGGAGGCTCCCGAGTTTCTGCAGCTGAAGCGTCAGCTGAGCGAATGGATGCGCGAGGAGCAGCGAAAAATGCAGGCTGCACAGCAAGGAGGTTCACGCCAATGAGCGGCAATAACAGCGAAGTAAACCCCGCAAACGGCCAAGAGATGGTCCTCGACCGGGCAGCAGCGGTATCCGCATCGCCGGCGGAGGCGAACCTGCCGCCGCTCGCGCCCTTGATCGATGCCCATATTCATCTCGATACTTATAAGGAGCACGAGACGCAGACGCTGCTTGGGAGTCTGAAAGATGCCGGCGTCGCAGCCGTCATCGGCGTGTCCATGGATTTGGCATCGAGCCAAGCCAATCTGAGGCTTGCCCAGGCTTGGCCCGGGCAGGTCTATCCCGCCTTCGGCTTCCATCCCGAGCAGCCGCTCCCTGCTGACCGCGAGATCGACGCGCTCTTCGGCTGGATGGCGGAGCATGCGGACGACATGGTCGCCGTCGGCGAAGTCGGCCTGCCGTACTACTCGCGGCTGGGGGCTGCCGAAGCCGGACTTCCTTGGGATAACGGGCCGTACGAGGCGCTGCTTGAGCGCTTCGTACGTTTTGCCCGGGACCATAACAAGCCGATCGTGCTGCATGCCGTGTACGAGGATGCGGATATCGCCTGCGATCTGCTGGAAAAGCACGGCGTCTCCCGCGCCCATTTCCACTGGTTCAAAGGATCGGCGGACACCGTGCGGCGCATGGCGGATAACGGATATTACGTCTCGTTTACGCCGGATATCGCCTACGAGGCGGAAATCCAGGAGCTCGCACGCCGGTATCCCGCCTCCCAGGTGATGACCGAGACCGACGGGCCTTGGCCGTTCGAAGGGCCGTTCGCCGGTCAGATGACCCATCCCAACATGACCGCAGAGGTGGCTTCGGTATGGAGCAGCATTTGTGGCGTCCCCCTGCCGGAAGCCAGGGCGCTGCTGCATGCCAATGCCTGCCGTTTTTACGGCCTTCCGCGCTAAATCAAAAAAGGGTCTGCCCGCTATGGGCAGGCCTTTTTCTTTTTACAAACCCAGGATATGCCCTTAATACAGCTTCTGCTTGTTTTCAATCCGCTTGGTATCCAGATTCAGTTCCTGATAATAGATCATGTTCTTGTCCACCTTGGTCACGTTGAAGATAACGCCGGTCTTCCGGGACGTTTCGGGACCCTTCACCACTGTGACGGTCTCAGCGAACACCTCGTCCGGATCCGGCACGGCTTTCAAGGAATTCACACTGATCTGGCTTCGGTACGTATTCGGATGCTTATCGAAATACTCCGTAGACCGAATCAGCCTGCCATCCTCGTCCCATCTGGGCTCGCCGAAGGTGTTCAGCACAGCGTAGGGCTTCAAATCTCCGGTATAGTAAAGCTCCGACTTATAGCGTTCGGGATTGCGGCTCGTTACGCGGGTGACGATAAAGTATGGCCCGGTAGGGCTTAGGGATACGCTTGACTCCTTGGCGCTGTATGTATGCTTGATGACGAGCTTTTCCGTTTTCGCCTGATAGTCTCCGAGATAGACCTCGAAGCTGCTGCCGTCCGTCGATTTGATGTATACGTATTTTTGGGTGAGCCGGGAATAGCTCAAGCTTTTCACCGTCCCCGTGTTGGTCAGGGCCTTCATCTGATCGGCAAAAGAGGCGTTACTCCCCTGCGTCCCCTGCTCCGCTGTTCCGGCCGCCCCACCTGATGAATGACCGTTCTCCGCATTGTCAGGCTTACCTGCCTCCTCACCGGCGCTGATGGGAGCGGGAGTCCTTCCAAGGCCGTCATTCAAGCCGCCCGGTTCCGTGCAACCCGCCAAGGCCAGAAGCATACAGCATCCCGGCAGTACCATTTTGAATCTTGTCCGCATGTATGGCTGCTCCTTTTCCATATAATGATCATTTCTATAATCTTTCAATCTGGGATAAGCGATTATAAGCATTATAGAGACCCCTGCTTGTCTATAAAAGAGTGGCTCCGTTACTTTTGGATGAAGGTTTTGTCACCATTCCTAAGTTATTTACCCAGGAAAAGGAAAATTGGCACAACAGACACAATAAAAAAAAGACCTGCGCTATTTAAACGCAAGCCTCTTTTTGTATCATAATCGAGTTACGGCGGCTGCCGGTTTATTTTTTCATAAAGCCTTTACCGCTCAAAAACTCCCGCATGTGCAGCCGGATTGGCTCGGCCAAACGATCGGCCATAATCTGTGACCATGGCGTATCCCGCTTGCCGCCGGTCCGCTCGGCCAGGTAGCGCTGCATCGTTTGGTCATATGCCTGCACCGGCTCCTGAATCCGCTCCTCCTGGTAACCGTTGCGGTGCAGAACCGCCTCCACCGGCAGACGCGGACGAATGCCCGGCTCCTGATCCGGTACACCCAAGCACATGCCGAATACCGGGTAGACAAGCTCCGGCAGGTTCAGCAGCTCGGACAATTCGGCGATCCGGTTACGGATGCCGCCGATATAGACGATGCCAAGCCCGAGCGATTCCGCGGCGACTGCCGCCGTCTGTGCCGCTAAGGCCGCATCGACCGTGGCCACGATAAAATTCTCCGTCGAATCCACATACGACTCCCGGCCGGCCATGTGCCCGGCGGTGACCTGATCCAAACGGTGCAAATCCGCGCACCAGATCAGAAACACCGGGCATTCCTCGATATAGGCCTGATTGCCGGCTAATTCGGCCAGCTGCTTCTTCAGGGCCGGGTCCGTGGCCGCGATAACACTGTAGGCCTGAACATTGCTGGAAGTGGAAGCGCACTGTGCCGCAGAAATGATCTCGTTCAGCTGCTCCTCCGTGACCGGTTCATTCTTGAACTTGCGGATGGAGCGGTGGTTTTTTATTAAGGATATAACCTCGTTCATCAGTCATACATCTCCTAACGCGAGTGGTTGTTCACAAGACGTCTCATGGTTGAATCCCGCCTGCAATCATGTGCAACAGGCAGACACCGGACCCTTTTATTATAAACCAATCCTCGTCCTTTCAAAAAATTGATGCGCGGTGGCTTCCCCTGTTCTATTTTTCATAGAAATCCATTAGAGTGTATTTAGATAAATATCTAATTTCACTTATGCTAAATCATTTATTGTTTGTTAATCACGTTAACGATTTGAACCGCAACACTAACGGTCTATGCCAAGGAGGTCCCTCATGAATCCGATTGCCACCAGCACCACCTTTTATCTCGTCCGGCACGGCACCAAGGTCCGCGCCATAGGCGATGTCCCGCTTTCCCCCGAGGGAGTACTGGAAGCCCGTCAGACCGCCCGGCATTTAGGCCGGCTGCCCCTGGCCGCGATTGTATCCAGCCCGCTCCGGCGGGCGGCGGACACGGCCGGATATATCGCTGAAGCGTCCGGCCTTCCCGTGCACACCGATGTGCGCCTGAGGGAGCGCGCCAACTGGGGCGACCTTCCCGGTCAAACCTTCGAAGCGTTTGTGCGCATGTGGGAACGATGCACGAACGACCGGGATTACGTCCCACCCGTCGGCGACTCCGCGCGGCAGGCCGGCGACCGGCTGTCATCGCTGCTGTCGGAGCAGGCTTTACAGCATCCGGGCCAACATCTCGCCTTGGTCACCCACGGCGGACTGATCACGGATTTTCTGCTCAATGCCTTTCCCGAGAGCGAGCTGAACCACTGGCACCCCTCCTTTGTCTCCAGGCAGAGCGAGCTGGTGCCGGAGTGCTCGATCACGACCGTCCTGTCCGGCGGGCACGGCGGATTCGTTCTGGCCGGGTTCGCCTCCATCCAGCATCTTCAGAAGTAACCGGCAGCACAAAGCCCCGGCAGGGGGATTGTGGCAAAGTCCCTGCCAGGGCTCGGATGGATCCGTCCATGAAGCGCATGGCGATCCGTTATCTGTTGAGCGAGTTCCACATTGAAACTTGGCTTCATTACAGTGTAGCCATATCAATGACGAACCGGTACCGCACGTCGCTGCGAAGGACGCGTTCATAAGCCTCGTCGACCTGGTCGGCGCGGATCACCTCAATTTTAGGAGCAATGCCGTGCTCCGCTGAGAATTCAAGCATCTCCTGCGTTTCCCGAATGCCGCCTACGAGCGATCCAGCAATGCTGCGGCGGCCCATAATTAAGGAGAACACGTTGTACTGATCCGGCGTGCCCGGTGCACCGACATTCACAAGCGTACCGTCGACGCGAAGGAGTGATAGATACGCATCTACTTCAAGATTCGCGGATACGGTGTTCAGGATGAGATCGAAACGGCCGGCCAGCGTTTTGAACGTATCCGGATCACTCGTGGAAAAGTAATAGTCTGCGCCGAAGCTCCGGGCTTCGTCTTTTTTACCCATGGAGCGGCTCAAAACCGTGACTTCCGCACCCAGGGCATGCGCATATTGGATCGCCAGGTGGCCGAGTCCGCCCATCCCCAAAATGGCTACTTTTTTGCCGGGACCAGCGTTCCAATGCTTCAATGGGGAATACGTGGTGATGCCGGCGCAGAGCAGCGGGCTTGCCTCGCTCAACTCCAGACCTTCCGGGATCCGGACTACGAATCTTTCCGTAACGACGATCCTTTGGCTGTACCCGCCATAGGTCGGGTTGCCGTCATAGTCCAGCGAATTATAGGTCTGAACGACGCCCTTCGTGCAATACTGTTCTTCCCCCATGAGGCAGTATTCACACGCTCCGCACGAGTCTACAAAGCAGCCCACGCCAACGCGGTCACCCACCGCAAATTGGGTTACTTCCGAACCTACGGCCGCTACGATGCCGGCAATTTCATGACCGGGAACCATAGGGAATATCCCCCCGCCCCACTCATCGTAGGCACTATGTATATCCGAATGGCAAATACCGCTGTAATGAATATCGATTAAAACGTCGTCCGGCCGCAGCTCTCTCCGCTCAATCGTTGTTTTTTCAAAAGGCTTTTTTGCGCCTGGGGCGCTGAGCACGCGTGTTTTACACATGTTTTCTCACTACTCCTTTACTCATGGAATTGGGTTGCCTTATTGGATTGCATGTTTAGCATAAATCTTAAAGTTCACTTTAAGTCAAGGGTATTTTTCCATCACTTAAAGGACCACGATCCTTTGGCATAAACACTTCCTATTCCTGAGTTCTTTACGCAGATTTTGCTCAGGCATCCTCTGTTTTTCATATTGTGTTCCGTTTTCTCCAACAACCTGCTGCCTGCCCCATCAGCATTCTACACATCCAGCCGCTCATTTCTGTTACCTCTGAACATCACTTATGCTAAAGTTAACTTTAACAACAAATACAGAGGGGTGTATCCATGAACAGTATAAAAGAGGTCACGCAGATGACTGGAATATCGGCTTCCACGCTCCGGTACTATGAAAATGAAGGCTTGCTCCCTCATGTCAAACGCGATGAGAACGGAAAACGCCAATACGATGATGAGGACCTGGAATGGGTCCATTTCATTACCGCACTTCGGGCAACGGGCATGCCAATCGTGCAGATACAGAGATATGTCCAGTTGTATCAAGCGGGCGATTTCACCATTTCGGAACGTAAAGCGATGATGCTCCAGCATAAAAAGGATATTGAACACAAAATAGCCGATCTCTACCGCAATTTGGATAAAATCAATTATAAATTGGCGCTGTACGACGTGCTCGAAGCTCAAAGGAATCATGCGGACATTAAAATTTGACCGACCCGGGCCATATTGCCAGGCATCAGTCCTGATCAGGAGATACGGGAAATGATTTACACGCAAAAAGCCCAAGGGGCCGGCGTTCATCCGGTTCCCTTGGGCGTATTTGACGTGCAGCATATGCAGTTAAACTAGCGACCGGCATAACCTTTGCCACCGCCGTTTAAGTCTAATCGGCGGCAGCGTCACAGCTTCACCCGCTGCAGGCGCAGCGCGTTCAGCACGACCGACACGGAGCTGAACGCCATCGCGGCGCCGGCCAGCCATGGCGCCAGGAAGCCCGCCGCGGCGATCGGGATGCCGACCGTGTTATAGGCGAGCGCCCAGAACAGGTTCTGCTTGATGTTGCCCATCGTCCGGCGGCTCATCAGAATCGCGTCGGCGATGGCGTTCAGGTCGCCCCGCATCAAGGTGACGTCGGCGGCCTCCATCGCCACGTCCGTCCCTGTGCCGATCGCCATGCCGATATCAGCTGTGGCCAGGGCCGGGGCGTCGTTGATGCCGTCCCCGACCATCGCGACCTTGCGGCCGGCCTGCTGCAGCTTCTTCACTTCCTCGGCCTTGCCTTCCGGCAGCACCTCCGCCAGCACGCGGCGGATGCCGGCCTGGGCCGCAATCGCCTGCGCCGTCCGCTCGTTGTCGCCGGTGATCATGACGACCTCGATGCCCATCTCCTGCAGGCGGGACACCGCCTCGCGCGACGTCTCCTTGATCGTATCGGCGACGGCTACGAGCCCGGCATATCTGCCGTCCACCGCCACCAGCATCGCCGTCTTCCCGGCCTCCTCCAGCCGATTCATCACCGGAATGGCGCTGTCCAGCGCTACTCCTCGTTCGGCCATCAGCTTCCGGGTGCCGATCAGCACGAAGCGGCCGTCGACCCGGGCGGAGACGCCGTAGCCCGGCAGATTGGCAAAATCCTTCGCTTCCGGCAGCGGCAGCCCTTTGCTCCGCTCCTGCGCGCCCGCCACAATGGCTTCCGCCAGCGGGTGCTCGGAATGCTTCTCAACCGCCGCGGTCATCCGCAGCAGCGACTGCTCGGTCATGAGCGGCGCGGGCACCACGTCCGTCAGCTGCGGCTTGCCGCTCGTCACGGTGCCGGTTTTGTCCAGCACCACCACCTGGACGTCCTGCGCCGACTCCAGATGCTCCCCACCCTTAAACAGGATGCCGAACTCCGCGGCCCGGCCGGAGCCGGCCATGATGGAGGTCGGCGTCGCCAGTCCGAGCGCGCACGGGCAGGCGATGACGAGCACCGCGATGGCTTTCTCCAAGGCAGGGGCAAAGTGGCCCGGGTCCACAAGGAAGTACCAGGCCAGCCCGGTTACAATCGCTATGCCGACCACGATCGGCACGAAAATGCCGGAAATGACGTCAGCGATCCGCTGGATCGGTGCCTTGGAGCCCTGCGCCTCCTCCACCACCTTGATGATCTGGGCCAGCGCCGTCTCGCTGCCGACCTTCGTCGCCCGGATGCGCAGCACGCCGTTCTTGTTCAGCGTGGCGCCCACTACGTTGTCCCCGGCCCGTTTCTCGACCGGGAGGCTTTCGCCGGTAAGCATCGACTCATCTACAGAGGACGATCCTTCGAGTACCCGCCCGTCCACCGGGATCTTCTCCCCGGGACGGACGAGCACGGTATCGCCGGCGGCCACGTCCGCGACCGGGATGCTGACCTCTTTCCCGTCCCTCAGAACGAGTGCCGTTTTGGCCTGCAGCCCCATCAAGCTTTTGATCGCCTCCGAGGACCGGCCTTTGGCAAGCGCCTCAAACCACTTGCCCACCAGAATCAGCGTGATCAGAATGCTGCTCGTCTCATAATACATTTCCACCGAATGGTTCATTCCCATCGCGGCGGAGGCAATCGTCAGATACAGACTGTAAAAATAAGCGGCCGATGTACCCAGAGCGACCAGCACGTCCATGTTGGCGCTCCAATTGCGCAGCGCTTTATAGGCTCCGACATAGAACTGCCCGCCGATGATGAACTGTACCGGCGTAGCCACAATCAGCTGGAACCAAGGGTTCATGAACAGCGAGGGTACCGGGATCCATGCCGTAAAGGAAAAGTGGCCAACCATCGCCCATAGAAGCGGCAGGGAGAGAATGGCCGACATCATCCACTTCCACCGCTTGTGCTGGATCTCCTGACGGCGGAGCTCGGCGGTATCCTTGGCTTCCTGCTTCGGAATCGCCTTGTACCCGAGCTGCTCCACCTTATGCATCATGTCCTGCACGGTCACCGTCCCCGGCATATATTCCACCCGGGCCGTTTCCAGCGCCAGATTGACATTCGCCTCCGTCACGCCGGACAGCCGGCCGAGCCCCTTCTCGATCCGGGTCGCGCAGGCCGCGCAGGTCATTCCCGTAATGTCAAAATCCATCGTTTCCTTCATCGTGCCGTAACCGAGCGATACGATTTTGTCTTCCAGCTGCTTCAGATTTGTCTGCTTCGGATCATAGGTGACGGAGGCCTTCTCCAATGCCAGGTTCACGTTCGCCCGGCTGACGCCCTCCATCCGGCCTAGCCCCTTCTCGATCCGGGCTGCGCAGGCCGCACAGGTCATTCCCGTAATGGACAGGGTCGTATGCTTCTCCGATTGATCCGGCGTATGCTGTTCCATAGCCGCGTCCTCTCCTTTCCCCAAGTCTATGGCATACCCCAGCGGGGTATAAACTAGAGTCAAAAAAGGCAGCGCCCGCAAATCACGTAAATTCGCATCGCTGCCTGGTATAAGCGGAGGACATCCTCGCCTCAGCTATCTTCTGAAACTCGTATTCGAGGCGTAACATCCGCCTGATCTAATGTTTAGACAACATCGTAGCCTTGATCCTCAATCGCTGCCTTAATGGTGTCCAGGCTTACTTTGTTCTCGTCGTAGTCCACAGTCACCGTATTGGACGGCAAGTCAACCTTGCCTGCGGCGCCGGCATTCTTCACCGCGCCTTCTACCGCATTGACGCAGTGGTTGCACGACATACCTTCAACGTTAAGCGTAACCTGTTTCATCATATATTCCTCCTTAAGTTGGATAATCCCTGCTTCTCATGCAGGTATTATTTCATTAATTTCTTCACAGTAACCAGCAGTTCGTCAATCACTTCATGGTCCCCGGCTTCGATCCGCTCGACCACGCAGCTCTTCATATGACCCTCCAGGAGCAGCTTGCCTACGCCGTTCAGGGCCGATTGGATCGCCGCGATCTGGTTCAGCACATCATCGCAATAGGTATCCTTCTCGATCAGGCCTTTCACGCCGCGGATCTGTCCTTCAATCCGGTTCAAACGGGTAATCAAATTGTTCTTGGTTTGTTCCGAATGGTGGCTGTGCCGCTCGCTGCATCCCCCTTCGCAGGAGCTGTCAGGACCGGCAGCGGAGAGCAGGGCATCGCCCCTCATTCCTTCGACCTTCATTTCGACCTTCGCCATAAGGACACCTCCTATGCCGCTTTGATACTATCATTATACGATACCCCCCAATAGTATGCAAGCACAGAACCGTCAGATGATGATTCGTTTTCCATTCCGCCTTGAAAATTAAAGGAATTAAGATTTAACAAGGCGAAATAAACATCTGATTCGAATATCCATTTTTTTGCTGCAGGGAGATAAATCTTATGTTCAAAAAACGTCTAATTACACAGCAGCAAATTCCCGGGTTGGTCGGCACGACGGTGTTCTGCCTGCTTGGCACCCTTCTGTTCCTGCTCCACATGCGCAGCCTGTCCCTCGCATATACTTCGGCGGACTGGTTTCTTCTTGGCTCCATGCTTGCCGCGTCGCTGGTCCTGTATATGTATACCTTCCAGGTTCCCCCGGACGGGAGCAAACAGTCGATGGACTCGGTCGTGTATCTGGCGTGCATCTTTACTTATGGGAGCGCGGCTTCTCTGGTCATGCTGCTGGTCAGCGCGGTCATCTTCGCCTTCATCGAACGGAAATTGGCATGGTGGAAGCACCTTCTCAACTTCTCCATCTATTCCATTATGATTTCCGGTGCAGGCGGCATGTTTCATCTGATGGGCGGCCGTCAGGGCTACCTTCAGAACGTTCATTTGCCGGCATACTTCGGCGCCCTCGTTGCTTATTTTATACTGAACCTGATATGTATCAGCTTGTACTACTGCTTGATGTACCGCAACCGGGACAACCTGTACGCCCTGCTGAAGGGGTTGCTGCGGGAATCCATGCTTGTCTACTTATGCATCCTGATCCTCTCTCTCGTGCTCACGATCATGGTCGTTCATAACGGCGTGACGGGACTGGGGCTGTTTCTCGGCATCAGCCTGCTGCTGTCCCACCTGTTCCGGATGCAGTTCGGCATGTATCAGCAGGTGCAGGAGCGCGCCAATACGGATCAGCGGACGGGATTGTACAATCACACCTACTTCGAGCAAATACTCGACGTGCAGCTGCAGCAGGCGAGAAATACCGGCAAGCCGCTGTCCCTGGCCATGGTCGATATCGACGATTTCAAAAAGTACAACGACCACTTCGGTCATCTGAAGGGAGACCGGCTGCTGGGCCTCATGGGCCAAATTTTAAAAGAGGAATCGGAAATGGCCGGCATTTCCGCCTCCCGGTACGGCGGCGAGGAGTTTTCCCTGCTGATGCCCGGTTACGATACGCAGCAAGCCCTCGAGTTTATCAACCGTCTGCGCAAACGGATCAACGACACCCCTTACGAAGGCGTAGAAATTTTTCCGCATGGATGCTTGTCCTTCTCAGCCGGCATTTCCGGATACAAGCCCGACATTCACGACAAATCGCTATTGGTGGATCAGGCGGACCAGGCCCTCTACGGCGCCAAAAAACAGGGTAAAAACACCGTACAAATCTTCGGGGAATCCCAGCCTGTTCGGGATGAGCAGGACATCGCCCAGGACGTCAAAAACATCGAGCAGCTGCTCAGCCTGTTTCTGTACAAGGATATCGATACGTTCAAGCATTCCAAGCGGGTGTTTCGCTACGCCATGGATATGAGCAAAGTACTCGGGCTGGACCCGGTCAGCCGGAAGCAGTTCGTGCTCGGGGCACTCATCCACGATATCGGCAAGCTCGAAATACCGCGCGACATTATCCGGAAGCAGGGCAAGCTGAGCCCTTCGGAATGGGAAACGGTGAAAAAGCATGTCGTTTGGGGCAAGGAAATCGCGCTCATTCAGGAGCCGTTCAAAGCGCTGGTGCCTTATATCGAGCTGCATCATGAACGGTACGACGGCAAGGGGTATCCGCACGGGTATCAGAGGGAGGAAATCCCCCTGCTGTGCCGGATGCTCACCGTGATCGATTCCTTTGACGCCATGACCTCGGAGCGCCCATACCAGAACACCAAATCGGTCGAAGATGCAATCCGCGAGCTGCGCGCCTGTGCCGGAACCCAGTTTGACCCGGACCTGACCGAGCTGTTCATTCGGTATATCGAAGCCAGACAGAAGGGCAAAGCCCTTCCTGCTGCGGATGTGAACCTTCTCTATGCGGGTTCGCCAACAACGTCTTGATTTCACACGTATTCTATTTATATGAACGAAAAACCCGGCGCATGTCTGCAAGCATGATCCGGGTTTCTTTAACTTGATTTAATTGCTTTCTTAATCTAAAAAGATACCCTTGCGGGTACCTTTTTCTGTCCGTCCGGATCAGCCCAGCCGGCTTACCCGCGCTCCGTGTTTAACTCGTATGATGTTTGGTGTAATTCCTTAATCATGTGCTGCAGGAACATGTTCTGTTGACGGCTGATTCCGTACTGGTTATCCTTGATGATCAATTGTTGAATCCGTTTCTTCAGCAGCTCACTCCGACGTTCCAATACAGCCAAACTCATGAATAACATCACTCCTGATTTCAATTTTTTCGTTCATTGGGAACTCCCTTTTTATTATATCGAGACCTGAAACTTATTGAAAATGTGCTGAAAATGGCTGATCCCGGCCCTCGCGGGCTGAACCGCGATGACCGGGGCTCAGAGCCCCCAGCCGGAGAAATCCTGCCGTATCCTCCGGTATCCGGCAAGTCAGCCGCCAAATATCCCATTTCATGGAAAAATTTAGCTTCCGAAAAAGAAGAATCGCCTAGATCCATCCAGCTTCATGGCGAAAGTTCACGAAATCGATGAATCCTGTGGTCGGCTATAGCCCATTAGGGTCATTTTCATCACGGAACGATGGCTATACAATTACCAATGTGCCGGCCGCAAGCGGCGGTAACGGCACCGAAATCAAAGTAGGTGAATCCTTGATATGTTCAAACGTAATATGAACCCGCTATGGGTGTGGATGCTGGTGATCTTTATCGGAGTGCTCATTCATCCTGCCGCCAGTTCGGCCCATGCCTATCTGACCAAGTCCAGCCCGTCCGATAATGAAGTGATGACGCAGGCGCCAGCTAAAGTGACGCTTAAGTTCAATGAGGCGCTGCAGCCGGCCTTTCACTCCATCATCGTGATGGATTCGTCCGGAGCAAAGGTTAACCAGGGCAGCAGCAGAGTTCCGGCCGGACAGCCGGCCGTCCTGGAAGTGGACCTGAAGACTGGTCTTCCGGACGGTATTTATACAGTTCAGTGGAAAGCCGTGTCCGGCGACGGCCATCCGGTGAACGGAACGTTTCCGTTCCAAATCGGCACAGGCAGCCAGAATACGGCCAGCCACATTGTGTACGCTGGTTATACGCCGGGCGCCGATCTAATCCTGATCCGCTGGGTCTTTTATGTAAGCTTGGCTTTTCTGCTTGGCGTTTTATGTTTTTATCTATATTTGCTGCCTGCGGGCGGAGGATCCCGGCATCCGGTGTTGTCTCCTCGGAGCAGTAAGCTTCTGGGCATATCCTATGCCGCTCTGATCCTCGGTGTGCTCCTGAGCCTGCCGATGCAGACGGCGATCGAAGCTGGAGTCGGCTGGAGCGAGGTGTGGAACGCGGAGCTCCTCGGCAAAATGCTGCGCATTACGAGCTTCGGCCATATTTGGCTGGTGCAGGTCATCCTTGTACTGCTCCTGGGCGCGCTGCTCTACGCCGCAACCCAGAGCACCGAGCAAAAAGGGCTCCGTGCGTTGTATGCGGGCACGCTGCTGACCGGCGTGGGGCTGCTGCTGTCCAAGGCATTCATTGGGCACGCCGCTTCGGCCGAATCGATATGGATGCCGGTATTTATGGATTTCCTTCATCTCGTGTCGGTTTCCATCTGGCTCGGCTGCCTGCTCGCACTCGGCTTGATTCTGCCTAGGGAGGCATCACTGCCAGCCGAACCGGATCTTCGTAAAAAGAGTTACTTCGCGGTCATTGAGCGCTTCTCTCTATGGGGCACCACCTTGGTGGCGGCTGTGCTGATCAGCGGCGTGTACGCCTCGCTGACGTATGTACCGACCTGGTATTCGCTCCTTCACACCGCCTACGGACGCATCCTGCTGCTGAAATGTGTGCTGCTGCTGGTGATGCTCGGCTTCGCCGCCGTGCACCTCATCCGCGGGCAGCGCCGCAGCAAGCCTCTTGGCGCCGGCGTATGGATCGAGTTCGCGGCCGGCATTGCGGCCTTGGTGCTCGCCGCCGCCCTCTCGAACCTGCCCCCGGCATCCTCTAATCCGGGGCCGGTGAATGTGCAGCAGACGCTGGATAACCGCACCGTCGTCACGCTGCAGATCAGCCCGAATATCGCGGGCGAGAATACCTTCGAGGTAGGCGTGAAGGATGCCAGCGGCAAGCCGGTGCAGGGCATTCAGCAGATCAAGCTGACGCTGACCTCGCTGGACATGGATATGGGCAAATACGAAATCGAAATTCCCGGCGCCGACAAGACGTATAAAGCCCAGGACCTGATCAGCATGGCAGGCCGCTGGAACGTCCATGTCCATATTTTGACCGAGTCCCTCGACGCTTGGGATACCGACTTCCAGATTACCGTAGGAAGCAGTTGAAGCATGCGGGGCAAATGATATCGGCCTCATCACAAAATACAATATAAAGGGGTATTGAGCATGAAAAAATTGTTGAGCAAACGCATCCCGTTCTTGATCACGGCAGCCGCCGGCCTGCTTCTGTTTTCCGGCATCGCCAGCGCCCATGTGACGGTCAAGCCGGCCACATCGGCTCCGGGAGCCTGGGAAACGTACACGATCAAGATTCCATCAGAGAAAGAAGCTGCCACTACCAAGGTAACGTTAAAAGTGCCGGAGAACGTGGACCTTAAACAGTACCAGCCGGTGCCGGAGTGGAAAGTCACGACCGAAAAGGATGCCTCGGGTAAAATCAAAACCATCACGTGGAGCGCTACCGGGGCCGGCATTAATGCCGGAGAATTCCAGCAGTTTAACTTCGTTGCGCAGAACCCGGACCAGGATGCCGATGTCGCCTGGGACGCCTACCAATATTACAAAGACGGCAGCATCGTGGAATGGACGGGTGACGAAGGCGCGGATTCACCGCACTCCATCACCAAAATCACTGCCACGGAATCCACGGAGCCTGCCGATCACGGCCATGACGACACAGCCTCCACGGATAACGGAGCCGGGGCCGACACGTCCGCTCAGGACCAGGCTGCCGCATCGACTCCTGCCCCGGCCGCAGCGGATTCCGGAAGCAGCGGCGTTCAGACCGCGACACTGGTCGCTTCGATTGCCGCCCTGCTGCTGTCCATCGTGTCCTTGATCACTTCGTTTACGAAAAGACGGCAATAAATGACCAGCAAAAACAGCTGATCAGAGAAATTGTCCATGACAGCTCGACAAAGCGATGTTAAAAACAAAAAGAAGCTGCCCCGCATCAAAGCGGAGCAGCTTCTTTTTCGTTACCGGCAGGCGGGTATCAAGCGTTGCCGCCTGGGCACCCTATATGCTAATTCCTATTTCTTACCACTGTGTTCGAGGATCATATCCACGAACAAATCGATTTGGCCCATAATAGCAATCGGATCATAGCGGTAGAACGTGTCAAAGTCGTTATAGTAGATGCGGTCGTTCTTTGCGGCCGCCAGGCTGTTCCATACCGGGGAAGCCTTCAGTTCCTTCAGCTTGTCGCCCTTCTTCTCCGGATCGTAGGTCGTCAGGAACATGTAATCCGCCGCATACTCGGGCAGGAGTTCCATGGACAGCTGCAGCGTCTGGTTTTCCTTGCTGTTCTTCGCAGGACGTTTCAGCTGAAGTGCATTGTACAGCACCTGGCCGCCGCGGCCGGCATTGTCGCCGAACGTCCACAGCTCGCCCTTGTCCGTCAACTCGTAGATGCCGAAGGTGGCGTTCTCGTCCACAACGCCTTTGAGCTTCTCACGGGCAGCTGCTGCTTTTTCGTCGAACGCTTTGATGAATTCCTCTGCCTTTTCCTTTTCGCCGGCAATGTCGCCGAACAGGCGCACCGTATCGTCAACGTTAGTTGCTGTGCCGTAAGGAATGTAGATAGTCGGTGCGATTTTGGACAACGCTTCATAATTGTCGTCATACATGACGACGATCAGGTCCGGCTTGAGCGAGAGCGCCTTCTCAGTATTGATTGGATAGCCTACATCCTCTACTCCGTTCAGCTTATCCTTCAGGAACGGGTTTTGGAAAATGCTCGGTTCCGCGCCCACCACAGGGGCGCCAACGGACAGCAGCTCGCCGCCATAATAATCGGTTACGATGCGCTGCGGCTTTACGGGAATCTCCACGTCGCCTTTTTCTGTCTTGTACGTACGCGTTCCTCCGTCCGACGCCGTTTCCTTCGAATCCGATGCGGCTGTCTCCTTGCCTGAAGTTTCGGCTGCCGTCCCGCCGGATGCCGCTGACCCGCTGCCGCCGTTATTGCCGCCGCAGGCCGTCACCAGCATGGAGAGCATGACCACCAGGATCATGACCGTAAACGATGATTTGGACCTTGTAAACATAATAACCCCCCATAGGTATGTAATACGTCAGTAATGATAATCATTATCAATTGAAAACTTATCAGCTCGCCGGCCCCTTGTCAATCTTTATTTTCTTGCCGGGAAATCAGCATCGTCCAGAGATTTACCTAATACCTGTAGGGTTTCACCTGCGCACTTCCTTATGGAGAATGGCCTTCTTCCAGTGCATTGCAGAACCAACGCTCAATTGTGCCAGATTTATGCCGATTTCATATTTCTCATTGCCAAGAGGCCTGCTGTTCATATAAAATGAGTAATTGAGAATGAAGTGAGAATGAGAATCAATTTCACGGAAATAGGTGACAATATATGAATCAGCAGGCAGCAGCGAATATGACCCCGGACTCCAAGGAACGCCTCCGTTCCCGTCCGAAGACCGCCAGCCTGATACTCATCGGCGGCCTTGCCGCGCTCGTTCTGAGCATGGGATTATCGATCTCCTTCGGAGCGGCCAATATCCGGCTGTCTGAAGTATGGTCGGCCGTGTTCAATTTCCATGCGGATGTGGTCAATCATCAAATTATTCGGGATTTGCGCCTGCCGCGGGTCCTTGCCAGCGCGATGATTGGTGCAAGCTTTGCGGTAGCCGGCGCATTGATGCAGGGGATGACCCGCAATCCGCTCGCTGACTCGGGACTCCTTGGCATTAATGCGGGTGCAGGCTTCGCCCTTGCGCTATGCTTTGCCTTCTTCCCCGGTCTGTCCTTTATGTACCTGATCCTGTACGCCTTTCTCGGCGCGGGCGTCGGTGCCGGACTCGTCTACGGCGTCGGATCGCTCGCCCCGGGAGGGCTTACCCCGGTACGCCTCGTTCTGGCCGGCGCGGCGCTCAGCTTGCTGCTGACCGCGCTCAGCGAAGGCGTGGCGCTGTACTTTCACATCGGCCAGGACCTGGCCTTCTGGTATGCCGGCGGCGTAGCCGGTACGAAGTGGGTGCAGCTCAAGATCATGTTCCCATGGATCGCCGGCGCCTTGATCGGCTCGCTGCTCATTTCGCGGTCGATCACGATGCTGAGTCTCGGCGATGAAGTCGCCAAGGGGCTCGGGCAGCGCACCGCCCTAATCAAGCTGGCCGCCGTACTCATCGTGCTCGTCCTGGCGGGTTCCTCGGTAGCCGTGGTCGGATCGGTGGGCTTCATCGGGCTCATTATCCCGCATGTCACCCGCTATCTCGTCGGCGTCGATTACCGCTGGATCGTCCCTTGCTCGGCGGTGCTGGGCAGCCTGCTGGCGGTCCTCGCCGACTTGGCGGCAAGAATGATCAATCCGCCGCATGAAACCCCGATCGGGGCGATCATCTCGCTGATCGGCGTTCCGTTCTTCCTCTATCTTGCACGAAGAGAGGTAGGGGATCTGTAATGTCCGAACGACAAGCGGTTTCTACTTACGAACAGCGGAGAAAGCTTCGCGGCATGACCGTCATGCTGATTCTCGCGCTGCTCATTATTGCAGTCTTTATTATCAGCATGAACACCGGCTACATACGGTTAAGCCCGCTCGACCTGATCCGGACGCTGTTCGGGCAGGGATCGGATCAGGAGAACCTGATTCTCTTCGAATTCCGGCTCCCGCGGATCGTCATTTCGGTGCTGATCGGTGCGGGACTGGCGGTGTCCGGAGCGGTCATGCAGGGGATTTTCCGCAATCCGTTGGCCGACCCGGGCATCCTCGGCATCAACTCGGGAGCGGGGCTGATGGTCATGCTGCTCGTGTCGTTCTATCCGACGACGCAGGCGATGCCGGTATTCCTGCTCCCTCTCTTAGCCTTTGTGGGCGCGGGATTGACGGCTGCACTGATTTACTCCCTGTCCTACACGCGGAACAAGGGAATCCGCCCGATCCGGCTGATGCTGACAGGCATTGCCGTCGCCGCCGGCATTCAGGCGGCCATGATCGTGCTGACGCTCCGGCTGAAGCCCGAGCAGTATCAATTCGTCGCGACATGGCTAGCAGGGAGCATCTGGGGAACAAACTGGAAGTTTGTCCTCTCCCTTCTCCCTTGGATCGTAGTTCTGGTGCCGTACATTATTTATCGGGCACGGGTGATGAACGTGCTGCAGATGGGAGAGCAGATGGCGACCAGCCTTGGCGAAAATGTACGCAAAGAGCAGTTCCGCCTGCTCGCCGCTGCCGTCGCCCTGGCTGCGGCCAGCGTAGCCGTCAGCGGCGGGATCGCCTTCGTCGGGCTCGTCGGTCCGCATTTGGCCAGACGCCTCGTCGGTCCGAAGCATCAGATGCTGCTGCCGGTCTCGGCGCTCATCGGGGCGCTGCTCGTTATCGCGGCCGACACGATCGGCCGCTGGATTCTGCAGCCCTCCGGCGTACCGACGGGCATCGTGGTCGCCGTCATCGGCGCACCTTATTTTCTGTATCTGCTCGCAAGAGCGAAAAGTTAAATGCCAGTGCTTGATATAGATCTTATTTTCCGACTTTTGGATCGGATCATACCTGAATGGACTTGGAGGGAAAACCATGAGTGAATCATTGGAGCTGTACGACGTAACCATCATCGGGGGTGGCCCTGCCGGCATGTATGCGGCTTTTTACAGCGGGATGCGCGACCTGAAGACCAAGCTGATCGAAGCGAAGGACGAACTGGGCGGACGGATGCTGATTTATCCGGAGAAGATGATCTGGGACGTCGGCGGTACGGGACCGATTCTATGCCGCAACCTGATCGAGCAGTTGAAGCAGCAGGCGCTGACTTTTGATCCGACCGTCGTGCTGGGCCAGCAGATTGTCGGCCAAGAGCGCCTGGAGGACGGCACCATTCTGCTTACTTCCTCAACCGGAGAGAAGCACTGGACCCGCACCGTCATCATGGCGATCGGTTACGGCATCCTGGAGATGGCGAAGCTCGATATCGAAGGTGCCGACAGGTTCGAAGTGAGCAACCTTCACTATACGGTGCAGGAGCTCGAGCCCTTCCGCGGCAAGCGCGTGCTCATCTCCGGCGGCGGCGATTCCGCCGTGGACTGGGCCAATGAGCTCGAGCCGATCGCAGCCAGCGTCTGTGTGGTACACCGGCGCGAGCAGTTTGGCGGCCATGAGCGCAACGTGGTTCGCATGAAGCAGTCCTCCGTCCAGATCCATGTTCCCTATACCGTCCGCCAGCTGCACAGCAGCGACGGGTGCGCGATTAACCAGGTTTCGATCTGCCACGAAGAGAGCGGCGATACCCTTCGCGTGGACGTTGATGCGGTCATCGTCAACCACGGCATGCGGTATAACTTTGGGGCGATC
This sequence comes from Paenibacillus sp. S28, assembly GCF_016624415.1. Lineage (NCBI taxonomy): Bacteria > Bacillati > Bacillota > Bacilli > Caryophanales > Paenibacillaceae > Paenibacillus > Paenibacillus sp. S28. Next base: position 144,721 of record NZ_JACVTM010000005.1, on the reverse strand, counting down.
CGCGACTGGGGCATCGATATGGGCGAATGGACGGCGAACGTCAGCGACAAGCTGGAAACGAATGTGCCGGGAATTTTTGCCGCAGGAGACTTTGTGGACTACAGCAGCAAAGTGAGACTGATCGCTGGCACATTCACCGATGCTGTGCTTGCCACGAACAGCGCCAAGCTCTACATGGATCCCGAAGCTCCCAAGGTTGCATATGTTTCTTCGCACAATGAGCGGTTCAAGGAGAAAAACCGGGCGCTTGGCGTCATCGACGAAGACCACTAACACCGGGTACCGGCCAGGAAAGACTGTCTAGGCTTCAGGACATGAACCATTAACAGGATAAATTAACCGAACCAGAACCTTCAATGGGATAACTTCGATCTGAATCCCATAGAAAAAAGGCCTGCATGATCGTGCAGACCTTTTTGCCGTTTATATCGGATTATTCTATGATTTCACACGGGTTCATTGCTTAGGAGTCGATCTTGACGCCCTTCTTGGCCGATTTCTGATCGGCACTCGAATTGTTCAGAACAGGAAGCATTTTCGTATCCCGCACCATCGGGGAATTACACAACCTGCAGGTCGGCTCATGCTCAAAGGCGAAATTATCGCGCATCCACCCTTTGCACCCTTCCTTCGTACAGGACCAGATCGCTGTATTTTCCTCAGGTATTTCCTCCATCGACTTTTTGCGGTAGTTCATGCTCAGTCCCCCTTTTATGAAGTATAAAACCAAACTGTATAAACGGACGCCCTGCAGCAGTCAACCTCCGCCAAGAACGGATCTTGGACAAGCCTGCTTGGTCTATATGAAAAAACTGCCCTTAACGAATCTGTTAAGGGCAGCCGCTTGTTGATGTTACAGTTTCACTACGTTCTCAGCTTGTGGTCCACGGTTGCCTTCAACCACGTTGAATTGGACGCGTTGTCCTTCGTCCAACGTTTTGAAACCATCGCCAGTGATTGCACTGTAGTGTACGAAAACATCGTTTCCGCCTTCAACTTCGATGAATCCGAAGCCTTTATCGGCGTTAAACCATTTAACTGTACCTGTTTGCATGGGGCTGTACCTCCAAAATTGAAATTTAATATGATCCTTCTTTTAAATAAAGCTAAAAAAAATTCACACATTGAAAAAAGTTCCATCGTAAACATGATACCCTTTTCAATATGTGAATTGGTTTCAAATTTCAGAACTGAATACAGTGTACCACGGAAATCACCAAAATGCAAGGATTTGGGAAATGTTGATATGCCATGCCAAGATATGACTTCGAGGTGACGGCATTTGGGCAGGTTAATCATTTTATCGGGCTTACAGCAATATAGTGTTACGAGCACGTCGGGCCGACATGCTCCTTAAAGAGGTTGTTCAAAAAGTCCGCTTTTGATCACGAAGTAAATCGGGAAGCTGATTCGGCATCGAATCTTGAATTCAGCCGGGCCTTCCGGTGCTCACGTACCCACTACGTACGCTCTGCTCCTCAGTCCCTTGCTTCATTCAATCTTCTCGGTGCTGAAAACCGAACTTTTTGAACACGCACTTAAAGGTTACATAGGAAGGGAGGTATATTTCTGATCGAATTCAAGAACGTCAGTAAATTTTACGGCAGCTTCCATGTCCTCCAGAATATCGACCTTCGGATCGAAGAGGGCGAAGTGGTCGTGATTATCGGACCGTCCGGTTCCGGCAAGAGCACCCTGCTCCGCTGCATCAATCGGCTGGAAAAAATCTCGTCGGGCGAGCTCTACGTAAACGGAACGGCGCTGCATGACAAAAAGATCGACATTAACCGGTTCCGCCGCGAGATCGGCATCGTCTTTCAGCATTTTAATCTGTATCCCCATAAAACGGTGATCGACAACATTGTGCTTGCGCCGGTTAAGGTGCTTGGCCTCTCCAAAGAAGAAGCGGCCGAGCGTGCGACTTCTTATCTATCCCGCGTCGGCATTGCGGATAAGGCATCCAGCTACCCTTCCCAGCTCTCGGGGGGACAGCAGCAGCGGGTCGCCATCGCCCGGGGCCTGGCCATGCATCCGAAGATCATGCTGTTCGACGAGCCCACATCGGCTCTCGATCCCGAAATGATCGGCGAAGTGCTGGACGTGATGCGCTCTCTCGCCTACGACGGGATGACGATGGTCATCGTTACGCATGAGATGGGATTCGCCCGCGAGGTTGCCGACCGTGTCGTTTTTATGGACAACGGTCAGATCATCGAGGAAGGCCCGGCGGCAAGCTTCTTTGACCATCCGCGGGAAGAGCGCGCGCGGACGTTTCTCAGCCGGCTGATTCATCATTAAATTCAGTGAAAGCATATGGAAAGGGGTTATTGAATTCATGAAAAAACCTTTGAGGTGGAGTGTTGCGTTTGTTCTGTTGGCGATGTGCCTGGTGTTCACGGCCTGCGGAGGCTCGAAGAGCGAGCCCACGGCCGCGACCGGCGGCGGTTCGACCGACACGACCACAAGCGGGAACAAGGACGACGGCGGGGACACGGCCGCCAAGGGCGGTACGCTGGAAGCGATCAAGGCCCGCGGCAAGCTTATCGCCGGCGTGAAATACGACACCAAGCTGTTCGGGCTGAAGGACCCGACTTCCGGCAAGGTAGAGGGCTTTGACATCGACATCGCCAAGGCGCTGGCCAAAAAAATACTCGGCGATGAAACCAAGATCGAGCTGAAGGAAGTGACGTCCAAAACCCGCATTCCGCTGCTGCAAAACGGGGACATCGACCTCATCGTCGCTACAATGACCATCACCGAGGAGCGCAAGCAGCAGGTCGACTTCAGCGACGTCTATTTTAAAGCCGGTCAATCCCTGCTCGTGAAGAAAGGCAGCGCCATCAAAGGCCTGGAGGACTTAAAAAAAGGCGTGAAGGTGCTGACCGTCAAAGGATCCACCTCAGCTAAAAACATCCGCGAAAAGGCGCCGGACGCCACCGTGCTGGAGTTTGAAAACTATCAGGACGCATTTACAGCGCTGAAAGCCGGCCAAGGGGAAGCCCTGACGACCGACAACGCCATCCTGCTCGGCATGCAAAAACAGGATCCGAACTACGTGCTGGTCGGCGGCACCTTCACCGACGAGCCTTACGGAATCGCCATCAAAAAAGGCGACGCCGAGTTTGTGAAAACCGTCAACGATTTGCTCAAGGAAATGAAGGACAGCGGCGAATACGACAAGCTGTATGAGCAGTGGATGGGTGTCAAACCCGAGTAGGGCCTTGGCTTTCGATGCCTTTCCCGGCACGCTGCGGGGAGCCCTGAAAACCTTTAAGAAAGGACGAAGGCCATGCCGGGCAAATTTGACATTCACGTCTTGTTTAACCACTGGGACCGTTTTGCCGAAGGCTTTATCCACACGATCGAAGCCAGCGTCCTCGCCTTGATCGGGAGCTTCGTGCTCGGCGTTATCATCGCCGTGATGCGGATCTCCCCGATCCGGGCCCTGAATGTGATCGGAACGGTGTATGTTGAGTTTATCCGCAACATCCCGCTCCTGCTCGTCGTGTTTTTCTTTTTCCTGGGAATCCCGTCGCTCGGACTGCCGCTGGACGGCTTTACCTCGGGGACGCTCGGGCTGATGGTCTACACCGCCTCATTCATCGCGGAAGCCATCCGTGCCGGCATCCAGTCCGTACCGACCGGCCAGACCGAGGCCGCCCGCGCGACGGGACTGTCGTACATCCAGACGATGCTTCATATCGTGCTGCCCCAGGCAATCAAGATCGTGCTGCCGGCGATCGGCAACCAGTTTATTAATCTCGTTAAAAATTCGTCCATTCTGGCCGTCGTGACTGGGATGGACCTGATGTATTACGCCGACCTGATCAACTCCGACACCTTCCTGCCCCTGACCGTGTATACGATCGTCGCCGTCTTTTACCTGGTGCTTACGCTTCCGCTCAGCTTTGCGGTCCATTACATGGAACGCCGGTTCCGCTCGGCTGACCGATAAAGGGGCTTTATTCTGGCAAGAGGAGAAGATGCCGCCATGGATTTTATAGGTGCCTATTCCCTACCCAACGTCAAGTTTCTGCTTGAGGGGTTTCTCGTTACGATCGAGGTCGCGGTGTTGTCCATTGTGTTCAGCTTCGTGCTGGGAACCGTTCTCGGGACGCTGCGTTACGCCAAAATCCCCGTATTGTCCCGGATTGTCGCAGCCATCGTCGATATTATCCGGAATCTGCCGCTGCTGCTGATCATCTTCTTCATGTACATCGTGCTCCCTCAGCTCGGCATCAAGATGTCCCCCTTCTGGGCGACGGTCGTCGGCCTGACCTTGTTCGAAGGGGCCATGATTTCGGAGATCGTCCGCGGCGGACTCAATTCCGTTGACCGGGGACAGATCGAGGCGGCCCGCTCTTCGGGGCTGAGCTATATGCAGACGCTCCGGCATATCATTCTGCCGCAGGCGCTGCGCCGCATGGTTCCGCCCCTGGTCAGCCAGTTCATCTCGCTGCTCAAGGATACGTCGCTCGCGGTTATCATTTCGCTTCCCGAGCTCATGCACAATGTGCAGATCCTGCAGGGACACAGCCCGAACTACGTCATCCCGGCCCTTATCTTCGCTGCCGCCCTGTACTTCATCGTGAACTACATTCTCTCGATCATCGCCCGGCGGCTGGAGGCCAAGACGCTCTGACACGGCTGCTCGGCCCGGACAAAGAAAACAAGCCCAGCTCTCCCCCTTCATGGGTGAGGCTGGGCTTGCTTGGGTTTGGTGTGTATCCGTATCAAGTATGGTGTGGGCGGTTAACGCGCCAGCGATACCACCAGCGTTTTGATTTCGTACGGCTTGAAGCGCAGCTCCGTACCATTGCCCGATACGCTCAACGGCTCGCCGCCTTCTTCCATTAAATTCGTCTCGGCCGCCGCGCTGACCGCACCGGCCTGCGGATCCAGCTCGATCCGGGCGCGGGTGCGGATGCCGCCGTATTCGTACATGCGGATGACGATATCGTCGCTGTCCTCGGCCTTTTTGACCGTGTCGATCATAATATTCGGCTGATTCACCTTAACCAGGCCAAGCGCCTCCGGCAGAATGCCTTCCTGTACCGGCACGGCCAGCAGCGGCGTGTTCAGGCCGCAGGCCGCTTGGTGGGTTCCGCCTTCATACCAGCCGCCGCGGTGCGGATACAGCGAATACGTAAATTCATGCTCCCCCTGATCGGCGGTTCCGTCCGGATAGACGGCGGATTTGATCAGGCTGAGGCGGATGACATGGTTGCGGATGTCATGCCCGTATTTGCAGTCGTTCAGCAGGCTGACGCCGTAACCGCCCTCGGAGAGGTCCACCCAGCGCTGCGCCACGGATTCGAACCGGGCGTAATCCCAGCTCGTGTTCCAGTGGGTCGGACGCTCCACGTTGCCGAACTGGATTTCGTAAGTGGCCTTGGTGGACCGGATGTCGACCGGAAAGGCGGCCTTGAGCAGCTGCTGGTGCTCGTGCCAATCCACTTTGGTCACAAAATCAATCCGCGGGTCGTCCCGGTACACCGTGAACCGCTGCTCGATGGTGGAGTTGTGATACGCATACACCAGCTTGATCACGCCGCGCAGGGGTCCTTCCTCCAGGACCGTCAGTTCCTTCAGATCCTCGACCGTCCGCATTTTTTCCTGGTAGAAAATATCGATGTCCCAGGCGTCGTGCGCCATCGGCTTATCCTCGAACACCTGCAGCACGTTCGCCGGCTCGCCCGGCTTCAGCACTTCGCGGTCCGCCTGCTTGTCGTACAGCGATACCAGCTGACCGGCTTCGTTCAAGCGGATGCTGTAGAACGGCGTTTCCACGACGTCTCCCGTGATCTGCCAATCCGTCTCAGCCGCTGCTGCGCCTGCAGCGGAAGCCGAACCTTGGGTGCCTGCCCCCTCGCTGCGGCCGTAAATGGTCGTGTAGCCGTAGGCCGGCACATCCTTCACGGTGACCAGCACGCGGGCAGATCCACCCTCCTGCGCTGGAATGATCTGGGTCGCCAGCTCTTCTCCGGCTGCGGAATACCACACCAACTGTGCGGCCCCTTCCACGGAAACTTCGCTGACGAAAGAGCGTTCCCAGCCGAGCGGATTGAAAATCCGGACAGGGAAGCCTTTGCTTTCCGCCTTGGCGGAGTCCGGCTGTGCGCCCGCTTCTCCGCGGCCCTCGGCGGTAAACTGCGACAGCCCCTGTTCCAACACCTGTACGGCCAGCTGCTCAGCTTCGGCGTACTCGACCCGGCTGTCCTCATACACTTCGTGAATAGACGAGCCCGGGATAATGTCGTGGAACTGGTTGCGCAGCACGATTTCCCAGCTGTCCGCGAGGCCCCCGGCCGGATAGGCATAGCCCGGATTCAGCATCAGCGCCAGCGCGTTCACGAATTCCGCGTTGTGCAGCAGCTGCTCCAACCGGCGGTTCATCCGCTTGTTATAAGCCTGGGACGTATAGGTGCCGCGATGGTATTCCAGATACAGCTCCCCGTCCCACAAGTGAAGCTGCGGATCATCCTTGACCCGTTCCTCCAGCTGTTCGAAGAATGCTTCCGCTCCGCCCTGCTTCACCTGCGGCGCCGCCGGCATGTCTTCATAACGGCGGGCCGCTTCAAGCATATCCCGGGTCGGACCGCCGCCGCCGTCGCCCCAGCCGTAGGCGAGCAGCAGGTTCTCGTTGATGTCCTTCTGCCGGTAGTTATCCCACAGTCCCTGAATCGAGGAGCCGGTAATGTTGCCGTTGTACGTATAAAACCAACTGCCGTCGTTGTCCGGGGTCGTGATGTAGTGCGTCAGCATTTCGGTTCCGTCGATGCCGCGCCACATGAACGTGTCGTACGGGAAGCGGTTGTACTGGCTCCAGCTGATTTTGGTCGTCATGAAGTAGTCGATGCCGCTCTTCTTCAAAATTTGCGGCAGCGCCCAGCTGTATCCGAACACGTCCGGCAGCCATAAGACGCGGTTGTCGACGCCGAATTCTCTCTTGAAGAAGCGCTTGCCCGTCAGCAGCTGCCGGACCAGCGACTCCCCGGAAGGAATGTTGCAGTCCGACTCCAGCCACATCGCCCCGGTCGCCTCCCAGTTGCCTTCCTTCACGCGATCCTTGATTTTCTCGTACAGCGTCGGAAAATCCTTCTTCAAATAAGCGTACAGCTGCGGCTGGGACTGAAGGAAGACATACTCCGGAAAGCGGTCCATGAGCGTCAGCACCGTCGAGAACGAGCGCCCGGACTTCTCCCGGGTATGCTTCAGACGCCACAACCAGGCGACGTCGATATGGCAGTGGCCGACCGCGGTGATCTGCGGCCGCGGGCCGCGCGGAATCGCCTCAAGCCGCTCCTTCAGCACGTTCAGCGCCTGCTCGGTGGAGGCGTAGAAGCGGTCCGATCCCGGCGCGCTCCAGTCCAGCAGCCGGAACGCCTCCTCCAGCGCAGACGTCATCGCCTGCTTCTCCAAGGCGCGTTCGTCCAGCAGCTTCACCGTCTGCAGCATGTGCAGCGCCGTGTAGTACAGATCGTCGGTCGCCGCATCAAGCATCGCAAGTTCCAGCACATCAACCCGATGATCAAACGGCATATGGCTGCCGTTCGGGGGCGTCAGTCCGCTCCATGCGCGGATGGCCAGCTCCACGCGGCCTTCGTCCACAGCCTGCGCCGGGAAGAACAGCTCGGCATGGTTGCGGTCCACGGCCTGCGCCGGCTCCCCGTTCAGATACACCTGGCCTTCATAACCGCTGCAGTTGCCCCCGCCGGTTTCCCCAAGCTTGATCAGTCCTATGACGTCCTGCGCCCGCCACGATGCGGGAAACGTCACGTCGGCGATGAACCAGGCGTAGCGGTCCCTTCCTCCCCAGCGGTCCCCTACCTTCACGACCGGCTGGCTGCCTGCGGCGGCCTTCGCTTCCGCCAAACTCTCCACATCCGGTACGATATGCATGTTCTCCAGCGGCTTGCGGTCCCGGTATCTCAGCCCGGCCAGCTCCTGAATGCGCCGCTCCAGCTTTTCAATCATAAATCTCATGGATGATCACCTTTTCCCCTTCTGCATCCTTCCGTCTCCGGCCATGCATGCTCCCGGAATTTCCGGAGTAATAAATTGCTGCTTCGTCGGTTACAGCACATCGGCAATAAGTTTTGCTCGTATTAATATATATAATATAGCATTTATGTTTAATATAAAACAAAAAAAACAGCATCTCTTGTTTCAAGAAATGCCGTTTCTCGATTCCCCTGGTTATAGCGGGCCTGTCGTATGGTGAATGACGAGACGGGGTTTAAAAATCCGCTTCGTGTACTTGACGTCCTTGATGTTCCCTTCCAAAATATCCAGCAGCAGGCTAGCCGCCTCGCGCCCCATCTCTTCCTCGCTTTGATCGATATACGTAAATACGCTGAGCTCTTCGAGCATGGGACTCGGGTTATCAAACGTGACGATGGACAGGTCACCCGGGACATCCAGCCCCAATTCCTTGGCCATGGACCACAGGTTGACCCCAAGCTTGCAGTTCAGCGCGATAAACGCCGTCGCCATCCGGCTTTTGAGGAAGCGGTACAGCGGGTGATCCGTACGGGAACGCCCCGTTGGGATACTGAAGTCGGTAAGAATCAAAGCAGGATTGATCATCGCGCCCTTGTTCTTCAGCGCTTCGTTATATCCTTGAATCCGTTCATCGACCGTCACCGTCGGTATTGGAGAATCCGAGCATATCGCAATGTTCCGGTGTCCCAGCTCCCACAGATGATCCACCGCCAGAATGGAACCCAGAGCCGGATCGGACAGGACCACGTTCGTCTCTACGCCGGGCAGATGCCGATCCAGGAGCACGAACGGGTAATTCTGCATCTTCAGCGCGATAATTTCTTCACTGTACACCTCGGCATCCACCGGAAAAATAATCAGCCCGTCCGTCGTGCTGCGGAGCTCGCGGATCGCTTCCTTCTCCAGTTCCTTGGAATTGTAAGTGAACATGACGACCAGCGAGTATTTGCTCCCCGACAGCGCGCTGCGGATCCCCCGTACCATTTGGATGGCAAAATAATCTTCAATGGAAGGAAACACGAGCCCGATCTTGGGAGCCGACGACGATTTGGCCTCAGAAACGAGGGAGACCGGATTACCCGATATGTACTTCTCAGGCACGCCCTTGACGTAACTTCCCCGGCCCGGAATCCGGTAGATCCAGCCTTCGCCCGCCAGCTCGGCCAGCGCATTGGCCACGGTGATCCGGCTCACCTGAAACTGGTCGATCAGCTCCTTCTCGGTCGGAATCCGGTCGTCTTCCTTCAGCTGCCTGGAAGCAATCAACTGCTTGAAATGGTTTTGTATTTGAATGTACAGCGGCTCCCTGTCCTGGCTCATGACAATAATCCTCCAATACCTGATCTTTCGGTCATCTTCCTTTTAGCATTATATCCCATGGGACATACATGTCAACGCCGCTGCCCAGCCGCGGGCTCACCCGGACCGCTGAATATCGTACCGGATATCCAGGAAACGGAGTCCGAAAATCCACATCCGGTGGCGGGCCGTCAGCCGCTGTCCGGACTCCCCCTCCCGGATCCAGAAGGTTTCCTTCAGGGGCAAACGCATCGTGAACCATGAGGCATGCAGGTAAATGCCCTCATCGCCCCGGTGAGCCGGGCTGTGGGCGCTGGTCAAGACGAGCCCGGAGCCTTCATTATACAGGCGCAGCATCCCGGTCATATTGGCGCCCGGCAGCGGCAGGGCGATATTCATGTAGGGCTCGTCTCCGAACCAATGCAGGGAATAGAGTGCAATGAAAATTGCCTCCCCCTGCCCGTTCAAACGCTGCCAGGCGCGAACCCGCTGCCTGCCGTCCCTTCCCGACGCCACCGGAAGAACCCGGCCGTACATCCCCTGCCACCCTTTAAATGTGCCAAGATGGATCTGCCCGATCCGGCGGCTGATGACTTGATAGACCACAGCCAACGGCCTAAACCACCCGGCCCAGCGGATGTCGGCCCGCATCGCGTACTGATCGGTATGCTCGTAAAAATCCCGAATGACGGGCGACAGCCTCCGGGCGCGGAACGAGGCGGAGTCAAACCCGTCGATCCGGTCGACCAGCCCTGAGTAGGATGCCGTTTCGTCAAGGAGTCCTTTCCTGCTTAAGAAGTGGCTCCCGATATGCCTTCCGCCGGTGATGGAGCTTACCGGTTTGCCATAATAGCTCTCCTTCGGGAAGTTTCCCTCCAGCAGCCAGCCCGCAAGCGACGGAAGAGCTACGCCTACCGCGTTCGTGAAGCCGTGAATCCAGATCATCCGGTTGATCGAGAGACTTCCGAACCCCATCGCCCTTCCGGCTGCGTAAATCAGGGAGAACAGAATCGTCACCATCAATACGAGCGCCGAAAAAGATATGAGGTATTTGGCCTCCCGCCGGGTAAAGGAAGCTTTGAAAACAAGCAGTCCGTAGCTGTACAGGGCAGCCAGGTACGCCGCCACCAGAATGAACTCAAGGGCGGTGGAAAAAGCAATGCCCAGCGCAATGCCGGCCGGGGCCAGCATGATGATGACGGTCGAGGTTAGGTACAGCTTCCGTCCAACCGTTATTTTTCGCCCCAGCAGCCCGGCCAGGATCGGGATAATAAATGAAGAGTAATGAAAATGAACGGCTGTCAGCATGATGAGCACGTCCGAAAAATCCATTATACGCCAATGCAGTGACGCAGCCAGGAACCAGAAACCGCCCCCGGCCAAGTACATCAGTCCGAAATCTACCGCGGTTTCAGCAAGCGGATGCAGCCCCCTCTCCAGCAGCCGTCTCAGCCCATACAGCGCCGTAATTACCGTAAAAGCCACCCAGGGGAGGCATAACAGCGGGATATCTCCCATGAAGGAGAGTGCCGCACAGACGGCAGCCGGAGGGTAAAGGATCGTCATGATTTTGTACAAAGCCATCGTTTTCCCGTTTCGCAAGCGGGCATCCACGAGCATCAGGAAACCCGGTACCAGCACCAGCACCGCCAGCATCAGCACCGCTTCAAGCACTTGAAGCTGCCGCCCGCTGACGCCGAGAAACATCACATACAGCAGCAATCCGAACCATGCGTTACGCTTCATCCCGGCTTCCTCCGCTCCCGTCTTTCCTTGTTCCCGTAAAGCTCCCCTTATAGGCGAAAAGGGTGCCGAACAGCGGATTGCGCACATGCACCCGAATCCGGAAGCACTGCCGCTCCTCGTCGTAGGACTCCACGATCTGGGCCGCCCCGTGAAAAACCCGGGGAAGCGGGATCCGCATGCCGAACAGGGGCAGCCACTGGCTTCTCGAGGAGATGTGCATGGCTCCTTTGTCGTCCACGTGGAGGGACAGGGAGGAACCGAGCAGCGCCGGCTTGCCGAACAAGTCCAGGATCTGCTCCTCCTCACTGTCCCATTTCATCACGGCATCGAAATGGCGCTTTTTGCCCCGGAAATCAAACGTCCGATCCCAATGTACCGTCTCCTGGCCCTTTGCATCCCGAGATACTTTGTTGTGGATAACAAAAGGGATGTTCCGACCCCGCTCGGGAAAGAACAGACGGGCCCGAACGCCCAGCACCATCATGGCCCGTACGGCAAACGAACCGCCGCTGATTTCCTCCATCCGGCCGGCAGCGGTAAACACGGCATCTCCCGTCAGCCGGTAACGTTCCTGCAGTTTGGGATGCAGCAGCTGATAGGTATCGCCGAGCGCCTGTTCATAGATCGATTTCATAGGTCACCTGCCTTCTTTCGGCGGCAGTGGGCGGCGCTGGGCAGATGTCGGCTGTTCCCGTAGCCGATCAGCGACAGGACGATCAGCATACCGTTTAGCGTCACGGGATTAAACGGGGCAACGAAACTGCCGATGTCCCCGATCCCCGCAGAGGCGGTCAGACCGCAGATGGCAACGATCTGGAGAATAAACAGCGGGCGCTTCAGCTTATACAGCGGCAGCAGCCACACGAGTCCAAAGAGCATTTCCAGCATGCCGACCATCCGGATCATCGCCACACCGCTGCCCATGCTCCCGGTTACGGCTTCCATCATACGAATTTCGTCCGGATGGGCCATGATTAGCTTGGGAACGAGGCCGTGGTACAGCCATACAAAGGCGATCACCCCGCACACGGTCCAGTACGTGAGAAAGCGCTGGAGCAGCAGCTTCGGATGAAATCCCTGCTCCAGCCACATTTTTAACGCGTCAAAGCTCCAAGCCGTCGCCCATCCGAGCAGCGGCCTGAACAGGTAGGCGTCGGCAAGACGCCCCGCCGCGCTGAAAGCCGACTCATATTGGTACAGCGTCTCGAAGCCGATACCGCCGTCTTTCTTCGTATACTTCCAATACCCGCTGCCCTTTCGGATTAGCGACAGCCGGTCATGCGTCCAAAACTTCAGCGAGGAGACCCGGTCCCCGGATTCCTTCTCCACTTGTCCCGCCGATTCTCCCTCGCCTGCAATATCGATGCCCATGCCGATCCGGGTTCGGTACCGAAAACGTTGAGGTTCATCCTGTGCCCGCGGCAAATACGAAATTTCCGTAAACCGGGCATCCCATACGGTATGCAAATCCGGGTTCTGGGTATATTCCCATAGCTTATCCATCGTTGTGTCGATATCGATTTGCACATAGATGGGCCGTTGCTTTTTCATGGCGTCTCCCCCTTGCTTTGCTCCCTTCCTAATTCGCGGAAAAAGCCCGATGTCCTTCTAAATTCCTTCCTGTTTAGACAAGATCATACACCGATGGCATTTGTTTGGAGGCCTCCGGCGGCGCGAAAGCTGGAAGGAACTGGCGAAGAAAGGGCGAATCCTTAATAGATTGTTATAATCTGCCGATGTTGGGGAGGAAAAAGTCCATGAGTTTTTTAGACCGTTTGGAAAAATACGCCGAGCTCGCCGTCCATGTTGCGGTTCATATTCAGCCGGGGCAGTCCTTGTGGATCAGCGCTCCGATCCATGTGCCGGAATTCGTGCGCATGATCGCCAAGCAAGCGTATCAAGCCGGGGCAAAGCTGGTTCATATTGAGTGGCAGGACGAAATCAGCACACAGCTGAAGTATCATCTCGCTCCTGACGAGGCTTTTGAGGAGTACCCGGTGTGGAGAGCAAAGTGGGTTCAGGAATTCGCCGAGAACGACGGGGCATTTCTTTTTATCGAATCGGCCAATCCCGAGCTGCTGAAGGGCGTGGACCCCAAGCGGATCTCAGCCCATTCCAAAGCGGCAAGCGCCGCACTCTCCAAATGGCGGGAGTATATGTCCGCAAGCAAAATGACCTGGTCCATTATCGGCGTCCCGTCCGAAGCCTGGGCGAAGCTGGTCTTCCCGGACCTGACACCGGAAGCCGCGGTCGAGGCGCTGTGGGAGGCGATTTTCCAAACCGCCCGCGTGAGCGGCGGCGATCCCATCCAGGCTTGGAACGAGCATAATGCGAATTTGCGCAGCAAGCGCGAATATTTGAACCGCAAGCAGTACAAGCAGCTTCATTATAAAGCTCCGGGCACCGACCTGCTGATCGAGCTTCCGGAGCATCATGTCTGGAACGGCGGTACCGCCCGAAACGAAGCGGGCAATGAGTTCAACCCGAACGTTCCGACGGAAGAAGTGTTCACTTCGCCCCGCAGGGAAGGGACCCGGGGAACCGTCCGCAGCACCAAGCCGCTCAGCTACCAGGGAAACTTGATCGAAAACTTCAGCCTGACGTTTGAGGACGGAAAAGTCGTCGATTTTACGGCAGAGAATGGATACGAATTTTTAAAGGGCATGCTCGACATGGACGCGTCGGCCCGCTTTTTGGGCGAAGCCGCGCTTGTGCCGCACCACTCGCCGATCTCGGAGACCGGGCTCATTTTCTTCAATACGTTATTTGACGAAAATGCATCGAACCATCTGGCCCTGGGCGAAGCCTTCCCGACCTGCATCGAGAACGGAACCTCGCTCACCCGGGAAGAGCTTGACCGTGCCGGGCTGAATCACAGCATGATCCACGTGGATTTCATGATCGGCTCTGCGGACATGGACATCGACGGCATCACGGCGGACGGCCAAAGGGAACCTGTATTCCGTAAGGGCAACTGGGCGTTCTGATCCACCATACTAGTTAAGCAAAGCCCTCCACCCGCCTCACATGCAGGCCGGATGGAGGTTTTTTTCTTGTCATCGGTTCCAGCCGTGCTGTGAGAGCAGCCTTTACGACTGATTCGATCCAATCCGAAACGAGATGCTCCGAAGGTCCGACCGCTGCATCCAGCGCTCAAATGCCTGCACGGCGGCCTCCGCCACCTGGATATCCTGCTCGCTCGTCCCTCCGCTGACCCCGATGCCCCCAATGATGACATCACCTGCTTTTAACGGGATTCCTCCCCCCAGGATGACCACCCTGCCCTGATTCGTCGTATTGATCCCGAAGGATGGCTGCCCGGGCTGAGCCGTTCTGGTCAGATTCGAGGTCGGCATCTGCAGGGCCACGCTGGTCCAGGCTTTGTTCTGGGCGATATCGATGCCCCCGATCCGGGCGTGGTCCATCCGGTGAAAGGCGACCAGGTTCGCGCCGTCGTCCACGATGGCGATGTCCTCCGCCAGCCCCATTTCCTTGGCTTTTTTCTCGGCTGCTTCGAGCAGCATTTTGGCAAGATCCAACGTCATTTTCATGATCAGGCTACCTCCAGCTTCAATGTTCTTTCCCCATTGTATGGCCGCCAGCCCATAAGCGTGTTATTGGACGGAGAACGCTGTGAATTTGCCTGCAATGTGCAACATTTGGCATGACCGCCTCGTCAGGAACTATGAAGAGCAAGCATCATTTACCAATTGCATGCACGGTGAAACATTCCGATCCGCACTCGCAAGAACGCCATATAGAGGAGGAAAATGACAGATGAACAAAATTTACAAAGTATTGGCAACCGCATCAATTTTCGCTCTGGCAGCCGTTCCGGTTGCGGCCAGCGCCCAGGAGGTGCCGCCCGCAGCCGCTCAAAGCGGACAAGGCCAGGTTCAACATGAGGCCAAAGTGGTTCCTGCCACATGGGGACAAATCACGGACTTCGTGAACGACAAGACGGGCAAATCCGTTACGGTTACGGGACGGGGGCTGGCTCCAAGCGATCAAAGCCAGATCGTCCTGGCCATCACGCCGGAGACCAAGATCATCGATGCCCGCGGGAAAAGCGTTCCCCTGAAAACCGTCATCGATGAGAAAAAAGTCGTGAAGGCGTTCTATGGACCGAATATTACGAAAAGCCTCCCGGCCCGCGGCACGGCGCTAACGCTTGTCGTTCAGGATAAGAGCTTTACCGCCATTGACGGAACCGTATCCGAAGTGAGAGAGAACGGCATCCTGGTCAAAGGAACCGATATTTATACCTCTAATGAGGACACGATTCTTCTGCACCTGGCCGATAAAGCCACCATCCTCAGCCAGGACGGCAAGGCGCTGACCAGCGGCGACATTAAAGAGGGCACGAGCATCCGGGCTTTCTATGGTCCTGAAGTGGCCATGAGCCTGCCGCCGCAAGCCGGAACGAATTATGTGATCGTGAACACGGAAGATACCGGAAGTGGTGAAACCGGCAATACGGATCAGGAACTTAAAGCCGGCACAGACGGCATCGTCACCAATACGGCGGATGGCAAAGTAACGGTCGTCGGCAAGGCGCATGACAAGGGCGGCGTCAACTACGTCATCCTCTCCGTCGATGACAAAACCCAAATCGTCGACGAAGACGGCAAGGCGCTGACCAAGGATGCCCTGAAGGCGGATATCCGCGTGGACGCATATTACAGCGATATCATGACGATGATTTATCCGGCCCAAACGCATGCCGGCAAAATCGTAGTGAAGAAGGCGGAAACGGTCAAAATTGAAGGTACCGTTAAAGCATCAGACCGCGCTTCAGCCGATCAGGTCTATGTAAACGTAGGATCCGATGATTCCACCGACAACGACGTCATTCTGAACATCTCGAAAGATACGCCAGTCATCCCTACGATGGGCGGCGATACCAAGCTTCGCCCTGGCACCAAAATTATCGCCTATCATTCTCCAATCATGACCAAATCGATTCCCGGCATCACGAATGCCGAAGCGATTATTGTGACGTCGGACGCCGATACGGTACAGCCTAAGTAATATCAACGTATACGCAACTTGCATAAAAGCGCCCAAACCCTGCCGATTCTTCTGAAGAATCGGCAGGGTTTTTTTGGAGGTACGAACGTATAACTTAGGGCTGCCTGATTCACGGGCGGGACCCGTTCATCCGATAATTGGCGAGCCTCGGACGATCTTCAATCCCTTGCCCGATCGTCCGCTGCGCCTTCAGCTCTTCCGTTTTCTCCCGGCGAGAGCGACCGTCATCGGAATGATCAGCATCGTGTAGAATCCAAGCACCGTCATGCTGAGGATAAAGGCGCTCGTGTAGCTGCGCGCATTCGACTGCGATACGCCGTCCGCCACCAGCCTCTCGGCACCCCCGGCAGCGGAAGCGGTAACCTTGCATGCGCCGGGAGCCGCCTGTGCCTGACCGGCCGCTGCCGGGAAGCAATCACGCAGCCTGGCCAGCGCCGTCTGCCCCTGCTCCTCCGACAAGGCGTAGGATGTCAGATGCTGCCGCAGTTCAAGCTCGGTCCGCGCCTCCGCCTGATTGGCATAATGGCTTAATGAGCTCATCCAGACAATTCCGATGAGGCCGATACCGATGGCAGAGGCGAGCTGCATCCCCGTCGTCAAAATGCCGGAGCCCGACCCGATATCCTGCTTCTCTACCTTGGACAGCACCACATTGGTCAGCGGCGCGGCGATAAAGCCTTGGCCTATGCCCAGCAGGACCAGAGCCGGCAGCCAGAACCATACGTTCGGCGACCACCCGGTGGCCCAGATCGTCAGCGCGACCGCGAAATAGCCGACGGAGGTCAGCACCGAACCGACCGTAAGGACGTGGGCTCCAATTTTGCCCGCTAGCTTCGGTGACAACAGCGAGGCCAGAAAATACCCGATGCCCATGGGCAGGATGATCAATCCGGATTTCAGGGCACTGAATCCATGCCCCATTTGCAGCAAATAGGCCGTGATCAGAAAGAAGGCGGCTTGAGCGGTCATCATGAGAAAGATCACGGCCAGGCCCAAGCTGAATGCTTTCTGGCCGAACAGCCTTACGTTCATAAACGGCCGGCGTCCTTTGGCAAGCAGCCTGCGCTGCGTCCATACGAATACGGCGAGGACAGGGCCGGACAGAATCAGGCTGATGACGAGCAGTGCCGGCCACCCCTCCTTCTGCCCCTGGACCAGCGGATACACGAGGAGCAGCAGTCCTGCTGCCGCCATGGCCGCACCGAACCAGTCCATCCGCGAGCGGTCCGAATCCTTCGATTCCGGAACGAACGGAGCCATGGCCAGGATGATCAATCCGATCGGGACGCTGAAGAAAAAGACCAGCCGCCAGTCGAGATGCCACGGATTCCAGCCGAGCAGCAAACCGCCGATCAGCTGTCCGGTCGAAGCGGCCAATCCCTGGGCTGCGCCATACAGCCCGAAGATCATTCCCCTCTTCTCCGGCGGGTACTGCGCCTGAATGAGGGACAGCACCTGCGGCGATATCAGCGCCGCACTAAAGCCTTGAAGCACGCGGATGGCCGTAAGCACACCGACACTGCCCGAAAAGCCGCATAACAAGGATGTTAATGTAAAGCCGGCCACGCCGATCAGGAGCATCTTCCGCCGTCCGTACCGGTCGCCCAGCCGCCCGCCGATAATCAAGGCCACGGCATAAGACAAGGTATAGGCCGAAACGACGAACTGTACGCCGTAGAAATCGGCGTGAAGCCCCCGCTGAATCGAAGGGGTTGCCACATTGATGATAAAAATGTTCGCTACGGCCATAAATACGGACAGCAGCATCACCGCCAGCATTAAACGCGGCCTCTGGCGCGGCTCGGCCGCCGCCTGCGCAAGAGGCGCGGGAATGGAATTGACCGGTTGGTTCATCGCTTGCTTCATCCTCCTCAGGCGAATCCGGATATTTGACAGCAGCCGGAATCAGCCATTAAAATAAATGAGACAGATCTGTCTCGTTTGATAATCGTATGATACAGACAGATCTGTCTCATGTCAACAGCGAATTTACCTTATTCAGGAACAGGTGATTAGAATGACTAAGAAGGAATCCGCCAAAGAACGGATACTGAAGGTGGCGTCCGATTTATTTTATAGCGAAGGCGTGCGCGCTGTAGGGATCGACCGGATCATTGAAGAGTCGGGGGTTGCCAAGGCCAGCTTTTACCGCAACTTTCCGACCAAGGACCATCTGGTCGTGGCCTATTTGGAGCTGCGCTCCAAGACTAGAATGGAGGCCGTTGAAGAAGTAAAGCGTCAGTTCCCCGATTCGCCCAAAGAACAGCTCTATGCCCTTCTGGAGGAATTGGTCGAACGGATGAAGAGCTCCCGATTCCGCGGCTGTCCTTTTATGAACGCCATTGTCGAATTTCCGGATGAGGACCATCCCGGACACCAGGCAGCCATAACATACCGCTCCACCCTTTGGAAAAATATTGAGGATATTGCCCGCCAGGCCGGCGCCCGCGACCCGGTTCAGCTCACTTACCAGCTTCAGCTGCTGAAGGATGGCGCCATGATGAGTGCCTATATGGATAAGGGGTACTACCATGCCGACTATTTTCTGAATGCCTGCCAAGTGCTGATCGATCGGCAGTTTGATGAGCCTACTCCGTCCCGCCGGACAACCGAATAACATGGCGCCGCAGGCAGCAAACATGCGGGCAAGACCGAGGGCACCCTTCGTGCTTATTCCCGGCCTTGCCCGTTTTCATGCCTTATGACTTCGCTATAGCAAGCAGGTGGGAAGTGACGCCCACATACTCCCGGAAGGAGCGGATCCGTTCCTGCTCGAAACGGAACACGATTACCAGTTCATTCGTGTACGGCATTTCGTTAAAGATCCCCTCCGCTTGAAAGATAACGATCCCGGTATCCTCCTGCTCTACGCAGATGACCGGCGTTAGTTTGGCACTCATGCTTGCCCGTTCAAGCTCGACCAATTCCCGGAACCTCCCGGTTCCCCTCTGCTCTCCCTGCCATTCCTCAAAAGGGATCGGGACGATAAAACCAAAATCAGAGGTCACCAGCGCTTCAAACGCCCCCGTATCCCCTTCCTCAATCGCCCGGCGAAATGTATGAAATGCTTGCAGACTGCGCTCGTTTCCCTTTTCCATTGGTTCCATACAGCATCCTCCTCTATTGGGGTTGATTATGCCTTTCCAAATCTTATGAACTCATCATATCGTTTAAACACGACAGGTGCTGTCTTGTTTTTGTGATACACTTGAGAAAAAAATGAAAGGACGGGACGCCGATGTATAAATCCCAGCGGTTGATCCGGCTTATCATGCTCGTCAATGCTAAGAAAAACTTTACCCTCCGCGAGCTTGCGGATGAGCTGGGCGTGTCCCAGCGGACCATATCCAGGGACCTCATCGAGCTTGGCGAGCTGGGCATCCCCGTGTACTCCGTTCAAGGACGGGGCGGCGGTTTCCGCCTGTTAAACGAGCGGCTGCTGCCCGCAATCGCTTTTACCGAAAGCGAAGCGACCGCCTTGTTCTTCGCCTCCCAATCGCTGGCTTATTTTGGCTCCGTCCCGTTCGGTAAAGCGGCCGCTTCCGCCCTCGACAAGTTCTATCACTATCTCCCGCCGGACCTGAAAGAGAGAATTAGCCGCTTAACCGGTAAAATGGCGATTTGGAGCCCCCGGCGCAGCATGTCGGCCGAGTGTCTGGAGGTGCTGCTGCAGGCGGTTATGAGTCGCAGCGCCGCAACCATTGTCTATCAATCCGGCACGTCCGCGGACGAAAGAGTCATTCAGCCGATCGGCCTCTACTCGGACCAAGGATACTGGTACTGCCCTGCCTACTGCTTTACCCGCAAAGCGTATCGCCTGTTCCGGGCGGACCGTATCCGCTCGGCCGTGCTGAATGAAGAGGTCTGCTGCCTTGATGAGGTTGATGAGAAAACGGTGTTTAACTGGAATGAGGAGGAACTGAAGAAGGCGCCGAAGACCGACTTCATCGTCCGACTGACTCCGGAAGGCGTCCGAATGCTGGAAGGGAACGGCAGACTTCAGCCTCATATCGAGTGCGAGCCCGATGGCAGCGGCAGGATCGACATATCCATTCCCCGGAAGGACGTGGCGTTCTTTGCCGATATGGTCTGGATATTGGGGCCCGAAGCGGTCATTATGGAGCCTACCGAAGCCCGGGAATGGGTTAACGGCCGGCTGGCGGTCATGCAACGGCAGTACGCGGAGCGCATTCCGGAATCTGAATCCAGGCAGGTAACGGACATACCAAAAAGCCAGGCCCCTTAAGGACCTGGCTGTAGTTTATCCCATTAATTACTTTGATGCTGTAAAGTGGTGCCGTATAGGTATTTCTGGACCCACGTGCAAGTTATAATACTACAGCCGGAAGTATAAGTCTATATTTTTGGCGGATTTTTTCTATACTTAGACTTATTCTTTCACAGGGAGGGTCTAAGATGTTGAACCAAAGCGAAGCCGATGAAAGGCGTTATGCCGAAGCGATGACAGACAAGCTGGGACGGGCGCTGGAAGACATCCGCGGGAAAATATCCGCTTCCTACCGCGATGTCATCGAGGCGAAAAAATATATGTGGGAAAACATTTCCCAGCTGGATCCCGCGGAGCGAGCCGCGAACAAGGTCGACATCTCGCTTCAGATCGACTCGGGTGAGAAAGCGATCGACAAGGAGCGGAAGCTGCATAAGCTGTACCAGTCTCCTTATTTCGGCAGGGTAGACTTTCGGGAAAATGGCCTAAAAGAAGCCGATGCCTATTATATCGGGATTCATTCCTTCGCCGGGACGGACGGGCATACGAATCTGATTTACGACTGGCGTTCGCCGGTCGCCAGCATGTTTTACGATTTCGGCGTCGGCCACGCCTATTTCCTAGCTCCGCTGGGGCCGATCGAGGGCGAGCTGACGGTGAAGCGGCAGTACAAAATCAGGGACGGCCGCATGGAATATATGATCGAAAGCTCGATTAACATCGACGATGACGTCCTTCAGAAGGAGCTCAGCAGCACCTCGGACGAAAAGATGAAAAACATCGTCGCCACGATTCAAAAGGAGCAGAACGTCATCATCCGCAATGAAACTTCCGATGAGCTCATCATTCAGGGCGTGGCCGGTTCCGGGAAAACGTCGGTCGCCCTGCACCGTATCGCCTTCCTGCTGTACCGCTACAAGGAAACGCTGACGTCAAGAAACGTGCTGATCATCTCGCCGAACAACGTGTTCTCCGATTATATTTCGAGCGTTCTGCCTGAGCTTGGTGAAGAAAATATGATGGAAATGCGCCTCGAGGAGCTGGCGGAAGCGGAGCTCAAAGGGATCGCCGGTTTTCAGACGTTCTATGAGCAAGTTTCCGTGTTGATGGACCAAGAAGACCCGGGCATGGTCGAACGCATCCGGTTTAAGGCGTCGGCCGGCTTCATCCGGAAGCTGGATGAGTTTATCGCTTATGCAGAGCAGCATTATTTTGCGCCGGAGGATGTGCAGATCGACGGAATGCGGATTTCTGCCGCGGAGCTGCGAGCCATCTATGACGGCACCCGCCGGATGCCCGTACTGTCCAGGCTAGAGCGGACCGCAAACCAGGCGGCGGCAAACCTCAGGGACGAGGATGGACAGAGGCTGTCCGCACCCCGGATTCGCAAAATCAAGACAGCTGTTAAAAAAATGTTCCGCGCCTCCAGCCTGCTGGCGCTGTACAAGGATTTTTACGACTGGCTGGGCAGACCGGAGCTGCTTCGCATGGCAGGGCCGAAGAAGCTGGAATATTCGGATGTCTTTCCCCTCGTCTACCTGAAAATGTACTGGGAAGGAACGGCGCCGTTTGATTTTGTAAAGCATCTGATCGTCGACGAAATGCAGG
This sequence comes from Paenibacillus sp. S28, assembly GCF_016624415.1. Lineage (NCBI taxonomy): Bacteria > Bacillati > Bacillota > Bacilli > Caryophanales > Paenibacillaceae > Paenibacillus > Paenibacillus sp. S28. The sequence goes on along the minus strand of NZ_JACVTM010000005.1, from coordinate 122,805 downwards.
ATTACACGCCCATCCAGTACGCTGTCCTTTCCAGGCTGTTCAACTGCCGCAAGACGATCCTCGGCGATGCCGGCCAATCCGTCAATCCCTACTCCTCCTCTTCGCTTGCCGAGATCAAAAAGGTGTTCCCGAACGCGGATACGGTAGAGCTGTTAAAGAGCTACCGGTCCACCTATGAAATAACGACCTTTGCCCGGCAGCTCAAAGACAACAGCAGCGTCGTCCCCATTGAGCGGCACGGCGAGCTTCCGCGGATGGTCGCTTGCGAAGACAAGGAGGAGGAAATGGAGCGGATCCGGTCTGTCCTCCGGGAATTTGTACATTCCGAGTCACGTTCCATGGGGATCGTCTGCAAAACAAAGGCCCAGGCAGACGAGGTCTATCACCGCCTGAGGGACGCGTTTGACAACCTGTATCTGCTGGATTTCGACAGTGAGGAGTTCCGCGAGGGCATCATCGTCACATCCGCCCATTTGGCGAAAGGCCTGGAGTTCGATGAGGTGATCGTTCCTTTCGTGAGCAGCGAAGTCTACCGGAACGAGATGGACCGATCGCTGCTTTATATCGCCTGCACCCGGGCGATGCATAAGCTGACGCTGACGCATAGCGGGGCACGGACGACATTATTAAAAGAGCCCGGGGAGCATTAGTCCCCGGGCTCTTCCTTTTTATCCAAGATAAGATTCCAGCATCCAGACGTGCTTGTCGAGGTCCGCCTGAATCCCGATCAGCATATCTGCCGTCGGATGGTCGCCGGCGTCTTCCGCCAAACGGATCCCGTCCTGCAGCTCCTTGCTGACCGCAGAGAAGTCATGGATAAGCGACTGCACCATACCGCGCGCGTCCTCTTTTCCCGTGGCTTCCGCTACCGTGCCGATTTCCAGATATTCTTTGATCGTCGCGGCCGGTCTTCCCTTGATCGTCAGGAGGCGTTCGGCGATGTCGTCCGCTTTTTGCGTAATGTCGTTGTACAGCTCTTCGAACTTCGCATGGAGCGTGAAGAACTGTTCCCCTTTTACGTACCAGTGGTAGTTATGGATTTTAACGTAAAGAATGCTGAAGTTCGCCACCTGCTGATTCAATACCTGTTCCAGCGTAATTGTTGTGTTTGCCATTTGTCATCCATCCCTTCTTTATATATAATGGACCGCCTTAGGCGATCCGGCTGACCAAGAAGCTTTTGCGGCGGCCGATCGTTATGGCTGCTTGGCGTCTTCTACGGGGACAACGGTAATGTCATCCACGTTCGATTCGCAGTGCGGGCAATAATGGCGGAGTTCGACTTCGTGGCCGCAGGCGGTATGCTTCAGGCTTTTATAGCATTTATCCAGGTGCTTCTCTCCCCATAGGATAAAAGCATGAAAGATCATTTCCATATCCCGTCCGCTTTCCGTCAACTCATACTCATACCGCGGAGGATGCGCAGAGTACAGATTGGATACGATCAGCCCGTCCTCCTCCAGCTGTCTGAGCCGCTCGGATAACACATTCGCAGAGATCGTCGCCAGCCCCTGTTTGATCTCGTTGAACGTTTTTTTACCGACCAAAATTTCATGTATGATCATCAAAGACCATCGATCGCCAACGATGTTCAATGTCTGCGCAATGTTGCAATCCAGGTTGTAAATATTCTTCGGCATATCCATGACCCCCCGTGTATCTTTGCCTCAAATGTGGTACTGCCTTCTAATCCTACAGTGCCACAAATGACCGCTTCACGCAAACCGGCCCCAGCGCGGCTCCCGTCAGAATCCTTCCAGTACGACCTTGCCCACCGTACGGCCGGTCTCCAGCAGAGCATGGGCCTTGCGCAGATTGGCGGCATTGATCGGTGTCAGCGTCTCGCTTGTAGTGGTCCGGATGACGCCCTCGTCCACGAGGCGTGCGACTTCGTCCAGCAGCTTGTGCTGCTCGATCATATCCGGCGTTTGGTACGTGGAACGGGTAAACATGAGCTCCCATACGAACGTGACGCTTTTATTCTTGAGCAGGGTCAGGTTGAGCAGTTCATCCGTCTCCACGATCGAGCAAATCTTGCCTTGCGGCGCGATCGCTTCCGCCATGTTCGCCCAGTGCTTCTCCGTGCTGTTCAAGCAGAGGATGTAATCGACCTGCTCGATGCCGACGGCCTTAAGCTGCGGCAGGAACGCTTCAAAATGGTTGATGACGTAGTCCGCCCCCAGCCCTTTCACCCAATCGGCCGATTCCGGCCGGGAAGCCGTGCCGATGACCGTCAGGCCGGAATATTTGGAGAGCTGTGTCGCAATCGATCCGACCCCGCCGGCTGCTCCGATAATCAGGATGGTTTTGCCGGTGTTGTCCGCCTGGTTCTTGGAGACTCCAAGCCGGTCGTACAGGCTTTCCCAGGCTGTAATGGTCGTTAACGGCAGCGCCGCCGCCTGTGCAAAATCCAGCGTGGATGGCTTCTTGCCCACGATCCGTTCGTCCACCAGATGAAATTCGCTGTTGCCGCCAGGACGCGTAATGCTGCCGGCATAGTACACTTCATCGCCCGGCTTAAACAACGTCACATCCGGACCTACCTGCTCGACGACGCCCGCGACGTCCCATCCCAGCACTTTTGGCACACTTTCCACGCGGTCTTTAGGCGAACGGACTTTATAATCGACAGGATTCACTGAGATGGCATGCACTTTCACCAGCAAGTCCTTGCCTGTTGGCACCGGTTTATCCAGCTCAACATCAATCAGGCTTTCTTGATGATCAATCGGTAAATACTTATACAGGCCTACGGCTTTCATCGTCTCTTTTACTTTCGTCATGGTTGTTCTCTCCCTTATAAATGTGATTTATCGTGTTAAGCTGAATGGCATTGTGTACGTCAATATGTAAGCGATGAGCTCGTAGAGGAGCTCATTGGATCGCACCGAGCAAGTCGTTAATCGTCTCCGCCATCGACGGATGTGTAAAAATGGTATCGCGGAGGACAGTGTACGGCTGCCCGGACTGCATGAACACGGACACGATGTTCACAACCTCGCTGGACTCCGCACCGAACATGGTGAAACCGAGCAGACGGTCCGTTTCGGCGTCGACGACCGCCTTCAGCAGACCTTCCGTCTGTTTCAGCTGGCGTGCCCTCGTCGATGCGGTAACAGGTAATTTTGCCGTTTTCACGGTGTGTCCCCGCTTCAGCGCCTCCTGTTCCGTATATCCGACTTGGGCCAGCGGAGGATCGATAAACACGGAGTAAGGGACGAATCGCCGGTCGCCGGTCGTACGCGTCCGGTCGCCGAACAATTGATTCTTGAGAATCCGGTAGTCGTCCAGCGAAATGTACGTAAACTGCGGACCGCCGTTCACGTCGCCGATCGCCCAGATATGCGGCACATTGGTCTGAAGCGTCTCGTCGACCCGGACGAAACCGCGCTCCGTCACTTCAACGCCTGCGGCTTCAAGATTCAGTCCTTCCGTATTGGCCTGTCTTCCAGTGGCGACCAGTACGGCATCCGCTTGGAGCGTGTCCTCACCATCAGGCGTGGACAGCAGTAGCTGAACGGATTCCCGTTGTTCCGTAATCCGGGACACCTTGGTCTGCAGCCGGAAGCGGATGCCCTTGGCCTCCAGCACCTTTTTGACCTCTTCGGCAATCTCCCGGTCCTCTCTCGGCATAAATACGCCGCCATTCTCAAGAACGGTCACCTCTGAGCCGAAGCCTGCATAGATGGAGGCGAATTCCAGGCCGATATAGCCGCCGCCGATGATGGCCAACCGGGAAGGCAGCTTCGCCAAGTCCAGCATTTCCGTGCTCGTATAGACATGAACTCCGTCAATCCCGGGAATGTCGGGAAGGACCGGCTTTGCCCCCGTATTGATGAAAATCCGCTCGGCCTCGGCGAGGATGGTCCCAGCTTCCGTTTCCACCCGAACCTCGTGCGGGGATTGGAACGAAGCCGTCCCGGTCAATACCGTGATCCCCGGATGGCTGTTCAGGTTATTGAAGTTCTTGCCGCGCAGCAGGGTAACCAGCTCATCTTTCTCCTGAAGGGCGCGGCCATACTTCGCCTGCCGGGAATCCGGACCGTTCCCTTCCTCCTGCGAAACGATATGCGACTGATAGGCAAGCGCCTTTGTAGGAATGCAGCCGATATTGATGCAGGTTCCGCCATACATCAGAGGTGACTTTTCCACGACGGCGACTTTCAATCCCTGCTCGGCCAGAAAGGGGGCCAACGTTTTTCCGCCTTTGCCAAAGCCGATAATTAACGCATCGAACGTTTCCTTGATCATCGGATGATCCATCCCTTCTCGAATGAAGCTCTTGCTTAATTTTTTTCTCGTCATGATCTGCTTTGCTGAGCGCTCATATGTTGTGCTCGTTTCTATGTAAGTCATAATACAATACTTAGTTAGTTTTTGCAACTCACTAATTTTAAAAAACTTTCTTTTTGGCTTTTTGGAACCCATTCGTTCCCTTAACGAAGGGGGAAAAGGTAAGTTTGACGCCGGTTGATCAACGGTTCCCCGCTGTTCACTGCAGCAAAAAGACAGCCGATCCTCATAGCGGCTGCCTTCCTTGAACTGCTTTATCTGCTGCTTCCCATCGTTATATTTGCCGGGTTTCGTTCCCGCCATTACATCTTCGTAATCATCCACGTTACACCGAATCGGTCAATGACCTCACCATAATAAGCGCCCCATGGCTGAAGGGCAAAAGGATATTTGCTTTCTCCGCCCTCACTCAGCTTGGTATAGGCCGCTCTGGCTTCCTCCTCATCGGTATACGTTAAAGAAAGGCTGACGCTGCGGTTATACGAAACCGGTTCAAACGCGTCGGACAGCATCAGCGGATTCGCTCCCGCCACCGTTACTGCCAAGTGCATCACTTTATCCTTCATCGCCTCAGGCGCTCCGGGCGCGTCTCCGTATGTACTGACAAACTGGATTTCCCCGCCTAGGGCCTCGATATAGTAATTCGCCTGGCTTCTTGCATCCACCGACATCAGATAAGCGTTCATTTGTGCTCCCATATTGTTCAACAACCTTTCACCTGTTTTTTGTCTTTACATCAATACGACGAATGCTTGTCGGCGAATTCGACACGGAAGCAAAAAAACGTTCAAAAAGTTTTTTAATACAAAAAAGAGCTGCTTCCACGGTCATCTTCGCCCCGTTCGAGCAGCCCTTTGCTATCGTTATCGATCTGTATTTGTTTTTAAGGTTGAATGGATGCACCGGTCGCATACCATTTTCCGGATTTAAGCTTAAGCGTCAGACGGACCGGCTCCCTGAACCCGAAAGGCTCACCGGAGTACTGCTGGGTCACATAAGCCAGAGATACTCCGAAGAAATGCAGCGGAAATACGAAGCCGATGTCGTGAACGGCGGGGTCATACGCATAGTCCTTGTTCGTCATGCCTCGCTGGACCGGATGGATGTCATGATAGACAGCCTCATCCATGTATTCGGTATAGCCCGGATCCCCGCTCATGGCTGCCACCAATATCCGTTTCGTATCAAGGGCGACCCAAGCCCCAAACCCGATGTACGCAGCCACAAAAGCGATGATCAGCGATAACGCTAGCCTTTTCCCCTTCATGCCGGTCCCCCCAGGTTCCGCAGTTCTGAAGTACTCCCTGCTAGTGAACGAGCCGCGTAATCTGCTTCTTTTTCCATGAGAAGCGGTAGTAGCTGTACACCAGAATGAAGCTGGCGATGAACGCTGCCGGATACCCGATCCAAATGCCTTCGATGCCAAGGCTTGTATGGTACGAGAGCACATAGGCCACAGGGACCTCTACGCACCAGATCGACACGATGTTGAACACCGTCGGCCACAGCACTGTGCCGCTGGACCGCATCGTCGCCCCGTAAATCTGCGTATGGCCGAAGATAAGGTAGCTCCACAGCGTGATCATGAGCAGCCTGTGGGCGATGTCCAGCGTATCGCCGCTCGTAATGAACCAGGACAAAATATGCTCCGAGAACAGGTACACCGGGATAATGATGATGGCCCCAATGATATAGTTGAGCATAATACCCACGCGGATGACCTGTTTCAGCCGGTCCAGCTGACCGGCCCCGATCGACTGCGCTCCCAGCACCGATACGGTCATGCCCAAGCTAATCGCCGGCATCTGGACGTAACTCGCCACCTGGTTCCCCGCGCCGTAGGCGGCGGTTGCGTCCGAGCCGAACCGGTTGACAAATATGATGACCGCAATCTCGGACAGCGACACCAGAATCATGCTGATGCTGGAGGGAATGCCGAGACGAAGCAGCAGCTTCAGCATTTCCCGGTCCATCCCCAGGTGCCTGCGCACCGAAGCGTCGAACTGCAGCGGGTGCTTCTTCCAGCGGAGATACCAGAGCATCGCGATAAAGGTCACGATCGTGGAGACGAGATTCGCATAAGCTGCACCGTACAGGCCGAGCTTGGGCAGCCCGATCCAGCCGAAGATCAGCACGGGCAGCAGAATCAGGTTCAGCGCCGTACTGACGATCAGAAAATAAAACGGCGTTTTCGAATCGCCTGTTCCGCGCATAAATGTCGTATAGACCGCATACAGGAACAAAAACGGCAGGCTCCAGAACATGATGCGGGCATAATGTACGGAAATGTCGATGATGTTGGACGGGGTTCCGATCAGAAGCAAAATGTCCTCGGTAAAGATGCCCCCCAGCACCGCCAGGACGATGCCGAGGATGACTGTGAAGGTCAGCGTCGTGCCGACGACCGCCTTAAGCTTCTCCTCGTTGCGGGCACCGTAAGCCTGACCGATCAGAATGGCACTGCCGGAGCCGATCCCGATCACAAAGGATATGACCAGAAAAAATAACGGGAAAAACGCGGATATCGCCGCCAGTGCCTCAACCCCGATCCAGCGCCCTACGACGATGCTGCCGACCAGCTGGCCGACGGACTGCAGGGCGTTGCTCAGAATAAGGGGGATGAGGAAGGCGATCATGGCCCGCAGTACCGTATCCTTCTTGTCGGGAGCACCCGGCCCCGGCCTCTCGGATGGTACGGCACTGGAGGCGCCTTTTAAACCTTGCTCGGTAGAACTCATGTAAAACCATCTCCTTTAATGATCATCCATTGGAAAAGCTTCCGCTTGCTCATCAATATCCCATGTCCTTGAGCAGGCGGGACAAAATGCGGAACCGCTCGCCCAGCAGCTCGCCGTCTTCGTTCAGCGCTTGGGCAAACAGTTTGATATCCTCGTCGATCATCGGATTGTCCGTGCATACCGCCACTTCCATGGCATCGCCCTGTACCCCTACACGGTCGATGGTCGTCTCTTCCGGATCATACAGCTTGGGATAGCGGTACGCCTCGCTGAAGTAAGCGCTGCTGCGCAGGATCAGAATCGCCAGATCCAGCACCCGGTGCATCGGAAGCTCTTCGGATTGGCGCGACCATTTCTCGCCGGTATAACGCCAGACCTTGGCGGAAATGTCCACCTTCCCGCGCTCGTTCCACTGGGCAAGGCCCAGGGACAACCCCTTGGCATCCGTGCTGTACGCCTTTCTGCCGTCGATGTTTTCGTAATTCTCGGATACGATGACCGGTTTATGTTTTAACGTTGTTGGGATCCTCATGGTTAGATCATCTCCACATTTTCTAATTTATCTTTCCAGATGTCGCGCAGGAGATCCAGGTCCTCCGTATAGTCGGTTTTGGACTCATCCTTGTCGTAGACGAGCGTGTCCACAACCTTCACTTCAAACCGGCTCTCCCCGTATTCGTTCCATTCCCGCTGCAGCTCCTTGCATTTGTGCAGCCCGGATCTTAACATAAACTGATGCCGGTTCAGCATACTTTTCATATCCTGCGTGGAACCCAGATAGATGCGTCCGGAAGGGACACACTTGAGCATATATACGCCCATTTGGGGTTTCATTTCTTTGTATTGGGCGATCAGCTCCGCCCTGCGGCTTTTATCCATCCGATTCATCTCACCTTCCCGATTAATATTTAGTAATTTACTAAATCAGTAATTTACTAAATAACTAGATCATTTATATTACAGATATTGTATCCTGTCAAGGAATTTGGAAAACCTTTGGGATGGAATATCGGCATCCGCCCTTTTGTGATGGGGAAATTGCCTTAAAAGAAAAAAAGCACCCGGCCGTTAGCCAGGTGCCTCAGGGAATCGGCGCAACCTCGCGCCTTCCTATTTATTTTCCAGCTTCGCCTGCTCCACCCGCTGCTGCGCCGCCGTATAGGTGTCGATCAGCTTTTGGACGCCGAGGCCGTTGATTTCCTCCACATATTTATCCCACTCGCTTAATTTCCGCGTGCCCAGGACGAACTTGGAGAAGTTCTCTTCGCGGTATTTCTTCACAGCCTGCCCGGTCACCGACAGCACCTCGTTCTCCGTGTCGGTAAAGGCCGGCTTCGGCTGCATCGCCGGCGGATCGTATTTGGCCGCTTCCTCATAGGCCTTCTTCAAATCGCCCGAGAACAGCGACAGATGCGCATTGAAATCGATCCACGTATACGTGCCGCTCGTCTGCAGGCCGGTCTGCTTCCGCATTTCCGTCACGTCGGTATACTCCGACTTAAATTTCTTTTCCCCGTTTTCCACCGTATAAGTCTCGCCTTCCTTGCCCCAGCTGCTTAAGTTTCGCCCATCTTCACTGTAGAAAAAGTCCATGTACTTCATAATTTCGTCTTTATGCTTGGAGCTCGAGGCAACGGTCAGACCGCCCTCAAGATAGTGGAAATACGGGTTCAGCTGTTTCATGCCCGGCAGTCCTGCCGGCGGCGCCATGAACTGCAGGCTGTACTCCGGATTGTCCTTGCGCATCGCGTTGTTGAAGAAGTCGACGCGGCTGATGTAATCGATTGTCACAAAGGATTGGCCCGTGGACATGACGTCCTGCCACTGCTTCGTCTGGATCGACAGGAAATCCGGCGGAATCAACCCTTCCTCGTAGAAGGTATGCCACATCTCCACCATTTTCTTATAGTTGTCCTCGGTCGGTCCGAACTTCCACTTGTTGTCGTCAAAATCGTAATACACGTCCGTGCCCGTATCGAAGTTGGTCGTCAGGTTGGCGTACATCTCATCCGGTATTTGCCCGAAGCGCATCGACAGCGGATAGCTGTCCGGGTACAGCTGCTTCAGCTTTTTCAGTACCTGGTGCAGCTCCTCATAAGTCTTAGGCGGCTGCAGTCCGTTTTTCTTGAACACATCCTCGCGGTACAGCCAGATCATCCGGTTCGTCTCACCAAAGCCCTGGTTCGGGAACATATACATTTTACCGTCCGCGGACAGCGCGGCCTTGGCTTCCTCCGGATACTGCTCCATCCACTTTTTCAGGTTCGGCATTTGGTCGACATGGTCCAAAATATTTTCCAGCGCGCCCTGGTCCCCGTATTTGTTGGAGTCCCTGCGGCTCGACATATACATGAGGTCCGGGAGATTGGCCGAGGCCATGACGAGGTTCAACGTGTCGCTCAGCTTGCCCGAAGGCGTCTGTACGTTCAGCGTGACCCCGGTTTTCTCCTGAATCCACTTCCAGATCGGCCAATCCTTGCTGTACGGGAAGGTCGCATTGTTGTCGAGGAGAGCCGTTAAGGTGACCGTCTCCTTCTGTCCTCCGGTTCCGGCATTTGGTGCCGAATTCGTCTCTTCCTTCTTCCCGCTGGTGCATCCGGCTGCGGCAATGACGATCAGCAGTGCGGCCAGCAGCGCTGAAGCGATCTTTCTTTTCTTCATTCGTTTCGCCCCTTTGATCAAAATTGGAACATCACAGTTATCCCTTCACCGCGCCGATCATCGATCCTTTCACAAAATATTTCTGGACGAACGGATATATGATCAGGATCGGAATGGTGGATACCATGATCGTCGCAAACTTCAGCGAATCCTCGACCACCATGTTGTCTCCGCCGATCTGCGTCACCTGCCCGGAGCTGACGCTTCCGGCAAGCACCAGATTGCGAAGGATGACCTGAAGCGGGAACAGGTCGGGATTGCGTAAATACAGCAGCGGATTCATGAAGTTGTTCCAGATGCCTACCGCATAGAACAATGAGATCGTAGCGAACACCGGCTTGGATAACGGCACGATGATGCGGAAGAAGATGCCGATGTCGTTCAGCCCGTCGATCCGTCCCGATTCCTCCAGCTCCTTCGGAATGCCGCTGAAGAACGTCCGCATCAGAATGAGATTCCACGTGCTGACCGCTCCCGGGAGCACCATGCCCCAGATCGTATCAACCAGCCCGAGCGAGCGGACCACCAGAAACGTCGGGATCATGCCCCCGCTGAAAAACATCGTAAACACGATCAATAGCGTAAAGCCCTTGTGAAACGTCATGTCGCTCCGGGACAGCGCATAAGCGCCCATGGACGTAATGATCATCGCAATCGCTGTGCCGAGCACGGTGTAGATGATCGTGTTCCGGTAGGCCGACCAAATTTTCGGGTCTCCCAGCACCAGATCGTACATCCGGAGATTAAAGCCTTTTGGCCACAGCGTGACTTCTCCCTTCATGACGTACACGTCCCCGCTGAGCGAAACCGCAAGCATGTAAACGAACGGATACAGTGTCACGGCGGCGACACCGAGCAGAATCAGCGTATTGACGATGGTAAACAGGCTGATCCTGCGGCGGCCGCGAACTTCCCCTGTACTTACCATAGGCTGGTTCCCCCCAGTCTGCGGCTGATAAAGTTGGCCGAAAAAATAAAGATGAAGCTGATGACCCCCATGAACAGATCAATGGAAGAGGCGTAGCTGAAGTTCCCCTGCTCCATCCCGACCCGGTACACATAGGTGCTGATGATGTCCGCCGTATCGTAAATGGCCGGGTTATACATCAGAAATACTTTCTCGAAGCCGATCTCGAGCACCTTCCCGATATCGAGGATCAGGATGATCATGATGGTCGGGGCAATGCCGGGCAGCGTCACATGCCACAGCTTCCGCCACCGGTTCGCCCCGTCGATGCTGGCTGCTTCATACAGCTGCGGATCGACCGCGGTCAGCGCCGCCAGGAAGATGATCGTCTCCCATCCGATGTGCTGCCAGATTTCCGACAGGACATAGACCGGCCGGAACCATCCCGGCTCCATCATGAAGTTGACCGGCTTGCCGCCAAGCGCAGTAATCAGTTCATTGATGATTCCGCCGTTCGGGGACAGGAACATGATCACCATGCTGGCCACGATGACGTTGGAAATGAAATGCGGCAGGTAGCTGACGGTCTGCACCCATTTTTTGAACACGGCATTCCGGACTTCGTTCAGCAGCAGGGCCAGAATGATGGGCGCCGGGAAGCCGAAGACCAGCTTGTAAACGCCGAGCAGCACCGTGTTTTTCATCAGCACCCAGAAATCCGGGTTCTCGAAAAACATCCGGTAATACTTGAAGCCCACCCACTCGCTCGCCCAAATGCCCTTGAACACATTGTAGTTTTTGAATGTAATCACGAGGCCGAACATCGGTGCATACTTAAAAATCGCGTAATACAGCAGGCACGGGAGAAACAGCAGCCATAAGTATTTGCTTCGTCTCCAGGCCCGCTTCAGCCTGCTCTGCATGGTCATGCCGCTGCGGCGCTTTACGTTCAGGCCCGGCAGGCCTGCTTCAACGATTCCCGACACTTCCGATTGTGCTTGTTTCACCCACATGCGCACCTCCCTCTTTGGTCATGGGCCGTGAAACCCTGTACCCGAATCATACTTGAACGCTTCTCCATAAATAAATCTGCACGTTTGTGAGGATATCCCCTTTTTCCGGGGTCAGCCGGAAGATTGTAGAGATACCCGAAAAGGTGAATATTGTTTGAACGCGAAAATAAATCTTATGATATAGGTAACAGAGCGCACATTGCCGGAGGTGTTCAAAAGATGTCACTCATGCTGACGAAAAAACTGGGGTATACGACGCTTTTCACGAAATTGCTGCTTGGATTTCTGGCCGTCATCTTGCTTCTTGCCGCCTTCAACCTGGTTTCCTTCTTCTATTTAAAACGCCAGATCCACCAGGAGATCGTCAAGTACAACGAGCTGAGCATTAATCACGCGGTGGAGGGCTATGAGGATCATTTTCGGCTGACCCGGGAAATGGTGCTCGGTCTGAACCAGAACGGCCTCTGGGCGACCCACATCAATTTGCTCCGGCATGCCAGAGTCAACAAGGCTTATGGCTACGTCAACGACGTCATTGCCGAGATGAAGCAGCTGTACACGAATCCCTTCCTTTATATTGACAACCTCATCATTGACTTCCGCAGCGATGCCTACGTCATCGAGAAGGACGGGACAAGCAGCGCAAAAGCGATGTTTGGCACGTATTACATTAGCCCTTCCTACCCGCCGGAGTTTTGGGACCGCCAATTTGACGAATCGTACGCATACCGCGTGTTTCCGGCTGCCGCCTTTACCGAGAACACGGCGGGCCATACGGTGTCCAAAGGCATACTGATGCCCATGATCATTAAAATGATGCCTTACCGCGACATGTACTTCATCGTCATGATCGATGCCCAAAAGCTGACGCAGGACCTGCACGTTTCGATCAGCGACCAGTTTTATATTTTGAATGCTGACGGGGAGCCGCTCTACCAGACGTCGGCCGACATCAATTCGGGTCTGGTCACTTCGTTTGACCCGAGCCGCTCCTATATGCAAACGAAGGATTACTATTATTTTTATAAAAAGGGGGCCGGTACGGGTTTCACCTATGTCAGCCGGGTTCCGGTCCAGAGCATTTCCGGCCAGCTCCTCAATCTGAACCTGATCCTGCTGTCACTGCTCGCCATCGTCGGCGTCCTGATCGTGCTGACCTTCCTGTTCAGCCGGCGCATGCACCAGCCGATTCGGCTCATCGTCGACGAACTGAAGGGCTACGAGACCGACGCCGGAAGCGGCACGGATAACGAACCCGTTCGCGAAATCGAGCTGATCACGCGAAAAATGCACCACATGCGCATCTCCCACCAAAGCATTTCGCGCGATCTGGCACGCAAAAACTCCATGCTCCGGCATTACGCCTACACCAACAAGCTGAAGAACATCCATATGAACCTGAAGGAGATCCAGGAGCTGACCGATACGAGCCTGCCTTATGTGGTGGTGGTCTACCAGGTGCTGTTCAAGGATGCCTTCGAGCATTATCAGCAGAAATCGGGTAAAGGCTCTTATTACCTCCGCGTGTACGTCGACAATGTATGGCGTCAGGCTTTTCCCGACGCTGTCACGATCCAGACTGAGCCCCACCAGATCCTCACGCTGCTGTTCCTGCCCGATCCGGAAGCGGATCTTGCCCCGTACATGCAGCGGCTGCTGCAGGTGTTCTCCGTGGACCGCGACAGCTATCTCGTCACGATGGCCCATGGAGCCGTTCAGCCGGCGGGGGCGGACTTTACGGCTGCGTATGAGCAGGTCCAGGAGCGGCTGAAGCTGCGCCGCCTGGTGGATGAAACGCAGTGGATTCGGCCGGACGCCCCTGACGGCGGAGCGCGAGGCGAGCGCTACCTCAAAGCAATGTGGGAGCAGGAGTTCCAGACCCGTCTGATGAGCGGCAGCGAGGAAGGCATGCAGGAGTGGGTCCGGCGCAGCCTGGACCAGCTCGAGAAGAAGCAGGCGGTGGCCAGCGACTACCGGCAGTTCGCCAAGGATGTGGCGGGCGAGCTGGATAAAGCGCTGCGCCAGCTTCCCGCGGCTGCATCGGCCGATGCCGGCGGCCGACCGCCGCTCGAGGAGACCCGGCGCTTCTACTGCCGGGCGCAGTACGAGCGCTGGTTCGCGGACCTGCTGCACCCCGTGCTGCAGGGAATCCGGCGCAAGACGGAGGAGCATGATCCGATCACATCGTTCGTGACGGAGTATATGTGCACGCATCTGGACGAGGACATCAACCTCGACATGATGGCCGACAAGCTGAACATTACGTCCGGCTACCTGTCGACGTATTTTAAGGAGAAGACCGGCGTCAATTTCAGCGACTATCTGAACGACCTGCGCATTCGGACCGCCAAGGAGCTGCTGCAGAACCTGGATCTGCGCATCCAGGACGTAGCGGCCCGGGTCGGCTACCGTAACGTGAACTCGTTCATCCGCATGTTCAAGCGGCATGCGGGGATTACGCCCGGGGAGTATCGGCGCAAATATGCGTCGTAGGGGGAGTGATGGCGGGCAGGCTGGGCGTGAGCAGCGTGGTGCAGGCAGGCGTCCGGTAAATGACAGCTCATAATAAAGCTGGTACTTCGGCGTTCGAGTGGACGCTCCGTGTACGGATCGTTCTTCGTTGGTACTTCGACGTTCGCGTGGACGCTCCGTGTACGGATCGTTCTTCCGATCGCTGTTGTCTTTGGATTTCTTGACCGGAAACATACCAAGGGTGAAATCCAAAGACAAAGGCGACCGCTTCGCTTCTCCAGATCGATTCCGCCCACTCCGCTGGGTCGAGGTTGGAGTTACGGTGCATGAAGATTAATGGCATGAACGGCAGCCGAACCTCAGCAGGGCCTGCCGCCATCACATGTGGGTAAAGTAAAAACCCCCCACCCGGTCTGCGTATCCGGGTGGGGGTTATGTTTTGGTCAGCCCGCGCCAAGCTTTGGGCTGGATAAGGCAAAGGCGGCCGCTTCGCTTCTCCAGATCGATTCCGCCCACTCCGCTGGGTAGAGGTTGGAGTTACGGTGCATAAAGATTAATGGCATGAACGGCCGCCCAACCTCAGCAGGGCCTGCCGCCATCACATGTGGGTAAAGTAAAAAACCCCCACCCGGTCTGCGTATCCGGGTGGGGGTTATGTTTGGGTCAGCCCGCACAAGCCTTGCGGCTGTATATTGGCTGCGATGCGCCGGTGGTGCGTGGATTAGGGGTATGGTGCGAGGTGAGTACATCGTCGGGTGGAGATGGCCATGGCTCATGGTTCGGACGTCATCGGGTGGAGATGGCCGCGGTGTGTGGTGTGGGCATCATCGTGTGGAGTAGTGCATCGCGTATCGTGCGGGCGTTATCGTGTACGTGGTGCTGGTGTTATCGTGTGGCGATGGAGAGCTTGCACCGTGCAGATGTTACCGGGTAAAGCCGGTATCGTGCGGATCGCGGTCAGCGCTCACATTGCGGGCATCGTACTTCAGCTGCCCGCGCTTGTAGGTGCGAAGGATGCGGATGCCCGCCGCATCCTTCGTGAAGAGCGCCACGTCTGCGGGCGCGCCGGGCGCAAGGCCCTGGGCCGCGGGCAGGCCCAGCAGGCCAGCGGGCCGCACCGAGGCCATCGCCCATGCCTCGCCGAGGCTGGCGATGCCCCGCCCCGCGAGGTGCGCGATGCCGGCGGTCATGGGCAGCGCCGAGCCCGCAAGCAACGCGGGCTGCCCGGCCAGGTGCAGCCGCCCTGCCGGCGTCAGCGTGACGCGGCCGCCGATATGCGTGTCGTACGTGCCGGGCGGCATCCCGCCGAAGCTGACGGCATCGCTGACCAGGATCAGCCGCTCGCCCTTCACCTTGGCGGCGACGCGGAGAAAAGCGTCCGGCAGGTGAAAGCCGTCCGCAATCACGCTCGCCCACAAGGGCTCCTCCGCCAGCTGATCCCATATGTAATTCGGGTGGCGGGGCAGCACCGGGTGGGCGCCGTTGCCCAGATGCGTGGACATGCGCGCCCCGGCTTGAACGGCCGCCTGGATCTGGGCCGAGTTGGCCGCTGTGTGGCCGATCGAGACCAGCACGCCGCTGCCCGTGCACCGCTCGATAAAATCCACGGCCTCCGGCCACTCCGGCGATACCGTGACGATTCGAATCCGCCCTCCGGCAGCCTCCTGCCACGACTGGAACAGTTCCCAGTCCGGCGCCCTGACATACTGGGTGTCATGGGCGCCTCTCGGCCCGTCCTCCGGGGAGATAAACGGCCCCTCCAGGTGAATTCCCGCCATATTGTGATTGGGGTCCGTTTCGCACACTTCGGCAATCGTGCTGAGTCCGCTGCGCAGCGCTTCATCGCTGTTCGTGATCAGCGTGGGCAAATACGAGGTAACACCCTCCGCCCACAGCCTCTCATTTAACTGCCGGACGGTGTCCGCCTGCAGCGGATGGGTGTTGAGATCCAGCCCCGCGTACCCATTAATCTGCAGATCCACAAGTCCCGGTCCGATGAGGAGCAGCTCCTGCCCGCCCGCCTGTGCCCCGGTAACCTGCCGGATCTCCACCTCCTCCGGTGTCCCGAGTACCTCGTACCCGGCAATCACCCCGCCTGCCAGGGTGAGCCGGATATGCTCCCCGGTCAGGGCATGAATGCCCTCCAGCCGGGTCAGGGCGTCACGGCCACCTGCTGCCGTGGGTTCCATCTCGCAGCGGTCAGATTCCATACGAATCCCGGTCCAGGTATAACGTACAGTTCGGGTGCTCCCGCAAAATGGAGGCCGGGCAGGCGGTCGTAATCGGTCCCTCCAGCGTCTGCGTCACCGCGCTGCGCTTCGTGGGGCCCGGCACGATGCAGAACAGGCGGCCGCCGGAGAGCAGCGTAGGGATCGTCAGCGTCATCGCGGTTTCGGGCACCTCCCGGAACCGGTCAAAGCAGCCGTCCCGAACCTGCTGTTCCCGGCACATGTCGTCGAGCTCGACGATTTTTACTGTCTTCGGGTCGTTGAAATCGGCTACCGGCGGATCGTTAAAAGCTAAATGGCCGTTCTCCCCGATGCCGAGGCAGACGATATCGATCGGGGCCTCCTGCAGCAGTGCCGCATACCGTTCACACTCCGCGGCGGGATCGGCGGAGCCGTCGATCAGGTGGACGGTTCCCGGGCGGACCCGGGAGAACAGCCGGGTATCCAGAAAAGTGCTGAATCGCTGGGGAGCATCTTCGTCCAGTCCGATATATTCGTCCATGTGAAACGCGGTCACCCGGCCCCACTCGATATCTTTATCCGCTGCGAGGTAGTCCAGCAGCTCGTTCTGCGACGGAGCCGCGGCAAACACGATCCGCAGGCTGCCCCGGTCCGCCAGGATCGCCTTCATTGCTTGGGAGACATCGGCTGCCGCCGCTCTTCCCATCTCGTCTCTCGACGCGTACTGCCGGACCTGAAGACGGTCCTTCCACCACTTTTTCTCCGCCAAACGGGGACTGGGCATGATCATTCCTCCTCCATTAATATACGAACCGCTCTTGTTTATTGCTTGCTTATTGAAATGGAGCTCCGCTCCAGCAGCTCAAACAAGGAATTCAGGCAGTCGATCGTAGCCTCTTCCCCTCCCTCGGAAAAAGCATATCCGGCCGGGCGCTTGAGCTGTTCTTCCGTCAGGCTTGACTGAAGCCTGTAGTGGGTTTCGACCACCAAATAGCCGTCATACCCCTCTTGAACCAGGCGGCGCAGCAGGCCGGCGTAATCCACCTGACCTTTTCCGATCGCCACCGCTTCGGTATGATCTCCCTGCTTCACCGCATCCTTCAGGTGGATGTGGCAGATCCGCCCCCGCAAAGCATCGTAGCCGTCAGGGTAAGGAACCTCCTGGTCCGGGTCCCACAGGTCGTTACCCGGGTCATACAATCCTTGAACATAAGGCGAATCCACCGCCCGGATCAGAGCTGCGGCTTTGGCCGCATTGGAGGCGTAGACCGCCGGATCCGCTTCCAGCGCGTAAATGACGCCATACTTCTCCAGGATTGGCACCACGTCCTTTAATTCCCGGACAATGTCGTCGAATGCCTCCTCCAGCGGGCCTTCGGCCCAGAAGCTGAAGCCGCGGACATACCGGGTGCCGAGCCGCTGCGCCAATTCCGCATAATGGGTCAAAATTCCCCGGTGTTCGGCTACTTCTTCCGCACTCCGGAGGTTGCATTTAAACACCGGGGCGGATAAGCCGCTGACCTTCAGGCCAGCCGCCCGGATCGCCGCAGCGATCTCTTCTATGCGCGAATCGCTCAGCCGATACAGCTGCTCACCGTCCACGGAGCGCAGCTCCAGCGCGGCCAGCCCGTATCTGTGGGCAATGCGGATCGCATCGGCGATATCCTGGGAGATTTCGTCGGTAATGACGCCCAGTTGAAAAGCCGCATTCATGTCGCCCTTCCCCTCCTTTCATCACCATCATTCATCGTCTATGCAAAATCAGATCATTGCACATCTTCTCGCATGTTTCAGGTAACCCGTTATTGACTCTCAGGGTGCGCTTCGTCCAACCGTCATAGTCTGGATGCGGCAGCAGCATCTAAGACACCGAGCCTGGAGCGAACCTGGATGGCTTTTACCGCGGCGCAAGAAGCAAGCGGCAACATCAGGAGCTTGCAACCGGGCTGATGCCCGTATCCAGCTTCACGGTTCTGCCGGTCTCCCGGCTTTCGTTGGCCGCCTCCAGAAACGCAATGACTTCCAGCGTCTCCGTCATGTCGATCGGAGCGGCGCCCGTTTGGAACATGCGGATCACTTCCTCCAACATGCTGGCATAATACGGCTTGCCGTCCGCATACACGTCGACATGTTCGGTCCCCTGCTCACGGTGAATCAACGCTCCGAAACGGCGGTTGCCCTTCCGGTTGCCGCGCAGCGTTCCGACCCGGCCGTCCTCCCATATACCTACGGCCAGATCATGGTCGGCATTCGTGGTGACCGTGACCTCTTTACACCCTTTGCCCATGCTGCGGTACAGCATATCGGCGGCATGAATGCCGTACCAGTAAAAGCCCGGCTGCGTAGACTGCAGCTCCATGGGGCCGTAGGTATCCACCCCGATGATGTTCCCCTGATCGGCAGAGTCCAGCGCGCGGCCCAGGCCTTCCGACCAGCGGACAGAGGAGCAGCTCATGAGCGGAATTCCGTGCTCCTGTGCCAGCCGGTAAATCGCCTTGGCGTCACGGGTCGTGACGGCAAACGGCTTGTCGATAAAAACCGGCTTTCCATAAGGAACGATCTGCCGGAACTGCTCCAGGTGCACGCGCCCGTCCACGGAGAGCAGCAGGATGGCATCGGCGTTTTCGGCTGCCTCCTGGATGCTCTGGACGATGGGGACGCCGCTGTTGTCCCTGACTTCAGCCGTGAATTTGTCCACCCGCCCGATACTCAGTTCAAAATCCGGTGATCCGCCCGGATAGGCGGCCGTCACTTTCCCGCCGCGCACATGGTGCGGGTGATCCGGGTTGTTCAGCAGCTCGGCAAAGAGCGGCGCATGCGACGTGTCCAGCCCAATGATTCCGATCTTCAGTTCTTCTGTACTCATTTCCGATAATCGCCTCTTCCTACAGTTTGATTTCCTTGCCCGTGCGCGAGGACTCGTAAATGGCCAGGATCAGGTCCACCGATTTCCTCGCTTCCTCTCCCGAAATGAGCGGCTCACGATCCTCCCACACCGCCTGAATCAGGTCGTCGATCAGAATGTAGTGCCCGTCGGAAGAAATGGCATTCGGGTCGTCCGCGCCTTCGGCGGAGCCTTCTGACACGAGCGGGGCTGTATCACCGTCAACCGTTTTCCATACTTTAAAACCGCTGTCTCCGTAAATGATCGTCCCGTGCTCGCCGTGAATTTCAAAACGCGGCTCCTGGCCGGGATTGACCGACGTCGTTCCCTGGATGACCCCAAACGCCCCATTCTTATATTTCAAAACCGCAACCGCCGTATCCTCCACCTCGATGTCATGAATTAATGGAGCCGTGTAGGCAAAGACGCTGTCTACATCCCCCATCATCCAGCGGATGATGTCGATGCCGTGCACCCCCTGATTCATGAGGGCGCCACCTCCGTCAATGGCCCATGTTCCGCGCCATCCGGCGCTTTTGTAATATTCCGGGCTGCGGTAGTACTTCAAGTAGGCGTCTCCAAGCACTAACTTGCCCAGCTTGCCTTCGTTAATGGCCTTTTTGGTCAGCAGTGCATGCGGCGTGGTCCGTTTCTGGAATACGGTGGCCAGCTTGACGCCATGGCTCCGGCAGGCTTCGATCATCTCGTCCATGTCCGCCTTGGTAATGCCGAGGGGCTTTTCGCACAGCACATGCTTGCCCGCCTCCGCTGCCGCGACGGTTGCATCCCTATGGCCTCCGCTGGGCACGCAGATGCAGACGGCGTCCACGTCACACTCCTGAAGCATTTGCCGGGTATCCGTATATACGTGGGCCGCTCCGAATTCCTCTGCTATTCTTGCCGCTTTTTCCGGAACGGCGTCTACGACCGCCGCCAGCTCCGCTTCCGGATGGCTCACGATGGCTCTCGCGTGCAGAGGGGCGATCACGCCGGCCCCAATAATGGCAAAACGCATTTTTTTGCTCATACCAATCTCCTCCCGGTGGGAACCACCTGTAAGTTTACAACCCCATTCTAGTGGGACCCGTCTCCACGGCCAATCGCCCATTCTGTGGCTTTGCGCACAACTTTGGCGTCATCCGCAGGATCGAAGATGAATCCGTAAAGATGTATATGACAGCGCTCTCCGGGACTTGACCATAAGCCAACAAAAAAAGCGCCCCCTGCCCTTCGGCAGGAAACGCTCTTCTTACAAAAAATAATTCGTGATCGACTGGTCGCTGGCCAGCAGGCCCTCGCTGTCCAGCTTCTTTTTCAAATACTTTTTATCCGAGGAAATAAACACGCTCATGATCAAATCGACCACGAACAGGAACGTAATATGATTGGACATAAAGGCGCTGTTATTGACGGATATTTTATCCGGGACAATAATATCAACGGCCGCGTTCTCCGTAATCGGCGAAGCGTCGTAGCAGGTAATCGCGATCACCTTCGCCTGATTGACCCGCGCGATGGATACCGCATCGATAATTTCCCTCGTTGAACCCGAACGGGAGAAAGCGATGACCACATCGTCCGGACCGCACTGGGAGGCGGCGATCTTCATTTCCCTGCTGTCGTTGATGGCTTCCGCCATCATGCCGATAATTGCCAGCCGGTTGCGGAGCGCCATTGCCGCCAAAAATGAATCGAACAATCCGATGACCACGATCCGGCGGGCATTCTTCAGCAGATCCACGACCTGGTTCAGCTGCTCCTCCGTCACGAGCGCAGATGTGTTCACGATCAGCTCATTATAATCCAAAGCGAGCGCATCAATGGGATTGATCTCGCGTCTTTCCTTCTTCTTCGCCTGCATATCCCGGTAGAACGCGTCCTGGGCAAAGGCAATCTTAAAGTCGTTGAAGCCTTTGTAGCCGACCTTTTTACAGAAGCGGTTAATGCTCGTCTCGGACACGCCGATCTCATTCGCAATCGCCGTGATGGTATTGCGGGTAATAAACTCCGGATTATGAATGACAAAGTTGGCGATTTGATTTTCGCCGTAGGTTAACTTTTGGGTTTGCGATACGATTTTTGCGATGACGGCCGGAACCTGTGAAGACATGTGACCTCCTCCTGACCTACCTGTGGGAAAATAGCTAATCCGGTAACCCCCGCTAGCACACCCCATTATATCATACAAGGGAAGGTATTTAGAAAACGATGTCACAACGCCGCCGCATGGCCGCTCTTCCAAGCCTCGACTTCCCGGTAAAAGTCCTCTTCGCTTAAAGAACCGGTTTGGATCAGGAAGGCGTAATCCAGTACATTCGGCAGGAAAGGCAGGCCCATCATTTCCTTACAAAAGGCGTGGGCAGCGATTTCGCTGCACTGAACGACGCTCGAGCGCTTCACCAGCCGCCTGCCCAGCCGGAACACTTCGACCGGCTCGAGCATGTCGTTGGTAAACTGCGCGGCCCGGTATTCCACATAGTGAAAAAATTCATGCGCCAGGTGGATATCGACCAGCCGCTCCAGTTCATCGTCCTGAGGGGTTGAAGAGCGCTGCGCCTGTTCTCCCGGGCTCATGACCGCCCGGTATGCATCAGCCATACCGCGGAGGGATGCGGCGTAAACGACTACCTCCGGCGGCGTTTGGTTGAAATCAATCTGCGCCCGCAGAGAGAGCTGATGAAACGTACCGGAGCGGTCGGTGATTTCGTAGCGGAGGCCTTCCCTGCGGTACAGCTCGCGGATGGACATGCCCCGGCAGGCCTGTGCCGCTTCCCTGCCCCTTTGAAGCGACCTGTCCACATAATAGGCCAAGCGGTCCTGGGGAATTTTGCGGTACAGCGGGTCTTTGGTGAGCTCCGCATGGGCGAGCACCTCATCGGTCAGTCCAAGATGTTGAACATTCAAACCGAATTCCTGGAACTCCGGCATGCCTGTCACCCCCCTCTTCGTGTTCTAACCTTGATCTATCTCTTCATCTCTTTAGCTGTTCTATTGGTACGCAATGACGATCATTTCGTCCTCGGACTTCAGCATCTCCGTTTCAAGCGTGAGAATCGACAGCAGCTGCTCCTTCGTCTGCATGCCGGTCAGATCCAGCATTTTCTCCTTATAAAAGGCAAACACCTTCGGGATCGTCGCGTTGGCGTCGGAGTAAATCGTATTGTCGTCCAGAAATTCGTTAAGCCGGTCATCAGCCGCAGCTTTCGTGACTTTCGTAAATTGGACGCCGCTCTTCTTGAAGCGGACAACCCCTTCGCGGTCCAGCACGGCGACGTAGTTGACCTTCTTCTTCATCAGACCGAACAGGGATTTCTTCGTCTGCTCCGCTTCGAACAGGCTCCAGCGTCCGCTCTGCGCCGCCAGCCGGGTGTTCTCCGGCGATTGGTCGACCGAGCTGGCCGCGACCACCGTCATTTCTTCCAGCGGCATCGCCTGCTGGCCGAGGTCTTTGGAGCGCAGCTCGGTCGAACCGGTTGCGATGGCCCGCAGAATGTTCTTCTGGCTGTCGATTTCTATCGTGACCTCCACCGTCTCCTCGCTGGCTCCCGATTGGACGATCCGCTCCACGATGTCGGCCCGGATCCGCTTGATATCCTCTTCCGTCGGATTGACGACGGTCCGCTCCAGCTGCTCCTTGACCATGGCCAGCGCCACACCGATCGTGGAGACATAAGGCGCGTTGCTGGCGATCTGGCTCTTGAAGCCTTCCCGTTCGGCCATCGCCGGCACCAGCACCGCCCCGCTGCCACCGCCGCCAACGAGCGTAACAAAGGCCCGGTCCAGCTCATAATCCTGAATCATTTCATTTACGGTTTTCATCGTTTTATCGATCGCAATGTCCATCACCTTGCGCGCGGCTTCCTCCACGCTCAGACCAACATGTGCGGCAAGGGCTTCCCATGCTTTTACTGCCGCTTCCTTGTTACCATATGCATAGTCGCCCTCCGGCACGTAGCCGAGGATGTTGGCTGCACCCGCCAGCGTATACGAGAACTCCCGTCCATTTCCGCACTCGCAGATGGCGTATTCGGCCGGATCGCCTGCCCGGGGGCTGACGAATTTCACCTTCGGACTGACGATTTCGTCCGCCGGTGCAAACGCCTCGTACTCCTTGCCGGCGATGTGCGCGCTCCGCGGGCCGACGTCGGTAATTTTGCCGCCGGACACCTTAATCATGCTGCCGCCGGCAATGCCGAGCGTGCGGACGTCCAGCGACTGCAGGTACGTGCGGTGGCCGCCGACCTGGGCGTTCTGGATCATGACCTTGCCGTTTTTAATGACGGAAATGTCCACGCTCGTTCCGCCGACCTCGAAGAAAATGCCGTCCGAAATTTTCTCATACATCAAAGCGCCCGCCACCCCGGCCGCGAGGCCCGACAGCATGGTCAGGATCGGGCGCTTCCGCACCTCGTCGATGCTCATCACGCCGCCGTCGCAGCGCATGATCATCAGCTGGGACTGGATATTGGCGTTTTTGACGGACTTCTCGGTCATGTTGGCCGTTTCCATCATTTTTGGAATGAGGGATGCGTTCACGACTGCCGTCCGCGTCCGCGTCTTCAGCCCGTACAGCTGGGAAATTTCGTGGCCGCCGGTGGCATAGATGCCCTTGCGGTTCGCCAGTTCGATGACCCGCAGCTCATTGGTCGGATCGTCGACGCTGTACGCCTCGGAGGCGACGATGACTTCGGCCCCCTGCTGCACCAGGGCGTCGATGGCGGTCTCGATGTCTGCGTCAGTGAGATTTTTGGAGTCGAGGAACGTATGATATGTTTTCAAAAACTTGCCTGGCGCCAGCTCAATATCCCCCGGATTGGACTCGGACCTTGCGCTCATACCGTCGAGTCCCGTGCCCATACCGATGATGCCGACTCTGGCCACGTCCCCTTCAAGCAGGGCGTTGGTCGCCTGGGTTGTCCCATGGGCGATAAACGTGACATCCTCCGGGAGAATGCCCTGACTCTCCAGAATCCGGTTCAAAATCTGCACGATCCCCTTTGCCACACCGTCCTCATCATGGTGCGTCGTCGGGATTTTCATTTTGCCGATGACTTCAAACGTTTCGTTGTCGATGACGGCCGCGTCCGTAAACGTTCCGCCGACGTCGATGCCTACCCTAACTTTTTTTCTCTCCATGTTACCCTCCTGAAGTCAGGACAGGGGAAGGTCCGCATCAAGCCGCGCAGTCCGTTCCCCGTCCGGAATCATCCGTAAAAGCTGTCTTTATCAAAACACCATGAATGCGCCGATGATCATCGAGATCAGGACGGCGACCATCATCCAAGGCAGCGTCTTCTTCAAGATTTCGTTGATATCGGTCTTCGTAAAATCCGAAACCCATACGTTATGCGAGTTCGTCGGGTCGGATACGGCCTGAACGTTGCTGACCACGCGCAGCGCCAACATGGCGGCGACCGGCGTCATGCCTGCCGTCACGAACAGGGCGGCGATGCCGCTGCCAAGACCCCACACGTTGAGCGGACCGCGGTAAATCGCCAGCGGCGACAGGATAGTGAAGAAGAGAATGTACATGATCGGATTCCCCGGAAGCACCGCCTCAATGAGCGGGGAAATCAGCGCCGAAACCTGCGGTGCCATAACCGAATTGAGCAGGATGCCGATGCCGATCATCAGCGCCATGGCGCCGGCGACGTCCTGAATGCCTTCGATCAGCGCGCTGGAGAGCACGTGGATCGGGCGCTTCGGCCAGGCCAGCAGGATCGTGACGAGTGCGCCGATGATGACGGCCGGAACGATATCGATTTTAAAAGCGAACACCAGAATAACCGGCACCAGCGGGCTGATCAGCGCATAGGTCGGCACTTTCTTGCCGTCACCGCCGGTAGCTGCGGGCATCGCCCACGCTCTGCGGCCCTTGCCGTCCTTGCGGATATAGAACACGATCATGGCCAGGGAAAGCACGATCAGCGGCAGCGCGGCCACCATCGTGTAGTCGGCGATTTGGTCGACCGAGAGCCCGAGCACATCAACATACACGGCCCAGTTGGATACGTTGAAAAGTGCGCCCACCCCGACCGCGGACAGCACAACGATCGACGCAACGAACTGCGAAATGCCGGCGGTCAGCATGATCGGAATGACGATCGTACCGACCAGGATCACCATGCCCAGCCCGCCTGCGGCGGAGAAAATAATGGACGCGGTCACGAAAAACAAAATCGCGATCAGCATCGGCTTATCCCCGGCCAGCTCAGCGGCTTTGCGGATAATCGATTTGGTAATACCGACCTTGTTCAGGATTTGTCCGAACCAGGCGCCGAACACGAGGCCGGCAATCGCCCCGGACAGCCGCATCGAGCCGGACGCCAGGATCGTTTTGGCAATGCTTGTCGTATCGGGATTATTCGAGTTCCATGGTACCCCGGCGATGATCGCAAACAGGATCGCCATCAGCGGAAGCGCCAGAATTGCCGGGATTTTGCGCGTCATCATCAGCCCGACGAACACCAAAAACACAATCAAAATACCGATCGCTTGCACCCACATTACACCAGTCACTTTGGTTACCCCTCTCGTCATGAGATTCCTTCACGTGGTTCATTCACATGTTTACTTCATATGCTTAATGATTCATGGCCTATATTTCCAAATGGGCTCCTTGGGCCTTGAGCTGAGCCTGCACCGCTTTGATGTCCACATCCTGCACGTTAACGCCATGTTTGGCCGCGTACGCCGCAGCCACGCCTCCCGCATGGCCGATCGCTCCCGTCGTCGGGGTCGTTCGCATGGCCGCCTGGGCTTCAAACGTCGCCGAGATGCAGCGGCCGATGACGATGAGGTTTTTCACGGAATTCGTGATCATGCAGGAGTACGGAATGCTGTACATGCCGCCCCACTCCAGCTTCTGATGCTTCGTCCCTTCCCCGTCCGGGCTGTGAATATCGATCGGATAACCGGAATGGGCAATGGTATCGTCAAAAAGCTTCTGTTCCAGCAGATCCTCGGCGGTCAGCGTGTACACCCCTTTGATCTGGCGGGAGCTGCGTACCCCGATGTTCGGACCGGTGGACTCCACGACTGCGTTCTCGAAGCCCGGAATGTATTTGCGGACAAACAGCTCCAGCTCGCGGCACTGCTTCCGTCCTTCCATCTCAGCCAGGCTGAGGCTGAACGCATCGGTCGGATCGTGGCCCAGAATCCGGGTCGTATTCAGAATGACCTCGCCCGGATTGTTCGTTTCGAAGAACAGCACGTTCTCGCGCTGGATCGAAATTTCGCCGCGCTCCTTCGCCTTCCGGAACAAGCTGTCAAAACCGCCGACCGACAGGCGCGGCGCCTTCTCGATGATGGAGGTGTCGCCGTTGTAAAGCGGAAAGTCCTCCGGATGCGCGTGGATGTACTCCTTCACTTTGGGGATGTTCACGTTGTACATTTTCATTTTCAGCGTCATTGGCTGCATTGCCCCGTCGGATTCCCGGCCCTTCGTGAACTCCGCTCCGGCGCCTACGGAAAGGTCCCCGTCCCCGGTTCCGTCGATAAACACGGATGCCTCGATGTCGGTCAGGCCCGACTTGTTGCACACCTTAATGCTGACGATGCGTCCGTCCTCCGCCTTCACGCCGGCGAGCATCGTGTGGTACAAAATCTCCCCACCGCTTTCGGTCACCATCAACTCCAGTTCATGCTTCATCGCCTCGGCGTCGAACGGGGTTACCGAATACGTAAAGCCGACCGTGTCAAAAATATGCCCCGGCGACTTCCCCTGCCGCTTCAGCCGCTCGATCAGCTGGTCGGTAAAGCCCCGGATCGCCAGCTTATCCCCCGCATGGAAGGTCATCATCGGTCCGACGCCGTTCGCCGTCAGCGTACCACCGAGAAACCCGTGGGACTCCACGATCAGCGTCTTGGCCCCCGAGCTTGCGGCCGCCACCGCAGCCATCGAGCCGGAAATACCGCCGCCCATAACCACCACATCATACTTCAGCTTGTTCTCCAATTCGTCCTCACTCCTCCGGTAAATGATGTATGATTGCTTCTTGATTCATAGACTATCAAAACCTTCAGTTTATGTAAACGCTTTTAGGAAAATATTTTTCTATATATCCGGATTTTTAGTAAATTATTTTCCGACAGTTCTATTGTGCGGTTACACGGCATATAACAATGAGTTTGGAGTGGGATTGGGTGGAGGAGTTTACGGACATTGTTGGGACGGGAAAGTGGTCAGAGGAAAGTGATAGGGGATAGAGTAATAGGGAAGATTACAGACACAGTGGTAGTGGATAGTAGTGGGGAAGAAAGTAGGTAGCTTGGGGAAGTCAGTCTCGCCTGCCCACAAATTGCCGCCCTTCAAGGCGCACTCGAAACAAAAAAACACCGGATTTCCATCCGGTGCATCCTTCAACAGACCTGCTAATGCTGTTTGTATTATAGATTACTTCTCATAGTTTCTCGCCATAAACGGCTCCGCCAGTCTTGACGGGTGCAGCTTGCGGCCGAGGCCGAAAAACTCGCAAAAGCTCATGATCAGCGGGTTCCACCGCTCGGGGTTGATGTAGTTTTTCTCCCCCATCAGCAGCTCCTCGTCGATGTGGATCCGCTTGATCTTCATCTCCATCGCCGCGATGGAGCTTGGCTCTTCGAAGGAGTGGATCTGCACCAGCTCCGCCTCCAATTGAACCGGGCACTCCCCGGCCCGCGGCGCTTTTACCAGGTCCGAAGGGATTTGTGTAAACCCGGAAAGACCGAATTTATCGGGCTCGTACCGGTAACCCATCTCCGCCTTGTAATCAGGGACGGGGCTCGCCCCTGTCGTCAGCGCCAGACGATCCACCTGACTGACCAGATCGGCCGACGGCAGATTCAGCACGCATTCGCGCTCACGCTTGATGTTTTGGACCGTCTTCGATTTGCCGCTCATGCCGAGCATGCAGGACTGATTCAGCCACCAGGCCGAAGACATCGGGGCTAAATTGGCCGAACCGTCCTCATTCAAAGTGCTGATCAGAACTACAGGCGTACCAAAGTAGAGAATATTAGGTTCAATCGTTGTAAGCATCCTCTTACTTCCCCCTATCCAATTGTAAAAAATCGTTGACCAAGGGATATCCTGCTGGGCTGCAGCCACCTCAAGAAATATCTCGGCTTAAGTATACTGCCGCCGGCGAGGGCTTGGAAGGCTTCCCAAGTATAAGCGCAAGATAACAAAACCGCACAAACAGGCGCAGGTGCTCAGGTTCTATCTGAAGCCGCAAGCCAAAAAGCACCGGGATCTCTCCCGGTGCCTCAATCTATCATATAAAGCTACAGCAAAGCGGATCCTATCTGGCTCCCGGCATATGGTGGCGAACCTTTGACACGCGCCGCCACAGTGAACCTGCGCTCACCTGACTGCCCTTATACACACGCTTTACCCTATACCGAATACAGCCGCCCGTCTTCCTCTTCCTTCAGCCAGACCTGCATGAATCCCGGCTCCCGGTTGTCCCACAAATGGTACGGGACAAAGCGGTACTGCCGCTGCCCGTCAATCCCGGTGAGGGCCACCATGCCGCCCAGCTCGTCCCGCTGCTCCAGGCCAAAGGAAATGCCCGGCCGGACCGCAAACTCGTCATAAACGAGTTCCGGGTTATCCGCCTGCTCCAGGCAGTACACCAGCGGCCCGCGCTGAACCGCGACACGTCCCCGGTCGGCCTCGACCTCCGGCCGAGCGTGCACCTGCTGAACCGGCATCTCCATCACGTAGTCCATCGTGTCGCCCGGCTTCCAGCGGCGGCTGAGCACAAGGAATCCCCGGTCTATGGTCCAATCCGCAGGAGCCACGTTCTCCCCGTTAATGGACAGCTTCGCCCCGCGGCACCATCCCGGCAGGCGCAGCCGCACCGCGAATTCGGCCTCCCGGGCCGGCTCCACCTCGACATGAACATGCCCGTCCCAAGGATAGCGGGTTACGGTCTTCATCAAAACCCGGCTGCCGTCCTTCAGTTCCAGGTCGGCCGTACCGGCGACGAACTGCAGCATGACGGGGCCTTCCTCGTTCACGGCGTAATTGTATCCGCCGATCGAAGGCAGAAACCTCACCAAATTCGTCGGGCAGCAGGACGTGTCGAACCATTCGGTCCGGTGATGATCGCCCTGTGACGCCAGCGGATTGACGTAGAAAAAGCGGTCGCCGGACAGCGAGATCCCCGCCAAAGCCCCGTTGTACATGGCGCGTTCCACGACGTCGGCGTACTTCGCCTCGCCAAACAGCAGGCTCATCCGGTGGTTCCAGAACACCATCGCGATCGAGGCGCAGGTTTCGCAGTAAGCGCTCTCGTTCGGGAGGTCATAGTCGTGCGTGAACCCTTCATTATGCCGGGACGGCCCGATGCCTCCGGTAATGTACATGTTCCGCTCGACCGTGTGCGCCCACACTTTGCGCAGGGCGTCTTCGTAGGTCCGGTCTCCGGAGGCCAGCACCACGTCCGCCATGGCGGTGTACAAATACATCGCACGGACGGCGTGCCCGGTCACCTTCTCGATGTCGCGGACAGGCACATCGTCCTGGCAGTACGCCGGTCCCCACTCCTCGCGGTCCCATATCGCACCATGTCCATGCCCGTGCCCCCGCTCCTCGAGCAGCCACAGGGAGAGCTTCCAATAACGCTCCTCACCGGTCGCGTGATACAGCTTGATCAGCGCCAGCTCGATCTCCTCATGGCCTTCCACCCAGTGCCGCTTGCCCGGCCCGAACAGGCTGTCGTAATGGTCAGCCAGCTTGCAGGCCACGTCCAGCAGCGTGCGCTTGCCTGTAGCCGCGTGGTACGCAACCGCCGCTTCGATCAGGTGCCCGCCGTTATACATTTCGTGCTTTTCCATATCCGTCCACTTCTGGTCCGGGGCTTCAAGCGTGTAATACGTCGTCAGGTATCCGTCCGGCTCCTGCGCCGCTGCAATCAAGCCGATGATCCGGTCGATCTCCGCCTCCAGCTCGGGGTCCCGGTCCGCCATCAGCAGATATGCCGCGCCTTCAAGCACCTTGTACACATCGGAGTCGTTAAAATAGATACCCTCGAATTCCCCTTCCATAAGGCCGGCCGCTTTGGCGAAATTGCTGATCCGCCCGGTCGATTCGCATTTGTCCAGGCAGGTCCGGAGCGTCACCTGCTTGCATACCTCCAGCCTCTGCTTCCACAGTTCATCTTGGATCTTCACTTGAGTAAAAGGCACGCCCTGCCAGCCCTGCTGCGAATGAGTCGTTGTCATCCTGCACCCTCTCCCTTCATGCAATATCTTGCGATGCTTATCCTTTCAACCCCGTCAGGGTAATTCCTTCCAGAAAATAACGCTGTCCCAGCAAAAAAATGACCACGCACGGGAGGATGACCACCGCAGAGGCTGCCATGAGCAAATCCCACTGGGCCGAGTAGCTGCCCTGGAACATCTGAAGGCCAAGCGCCAGCGTGAAGCGGCTGTCGCTCTTCAAGTAAATGAGCGGTCCCATAAAGTCGTTCCAGGTGCCCAGGAAGGTGAACAAGGCAACGACGATCACCGCGGAGCGGCTGAGCGGCAGAATGATGCGCCAATAGATTTGAAAGTAACCCGCCCCGTCGACGACGGCCGCTTCGTCAAAGTCCTTCGGAATCGACATATAGAACTGCCGCAGCAAAAAGATGTTGAAGATCCCGCCTCCAAAAAAGGACGGCACGATGAGCGGATAATACGTATCGTAGAATCCGAGCTCCTTCCAGCCGAGAAAGCTCGGGATGAGCGTCACCGCTCCTGGCAGCATCATGCTCGACAGCAGGACGGCGAACACGGCATCCCGCCCTTTCCAGCGGATCCGTGAAAACCCGAACGCCGAGATCGTGCTCGTCAGTACCGTTCCGATCAGCACGCTCGCCACAATGACCAGCGTATTGACGAAGTACGTGCCAAACGGGAGGGACGTAAGCGCCCTTTTATAATTGTCCCAGTGGAAGGGATGCGGAATCCATTCCGGCGGCATCACGAAGATTTGCGATAAATCCATCAGCGAGCTTCGGACCAGCCAAATAAACGGGATGATAAACAACAGCGAGATCACTCCAAGCGCCACATAGCCCGCGCCCAGCTTCAGTCTGGATTCCCTCATGACGGCCCGCCTCCTTCGTAATGAACCCAGGATTTCGACGATCGGAACACGAGGAACGTAAACGCCAGAATGATCACGAACAGCACCCAGGCCAGCGCCGAGGCATAACCCATTTCCGTATCCCGGAACGCGGTCCGCCACAGGTAGAATACGAAGAACAAACTCTTGTCGTTCGGTCCACCCTGGGTCAGAATATATGCCTCGTTAAACACCTGGAAGGAGCTGATGATGGTCATCACCGCGTTGAAAAAGATCGTCGGCGTCACCATCGGTACCGTAATATGACGCAGCTTGTGGTACCACCCGCCTCCGTCCACATCAACCGCCTCGTAGTACTGCTTGGGAATGCCGGACAAGCCCGCCAGAAAAATGATGACGGTCCCTCCGATGCCCCACAGCGTCGTCAGCACGATGGAGGGGATAACGCTCTTTTCGGAAAAAATCCAGTCGCTCGTCGGCAGATGAAGCCATTTCAGCATCATGTTGATCAGCCCCAGGTCCGGGTTGAGCAGCCACATCCAAATCATCGCCGAGGCTACCGCCGGCACGATGCTCGGCAGATAAATGATCGTCCGGAACAAGGCGCGTGTCTTAATGTTCATGTTCAGCAGCAGGGCGATAATGAAGGAAATGATGATGCAGGCCGGCACCCGCAGCACGACGAAATAAAACGTGACGCCAAGCGAGCGGTAGAAGCTCTCGTCCTGGCCGGAGAAGAGCCGGGCATAATTGCCGAAGCCGATAAAAGACACCGACTCCTTGAATACGTTGTAATCGGTCAAGCTCAGCACAAAGCTCGCGATCATGGGACCGGCGGTAAACAGAATAAACCCGAGTACCGCCGGAGCCGTAAACAGCAGCCCGTAGAACAGAGCTTTGCGTTCCCGTACGCCCGCCTTGCGGCGCACAGGAACCGGAGCGTTCATCGGAATGTTTGTCTGCATGTGTACTTTAAGCCCCCTATTTTACGTCTCGCCGTCCCTGCACCTGTGCCTGAGCCTTAGCCGCGATGCTGTCCATGGCCTCCTTGGCCGTTGTCTTGCCCAGCCATACGTTATCCATGGCAGGATTGACGATATCCATGATCTTGTTGAAGTTCTTAACGTAACCGGTAGGCGTAGCATGGCTATGATTGAGCACGACGTCAATAACCGCATCTTTGTAGCCTGATGGCCGGGAAGGCTGATTCACCGCCCATTTCGACAGCAGGGCATCATCCGTATACCAGTCCTTCAGCGAAGGCATCCAGGTGCCGTAAGTCAGCATCTCGATTGACGCATCTGGATCAATAAGCGCCTTGAGCAGCTCCCAGGACTCTTGGGGATGCTTGGTCGATTTAAAGATGGAAAACATCGCGCAAACTACCGTGGTCGCCGGCTTTTTCATGACAGGAAGCACCCCGACGTTAAAGTGAACCTTCGATTCCGCAAGCGTGCTGGTATTCCATTGTCCGTCAATCACCATCGCCACTTTTCTCGTCTGCAGAGCCACATTTGTTGCCGGAATGTTCTTGGCCTGCAGCGGCGACGGAGCAACGTGGTACTTATTGATCAGATCGGCGATATTCTGCAGCGCCTCGACGGCTTCCGGCTGGTTCAAAGCAAACGTCTTGCCGTCCGGGGAGACAAAGTCGCCGCCGTTTGAAAAAATAAAGCTGCTGTACGCTCCCCACCAGTTGCCGGGGTTCACTCCGTATTGCTTAATGTTTTTCGGATCAAAATTCGGATCGTCCGCATTCCGTCCTTTGTTGTCCAAGGTCAGCTTCTTGGCGGTATCCACGAACTGTTCCCAGGTCCACGCTTCCGATACCTTGGAAGGCGGCGGCGTCAACCCAGCCTCCTTGAAGGCATCTTCGTTATAAAAAAGCGTAAACGATTCCGGGCCGGGGGCTATACCGATGATATTGCCGGGCTCTGAGGAATAGGTGATATTCGGAACCAGAGAATCGGCCTTAATTTCGGGGTCCTTGTCCAGGAATTCCTGAAGATTCAGGAATTTCCCCTGTTCCGCAAGCGGAAAGGCGATCGTCGCCGATTCCATCATCGCTACGTCCGGTTCATCGTTGCCGGCAACCATGGTCGTCAGCTTGGTGTCGTAATCGGTAGGAATCTGCTGCAATTCGACCTTCACGTTGGGATGCTCTGCTTCGAACCGGGCGATGACCTTTTTGTTTACGGCAATTTCATTAGGCGCTCCCCATAAGGTGAGCCGGAGCTTGATCTGCTCGCCGGTCGCCGCCTGGGTTCCCCCCTTGTCCGCGCTTCCGGCTGCAGGCCCGCCGCTTTCCTCCGATCGGGTGCAGGCGCTCAGCAGCAATCCTGCCGTGAGCAGAAATGCAATCGCTGCCGTCAGCGGCTTTCGGTGTTTTTTCATCATGAACTTTAACCCCTCTCCTGCTTTACGAATGATTTCATAGCTGCAGCCTATGTTGCCTTTGATTATAGATTTTAGGCAGCGCTTTCAAAACCGGATTATTTTTGGAATGGTGGACTTTGATTAGAAAAGTGGGGCAGTGTGATGATCACGCGTGTTCCCTGGCCTACAGCGGATTCGATATCGATGCCGTACTCGTCCCCATACGCAAGACGAATGCGGGAAATCGTGTTTTTGATTCCGATCGAGGCGGACTCTGCATACAAAATCCGCTGAATCGTTTCCCGGCTCATGCCGCGCCCGTTATCCGAAACAACCAGCACACGAGTCCCGCCCTTGATCTCTCCGGTAACTTCGATGCGTCCCCCTTCCTCCATTTGCTCGAAGCCGTGGAGAATGGCATTTTCGACGAACGGCTGGAACAGCAGCCTCGGTACCGGGGTGTCCAGCAGCTCGGGAGCGATGCCAAAATGAACCGTGAACTTCGATTCAAAGCGGGCCTCCATAATGTAAAAATAGTCCTTCATCCACTCGAGCTCTTCGGCAACCGTTACGGCTCCCCAGTCCTTGCGCGAGGTGTAATGCAGCATATTGGACAGGCGGACGAGCATCCGGTTCAGCTCCCTCTGTCCCGATTCGATGGCCATCCAGTTCATGATGTTGAGCGTATTGTAGAGAAAATGCGGGTTCATCTGCATATTGAGCGCCATGATTTCCGCCTCTTTCTCCTTGATTCGGATTTCGTAGTTCTCCTTCACCAGCGTTTCGATGCGCGAATTCATCCGGTTGAACCGCTGCAGCAGCACCCCGAATTCGTCATGGGTTTTGACTTCTACCCGGGTCTGAAAGTCCCCTTCGCCGACCGAGCGCATGGCGGTGAAGAGCTGCCGGATCGGGCCTGTCATTTTGCGGACGATAAAATAAGCAAACAAGTATGCAATCAATGCCAGGAGCGCGGCCAGCAGGATCGTCGACGTGCGGATGGTCGGAATAAAGCCGCGGACGAGCGTGGATTCCGGAATCATGACCACCGACAGCCACCCAGTTACGGCAGACCGGTCGAAGCACAGGATCGTCTTTTGGCCGTCCAGGACCAATCGCTGCGTTCCGCTTCCAGCCTTTCGAATGGCGTTCACCCATTGTTCATTGAACACTCGGGTTACCTGGGAGGCGTTCGAGCTCGCCACGACCTTGTTATCCGGATCAATCACCAAATAGCTTGATCCTGTCGGAATGCTCTGCTCGAATTGGGAGTTGAAAAAGTCCGCTTTAAAGCCAATCGTCAGTACCGGCCGCTCCACGTTCGGCCGCAGTCTGGCAATCGTGGAATTATCGACATAGGAAAATTCCATCAGGCGGGTGGCAGAAAACATATATCGGTATTCGATATCGCTGTTTTGCAGCCAGGGTTGATCGAACATTTGGACAAAATCGTAGGTCGGGTACCAGACCATTTTGCCATGTGCCCTCTCCGCCTCCTGATACAGCGCCGTGCGAGTCGGATCCCCCTGCGGAAGATTGCGCTGTGAGCCGAAACTGTAGTAGGAGGTCCACAGCTGGTACGTGTAGACATCCTCATTTTGCGTAAAATACTTGCTCAGAATGGCGGACACCTGCCTGTCCGCATTCAGCAGCTCCGACGGAACGGAAGGATCCAGCTGGTTGAAGATCCGAAAAAGGTCCCGGTCGACGAACAAGGCCAAGCTGCCCTGGTCTACCTTCCTCAGCTTCGTATCCATCACTTCATTGCTCTTCTTGACGATTTCGAGCACGTTGTTTTGCGCCTGATCCCGCATCGAGCTCAAGCTGTTCCGGTAGTAGATGAAGCTCAGGAGCAGCAGGGGCAGCGCAATGAGGACGACATAGCTGGCCAGAAGCCTGGAGCGGAATTTCATCTGGACCTTCCCTCCCCTGATTTTTGCTGCCCGGCCCAATGACGGTACGCCTCCGGCGTAACGCCGACATGCTTTTTAAAGCTCCGGGAAAAGTATTTCGTATCGCGGAAGCCGCACCTTTCGGCGATCTCGTACACCTTTAATCCGCTGCCGTCCCGCAGCAGCTCTTCGGCTTTGCGCATCCGGATCTCAATGAGAACATCCGAGAAAGAACAGCCTGTGGCCTCTTTGAACAAGGTGCTGAAATAAGACGGGTTGAAGCGGAATGACTCCGCCACCGATTCCAGCGATAAATCCTCCATGTACCGCTCGCGCATCAGCTCCAGGCAGCTGTCGATCACGAGCTCGCGTTTGCTTTTTTTCTGCTCCTTCAGCGTGACGCCCATTTGCTCGAGCACCGAATCCAAAATCTCCAGCAGCTCCACAAACCGCCGGCAGGTGCGGATCTGCCGCACAGCTTCTTCCGTCAGCGGGTTCATCCCCCACCCTGATTTGCTGTCCGCCAACTTCAGCAGGAGCAGGCAGGTCTGGTCCTTGACGGACTGCGGTTCGGCCATGCCGTCAGCCGACATGACGGTCACGGCTGCACGGCACAATTCCTTTGCACCTTTCGTATCGCCGGCATTCAGGAGATCCAACAGTTCTGCGGCAGAGCACATTAAAACCGGATGTACCGGCAGAAGCTCGCCATGAGACAAGATCGCCCCATGCTGGTCGTAGAACAGATACGGGAGCGCAGCCAGAGCCGTCCGGTAAGACTGAGGGCCCCCCTCGGCTAGATCAACGCATTCTTCTCCGATCGCATGCACCCATCTGCCGGAATACCCTACAGCGGTGAGTTCTGCCTGTAGGCTCATAAGCCCCCTGCGGATGTCTTCCCGCTTTTCACCAAAGCTTGTACCCGTTTGGAGGATCGTGACCCACCTCGGCCGCGTCCAATCCGCCGCATCCCAGGCGATCGTCAAGGCCGTACCGAAGGCAGAGCAGGCGCGCTCCAGCGCTCGGTGCAGCCTATCGGCCGTCAGAGAGGTGGAGCGGGGTTCGGTGTAAGTGCCAGGCGATGGGGCGTAGAACCCTGATGACATCCCGCGATCCGAATGTTCCATGGCAGAGACGCTCCCATCCCCGCTGGCTGGCTCCAACTCTGAAACGATGACCACACCAGGACCATCCACGATTCCAGCCGAAAGCCAGCTCTGTTCCTCCTCCAAGCTCAGGCTGCCGGACAGCCACTGCTGCATTAAACGCCCTTGATGGGCCAATGAAGCTGCCGTCATTTGCTGCTCCAGTGTTATGGCTCGAGCCCGTGCCTCACACTCTTCACGGTAGATGTGTTCCAGCCGCTCCAGCACTTCCTCCAGCTTGTCGACATCAACCGGCTTTAACAAATAATCAAAAGCCCCCTGCCGCAATGCCTCCTGGGCATATTCGAAAAGGTTGTACGCGGACAGCATCACGATCCGCGGCTTGTAAGGCAAGGCTTCGTTCGCCCGCCGCAGGAACGTAAGCCCGTCCATTTGCGGCATCCGGATATCCGTAAATATGACCTCGGGCCGGTCGATGCCGGCCAATTCAAGCGCCTTGGCTCCGTCCCCGGCCGTAAACACTTCGCAGCCGGGCCGGCTCGCCAGCAGCATCCCGGCCATGCCCCGGCGGTGCCGCGGCTCATCATCTACAATCATGAATTTCAAGCGGTTCACCCCCAGAATATTCATAGCATTAAATTCAACAACATCGTACCAGATGGGAGATGAGGTAGGTATATAAAAAAAACGTCTATCGACGTACCTTCAAAGAAGACAGACCGCGTTTAAAGGAAGTTTTTCTTGCGAGATCCGGAAGCGGAGGCTCCGAATCTTATACTTTCTGATCTCTAAAAAAAACAACCCGGCAGGAGGGATCCTGTCCGGGTTGTTTATGAATGCGTCTAAGTTATTCGCTTAAAGCGTATCTTCCTGTGGGAAATCGACCGTGAAAGGGATGGGGAACGGTTTTCCTAATGAAAAGGGCTCTTCGCTCTCACCTGATTGCCCCATCCATTGGAGCTCTGCTGTATACTGTCCGTTATCCGGCACATGGCCTTCTACATCTATCCACTGAAGGGTTAAATTTGCCCCTTCCGCAGAACGTCCGTTTTCGTCGACGAGACCTAACGTAAGTGCGGTTTTTTCTTGGTCTAGCAAAAGATTAGCGTAACCGTATTCCGTTGTACCTTCAGCTATAACATCTTCCCCATGTAACAGTTTAAACATTGCTCCTGATACTGGCTTTCCATCCGCTATATTCAGATTAATCCGAAGCGCCAATTTAGTGTCAGGCTTAATCCAATCACCCTGTACAAAGAGATTATACTCCAAAGGACTGTCCTCAATAGGAGAAGGATCGGTTGTTATAAAATGGACATGGAAATCCTTATCGACCGTTACGAGCGGATCATCCGCACCTCCTTCATCCTTTAAGAGCTCAATCTTCAAGTGATAGTCGCCAACATGAGGCCAGCTTGTTTCGAAGGAAATTGGTGCTCCGTCCAGCTCTTCAATGGTAAAAGCATCCCCGTTTGGCTTTGCTAGGGTTACGCCCCCATTCTCGAGCTGACCAGGAATGATATCACTATGATCAAACTGATATTTGTATTCGATGTTATCCAAGCTGGCACCTGACTTGGAACTATACGTCAGCCTCACCTTCACCTTCATATCCTTCTCTGACTCACTGCCACGGAAGCCAAACGAGAATTGATGAGGGGCGTTCATAAGTACCTGTTCCGGAATACTCGGATCAAATACCGCCTTGATATCCGAAGGTTCCGGTTCCGGATCGACCGGAGGATCGACCGGAGGATCCACTGGCGGTTTCACCGGAGGTGTCATCGACCCACCCGGCGAATTTGGCTGCGTAGGGGCAGTCGGCTGTGTAGGAGCGGCAGGCTGCTGGCCTCCCATTTGGATCCGCTCCTGTTCGCGCCGTTTCGCTTCTTCAGCAAAACGCTTCTTTTCTTCAGCGCTCAGCTGCTGCGTGTACTGCCCCTCGGCCTTCTTCGTGATTTCTTCCTTTACCCTCTGGTTGGCCTGCTGCATTTCAGTGATCATTTTCAGGATCTTATCAAGTATAGCCTGTATTTGCTGCTGCATCTGCTGTTGCATTTGCTGCTGCATTTGCTGTTGCATTTGTTGTTGCAGCAACTCTTCCTGCAGCTGCTGCTCCTTAACCTGTTCCTGAAGCTTCTTCAGCTGCTCCTGCTGAGCTTTCTCCAGCTCTTTGCGTTTAGCCTCCAGCTGCGGGTCCAATCCCACGGTCGGATCAAACGGACGCACATTTCCAAGGTCAATTTTTCCGTTCGGGTCGTCAATCCCGCGGTTCACCTGTTCTATCAACTGATCCAATTTACTTTTTTCGATCTTACCCTGACTACTCGCCTCCTTGGCTACATTGCCGACCAAGACATTCAAATTTTGCTGGATTTTTTGAAGGTCTTCCAGTTGGCTTACCAAAAAGGGGGCGTTTGACCCGTTTGATGCCGAAGAACCGGAAGGTTTGGACTGACCTTGTTCCAATTGCTTCTTCTGCTGCTCAATCAACTCCTGGTTCTCCCGGTCAATCTGCGCCTTGTTTTGGATGATGGCTTTAATGATGTCCGGTGAAGCCTGATGAACAAGATCCGAAATATCGACGCCGGTCGGCGTTTGAAGGGATGGATCCACGCCGGGCGTTAAGCTGATTTGCTGGGCTGGATATAAAGTGACGGGTGACCCGGCCTTCCCGGCAAAGCTTTGAGGGTTCGTACCCGAAACCTTGACCACACCTGCTCCCGCGGCAACATCAGGGATACCTGTCAATGGATTGATAATGACAAAAAACTGCGTTCCTTTGACCTCCAGCTTCTGCCCGGGGACATCCATCTCGAACACGTCCCGGGACTCACGCAGATCATGGACGCTCGTATACGCCTGGCCTGACATCAGCTCCAGCTTGGTCGTCGACTGTACTGCTCCACCCGTCAGCACCTTGATCCGAATTTCGCTGTTCGGAGCCAGCGTGATTTCGTCCCCTTCGTCCTGAATGGACAGCACCGCACCGCCGGATTCGGTAACAAGTGTGTCACCCTCATGCAAAAGCATTCCCGGATACGCCTGAATGCGCAGCGCTCCCCCGCTCTGCTGGATATAAGCCGGTCCGTCAATGCGGCTGATGGTCATGCTGCGTGTGCTGTCGGCGGAAGCCTGCGTCGTCCAAGCCGCCGAGCCTGCAAGAAGCAGAATCAGCGTCGAGCTGACCATTTTCCAAGATAGTTTTCCTCGTCTCACGTTGTTTTCAACTCCTTTCCTTTATTTATCACGGATAACCACGGTTTTCTCCGAAGCCAGCCATTTCACGTCCTTGTCCAGCAGGTCCGTCAGCGTCCGGATCGGCACATACAGCTTCCCGTCGATGGACTGGGCGGTACTGCCGGCCTCCAGCTGAATCATGCGGTCTCCCGATTGAACCACGGCAGACTTGGCCGAAGCCGATACCAGCTTCAGTCCAAGCTCGGAAGCGATAGATCGCAGCGGGATGAGCGTCTGGCCGTCCTTGGTCACCCGCGTATCGATCTGCAGCCATTTGGCGTTGTAGGCCACGTAAACGGTACCAGCCGGTTTCATCGGTTTATGATCCGGCTGCCGATACAAGCTCCACTGGCGCAAGCCGTTTCCGGCAATCCAGCCGACACTCCCATCCTGGCTTACAGCAACGCCCTGCGGATAAGAAAGCAAAGAGGTGCTCTCGATACCGTCTGCCTTCCCTTCTTCTCCCTGCAAAGAGCCCACAAGCGTATGGACCTGGCCGTCTTTCAACGTTCGCACGACCTGATTGAGCGAATCGGCAATGACCAGCTCATGCTGAGAGGGGGACCAAGCCACATCAACGGGATGATTAAATTTCGCCGAAGCTGCCGCGCCGTCTTGGTAACCCCCGTCCCGGTAGAGTTTCGTGGATGTCGCCCCTTGGCCATCGCCCGCTACCGATCCGGCGACCGTCGTGACCATGCCGGTTTTCAGATTAATATAGCGAATGACCTGGTTGCCGGAGTCACTGACGTAGAGGTTCCCCTCATCGTCCAGCGCCAGCCCTGAAGGCTCGTTAAACCGCGCATCCTTCAGCGCCCCGTCCTTGTAATCGCCAGCGAATGCCGCCACTCCCGAATAGACCTCTACTACACGGTCGGAAGAGCCGGTTAGCGTGCTGACCGTACCGTCTGCGGTGATTTTCCGAATCACATGATTCAGCGTGTCGGCAACGTACACGGATCCGTCCTTCGCCACCGCCACATCCTCTGGCGTATTCAACGCGGCTGCCGAACCAGTGCCATCCTTGAGCCCCTGCACTCCGTTTCCTGCCAGCGTACTGACCTGCCCTGTAGGGGTAACTTTGCGGATCGCATGGTTCCCCGAGTCGGCGACGTACAAATTGCCGGCGGCATCCGTATCCATGCCCATCGGCTGATTAAACAGCGCGGTATTCGCAGCCCCGTCCAGCAATCCGCCCAGCGGCTCGCTGCTCTTGTTATAGCCCGCAAACCGCATTCCCGCAAAAACGGTCCGCTGCGTGCCGCTGACCTTCCATATCACGTGGTTCACCGTGTCGGACACCAGCACACTGCCGTCCTTTGCGGCCAGCGCCCTGCCGTATCCAACCCATCCCGCGGTGAGCAAATCCCCCTTCGTGCTGGCGGTAGCATCCGGCTGCCAAGTGCTGACGCTGAGCCATGCCGAGTCCTCTCTGACCCCTGCGCCCCAAGCCAGCGAAGGCACACCAAGTGCCAAGCACAGCGTCAACGCGGCGGTAACCCACCTTTTACCGTACCCCTGCAAATTTCATTCCTCCTACGTATTTATGAATGGATGCAAGCCACAACGCTGAATTGTTCTGCATCGATCTTATCCTGATTAAAGACATCCGACTAGTAAAATTTTTCTATTTTAGGGCGGACAGGCAGGGTATCTTCCTTTTGAGTGAAAAAAAGATTCCCGCCTAACATTCAGGCAGGAATCTCACCAATTTCTATATGCTATTGTTTACCGGGACAGCGACTCCACAATCCCGCGGGCAATCCAAACGCCGGCCGCCCCGGCTTGGGCCAGACCGCGCGTGATCCCCGCTCCGTCGCCGCCGCAGTACAGCCCGCGGATTTCCGTCTCCAGCGTCTCCGACAGCTTGGGACGGGCAGAGTAGAACTTGGCTTCGACGCCATAGAAAAGCGTATGCTCCGAAGCGATGCCCGGCGTGACATGGTTCAGCGCCTCGACCATTTCGATCAGGCTTTTCATCGTGTTGTAGGGCAGAACGAGACCCAGGTCTCCCGGTACAGCCTCCTTCAGGGTAGGCTCCAGAAATCCTTCCCGGATCCGCCCTTCGGTCGAGCGCCGTCCACGCAAAATATCCCCGTATTTCTGGACGATGATCCCGCCATTGGACAAATCGTTGGCCCGTTTGCATATTTCACGAGCATACTCGTTCGGCTTATCAAACGGTTCCGTAAATTTATGTGAGACGAGCAACGCAAAGTTGGTATTGGACGAGCCCAGCGCCGGATCTTTGAAAGAATGGCCGTTGGCCGCCATCGCTCCGCTGTGATTCTCGACCACGACGTGGCCGGAAGGGTTGCTGCAGAACGTGCGGACCCGAGTGCCTACGGAGGTGTTAAAGACGAATTTTCCCTCGTACAGATGCTGATTGATTTCCGACATCACCACATCGGAGGTTTCGACGCGAACGCCGACGTCGACCTGGTTGTTGTACATTTTGAGCCGGCGCTTCTTCAGGATGCTTGTCAGCCAGGCTGATCCGTCCCGGCCGGGAGCAATGATGACGCGGTCCGCCTCGTAACTGTCCCCGTTCTTCAGGACGATGCCCTGCACCGTGTGGACGCCGTCTTCCTTGACGGTGAGGATGTCTTCCACCTCGGCCTTGAACATCATGTCGATGCGCGTGTTCAGAAACTCGTAGATCGATTTTAAAATTTCCAGGTTCTGCTCCGTGCCGAGATGCCGTACCTGTGCCCGCAGCAGCTTCAGACCCGCCGCATAACCGCGCTGCTCAATGCCCCGGATGACATCCGTCGTCGGATCGGTAATATTCGTCGTAGCGCCATGATGCAGGTTCAGCTCGTCAACGTAACGGATGAGCTCAAGCACTTTGGATGGTGGCAGATAGTCCGTCATCCAGCCACCAAATTCGGTTGTAATGTTAAATTTTCCGTCGCTGTAAGCTCCGGCTCCGCCAAAGCCCGCTGTGATCGAGCAGGCGGGCACGCAGCCCGCAAACTCCTTACGGCCGCCGGCAGGCGGACATAACTTGATTTTGTCCTCCAGAATCGGACAGCTGCGGCGGTAAATATCATGCCCTTTATCCACCAGAAGCACCTTCAGATGAGGCGCCTTTAACGCAAATTCATAACAGGCAAAAATACCGGCCGGACCGGCTCCAACGACAATGACATCATATTTACTCATCATGTTCCTCCTGAAATGGATTAGGTCAACAAAAAAATCCCCGGCATAGAATAGGTATGCAAAGCAGCCTATTCGTAGCCAGGGATTTACGGCCCCTAGTAGAAACCCTCAAACCATATCATTGAGGTTATACGAACAATGTATCTGTTATTTATCGTTTACAGGAGTTAGTGTAATGGATAAACACGAATGTGTCAACATTGTATATGACAATCGTTCGTATTTTATTGAAAAATAATTAAATCAAATGCATTTTACATAACACAATACCATAAAAGACGAACATTATGGATACTCGAAAATACAAATTGCCAATAGCGCTTTGGTTAGATAAGATGAAAGCGTTACCTTCGGACGACGAATCATACCGAATCGGAATTCTAAATCAATCTACGGGAGGTAGACCGGATGATTAGAGGGATTGGGCATTTGGCCTTTGATGTAGCCGATATGAACAAATCGATCGATTTTTACTGTGGCATTCTCGGATTTAAAAAGGCCTTTTCGATTGAGGATGATCATGGCAACCCCTGGATCGAGTATATCAAGGTGCGTGAAGGCCAGTTTATCGAACTGTTTTATGGGGCTGAAAATAAACCCGAAGCGGTGAAACGCCCCATCGGATTCTCGCATTTGTGCCTGGAAGTGGACAGCATCGAAGAAATCGCCGCCCATCTGAAACGGCATGGTGTTCCGTTGGACGTGGAGCCCCAACAGGGAAAAGACACCAATTGGCAGTGCTGGGTGAAGGATCCGGACGGAAACCGCATTGAATTTATGCAGCTTAACCCGGATTCCCCGCAAATGAAGGCTTAAAAAAACCCCTTAATCGCATGAATGGTGCGATTAAGGGGTTTCCTTTTAGCCATTTATGAATTTCTATTAATGGGGCCAATCTATCCTGCCTCTGAAATTCATCCTTATTTCCCATCCGTCGACGGCTGATCGCCGGATGCCTTTTCGTCGGTCGTATCGCCAGTTTCCTGATCCGTGTTTCCTTGCCCAGAATTTACGGTCAAGACAAACGATCCGCCGGCCGCGTTGACTTTATCAATCTGGCTAATGTCCAGCTTTTTGCCCAGCTTCACGGTTACGGTGCTCGTGTATTCGTCCGTCAACGTATTACCGGAACCGGGTGCACCTGTAGTTCCCGTAGTTCCTGAACTGTCCGCCGCTCCCCCGGTGCCACCGTTACTGGTGTCTCCGCTGCCTGAAGCTGTACCGTCTTTACCGCCGGCAGTGCCGGTCGATGCATCCGATTGATCGGCAGCCTTGTCGGACGACTGACCGGCGTCCGCTCCCCCACCGTTCGAGTCCGTTCCCGCCGTTCCATCCGTAACGTTCGTCTTTCCGGAAGACCCGCCGGTATCCGCCTGTCCGTCCTTCGTCGTATCCGTATCGGTCCCGCCAGGCGTTTCGCCGGTCTGTCCGCCTTCCGTCGCATCCGTGCCTGACGTTGACGTTCCTGCCGAATCGGAGGTCTGCCCGTCGGTTGCCTTGCCACCTGCCGTATCTCCGGACGTGGAATCCGTTCCCCCGGCCGGATCCGCTGCGCACTGACTGACCGTCTGCGGATCAATCGCCTCAAACAGGATGTTACCGTCCTTGTCCAGGACGGTCACTTCACCGGCTTTGAAGTCCCGGCAGGCTTCCGGCTGCTTGAAGTGGAAGGTGAGCTCCGTCAATTCCCCTTGCTCCCCATCCTTGACCTGCTCCGCCGTAAGCAGCGGAATTTCCGTTGCCGTCTCCGTCGCCGGAGGCTGGGAAGCGACCGGCGTTTTCGTAACGTCTA
The DNA here is from genome assembly GCF_016624415.1 of Paenibacillus sp. S28. NCBI lineage: Bacteria > Bacillati > Bacillota > Bacilli > Caryophanales > Paenibacillaceae > Paenibacillus > Paenibacillus sp. S28. Next base: position 78,022 of record NZ_JACVTM010000005.1, on the reverse strand, counting down.
CCGGGTCCGCCTTCCGGTCAAAGGTGCCGTTCGCCTGCAGCGTCAGCATCGTTACGCCTGCCGCAATCACGATGACCAGCAGCACTGAGCTGAGCATGATCGGCTTGCGGTTGTTTCTGAAAAATTTCATCCACGATGGCGCAAGTTCCGACCGTGCCCGGGCGTAAGCCGGCTGAAGCGCCTGCGGAGCGGAGTCAAAGTATCTTTTCACCTTGTCTTTGTTCCGGAACGCGCCCGGGTCATTTCTTTTCATAAACGACACGATCGCCGCGGCATACGCGGGCACCAGGCCTCGCGGACGCACAAACAGCGGCTGGTCCGCCGACCACTGGATGTACTCATACACCGTCTCCGGGCTGTCTCCGTACTTATACACGAAATCCAGCAGGGATCCGTAATCCACCGCGCCGGTCTCCACGTCCTGACAGAAGGCCAGAGTAATCCACTCGAACACCTCCGGCTTCACTTCCCGCTGCAGCCAGCCACGGCCGATATACTGCACCTGATCCCTCTCCGCAAAGGACAATCCGTCCAGCACGTCCTCCCTTTTCGGATGGTCGGTACCGAACCATTGATAGAGCGCCAGCATGACATTCGCTTTGGAGCGGATGCGGGCATCGAATCGGGATACCCACGATCTTAATTCCTTCGGCTCCCGCAGAAATCCAATATCCAGCAGCTGCTCTCTCGAAAGACGCTCCAAATCCAGATCCTTCAGCAAAAAGAGATTGGCCGCATACACCAGCCGGTCGACAAACCGCGACCCGCCTTCGATTTGGCCCAGTCCGCGGCCCGGATCCCGCTCGAGATCGTCCAACTGGTCCATCACCGCATTCACGGCGCGGACCGGATCGGACTCCCGACCCAGCTTGTCCATCAGCTGCGTTTCCGCAAGCTTGGTGAACACCGCGTTCTCCAGCACGATCGGGTGATTCTGCACCCAGACGCCGGCTAGCTCGACCAGATCGCTGGCTGTCGCTGCCTGTTTCAGCCTGTTTTCTATGTAAGGCTCGAACAGCAGGGCGGGTAGCCCCGGGCTGCTCAGCACACGGGCGAAGAAAGTGCGGCTCAAGGCCGGTGTGCTCTCCAGCATGCCGTACGCGGCTTGCGCAATATCCTCACGCTGCTGCGACAGCGCATTGTTGATCGTACGGATGAAATACTCCACGATGCGCAGGCCAAAATTTTTGCCGTCGACGGCATAGTAATCCTTGATGCTTTCGATGATGTCCGTTCCTGGCACCTCGCCCAGCTTCACCCGATCCAGCTCCTTGTCAAAACGCGTCAAGAACAGCTGATTCAGCCGGGCTTTGGCATGAATTGCCCCAGGTGTGGACAGATAATCAAGGATGCAGCGCAGCACCGTGCCGGGTTGCGCCCTATACAGCTCTTCCCGGCCCTGATCGATCTGGTACAGCGCGCAAAGCTCATGGTAGCCCGCAATCGAAATCCGCCGGATCGGCTCCATGCCCTCCATCATTTGGTCGGCAAAAGCATAAAATTCCTCTGCCCGCTCCGGATTCCGCAGATTCGCCCAGGCAAAATCCAGATACGGCTGCTTGGACCAGTCCAAGTCCACGTTAATGACGCGGCCCGCCGCCAGCTCAAACAAATAATCCTTCTCCACGCTGCGGTCACCGAGGCGCAGGCCCCCTTTTTCCACGAAGGTCAGGTGGATGCCTTTTTTGCTCTGCGGCTCTTTGGCATACGTCAGAAAACCAAGCTCACTGCGCAGCGCGTAAGGCAGGCTGCCATACAGCACATGCAGCAGTTCGCGCGCCTTGACTGACAACTGCTCCACCGGAACGTCCAAGACGATGTATACCTTCTTTTTGCCCGATACCGACGACATGGCTGCAAACAGCAGCTGTTTGAACACCTTCTCGTCAATATGCAGCTCCTCCAGGAGCGCCATGACCTCGGCCGCCGCCATATTCTGCCCGTCTTTCGCCACCGGCAAATCCCCCAGTTCGGGGAGGTCCGGGCCCAGCTCAATGTCATAATGATCGGTAAACTGGGCGTTCAGCAGCCTGCGGTAATCTGTGCCCGTCTGCTCCATCCAGCCCGGCGGGAGTACATAGTTATGGGTAAAAAAGGCGCTGCGCAGCCCGGTAAAATCCGCCGGCTGGTACACGCTGCGCCCCAGAACCGTTTCCCCGGTCTCGGCCCGAAACAGATGCAGGGCGTCCGGATAAGCGGCTGCTTCCTTCTCGCTCCGAGCGGTCAGCTCCGCCGGGGCGTCGTATTGGCAGAACGGATGCAGCACCTTTTTAATAAAACCATGTTCCAGCCCCAGCGATCTTGCGATCGTATCAAACCCTTCGGTAGAGCGGAAAATCCCACGCCGTTCGCGGGTATACATTTGCTGCTGAACCTTTTTGGGAGTGAAATCCGGCACTAGTCTTCTCTCCCCTCAATGTATTTCAGCTTGTACAGAAGCCAGATAAAGGGCTCATCCACCCGGATCGGGCTGACCACGCTCTGCAGCTTCTGCCCCACCGGATTGCTGCCCAGCGCAGACACCGCGAAATAAGCCGTATTGGAAAAATACACGTCCATCGTCCCCTTAAACGGCCGGTCGACCTTTTCGATGAAGCGGCGGATTTCTCCGTCGATATTTTCGAACTCGGTCAGATTCAAATATTTGCGGTGCACCATGTTGTTGAAAATGTTGCTGTTCGGCTTCACGTACTCGCCGTCCTCGTCCTTCAGCGAGTGGAGCATGTCGCTCTTGGTCAGGACCACCGCTGTCGGTATGTCGGTTTTGCCCTTGTCCTCGTAGGCGATAAAGTCGCCGAACAGAGTCAGCACCACGTCCCGCGGCTCATCGTACTGCGACACCCATTCCCCCGGCTGGTCGCCTAAATTCAGGCGGATCTTCTCGCGGATCGAACGGATCTGCAGCGGATCGATCATGAACAAGATGCCGGCGGAGTTTTTGATGTGCTGCCCGTGCAGGCCGAGATAATCCTCGTCGACCATGCCCTCGCCAGCCACATCGAAGAACACCAGCGTGAGCGGCGGTTTCGTCTCGTCCTTGAACACGAATTGGAAAATAAACGGCTCCTGCATCTTCTCCTTCTGCGTGGAAGCGAGCAGGTCCCCGCGGTCAAACAGCGGCTCCTCGTACATCGTGCGGAACTTGCGGCTGATCTCCGCATTCAGCGGCATACAGGCCGCATTGAAATGGTCCGCCGTCATATGCTGAAGCGTATGGATCAGCGAGGTCATATACACCGACTTGCCGACCTGCGAGGCGCCGATGATCGAGATGATATTGCTCGGCACTTTGCCCGCCGTTACCGGAAGTTCGTTATGGCACTTCGGGCACAGCCGTCTGCGCGTGACCACCCCGTAGCGGTCGTTCAGCCCGATCAGTACGTGATCGGAGTAGATCTGATGCTCCTCGGGAATGTCCCGCGGATAGAGGATCGCCTCCATGTCGTACACCGAATCCAGGCCGAAGCGTTCCCGGTAGCGGTTCAGCTCCTCATCCTCGCGGAGCGCGTAATCCTCGTCGTCTTCCCGATGGTGGGCAGCGCGGAACACGACCTCCTCCGGCGAAAATTTGCTGAAGCAGTACGGACATACGATATCGTAAAACAATGGCCGGGGCTCCGGCTCCGGCTTCCTCTTGAACCTGTCAAAAATGCCCATGATGCTGTCGTTCCCCCTTTCCCGTACTTCTATGTTCAATAGCTGGCTCAAAGAGCCGCTAGTAATCTCATTGTGAGCTGGCTCGAAAGCCGTTGATGCCTTATCGTAAGCTGGCTCGAAGAGCCGCTGATGACCTTTCGTGAGCTGACTCGAAGAGGCGCTGATGCCTTATCGTGAGCTGACTCGAAGAGGCGCTGATATCTCACGTTTTGCGGAAGCAAAACATCGAGAATATCTTCCTCGAGCCGTGGCAGAGAAGCTAAAGCCCGCTCCGATGCCGGATCATTCTTCCGATCGCTGTTGCCTCCAAATTTCCTGATTTGATTAACCCTATTAAAGGTTGAAATTCCGAGGCAAAGGCGACCGCTGCCGCTTCTCCAGAATGATTCCGTCCTCTCCGCTGGGTCTTCTCCGGCAGCATTTTTAACCCTGGGCTTCGCAATGCTTATGCCCAATGGAGTACGCTCACTCTTATGCTCTAAGCTGTTATTCTCTAGGCACTTCTCTCTAGGCACTTCTCTCTATTCACTTCACTCAAAGCACTGCTCCCTTAATGTATACGTCCTGCTAATCTATTCGTTCTGGTCATCTTCTTGTTCTTCTAATCTATTTGTTCTACTAATTTATTTGTTCCGCAGGCCCAACCTTTAACTCTACCTCGAACCTTCAAACTCCATTCTGCAACTTTACAGGTCAATTCCGCAAGCTTTCGCACTTTTAGTCCTGTAATTCGTCCCTCAAAGCTAGCAATCCGCCCTTGAATATAATTCCGTTCAATCTAACCCTTAATTTCACTAGTTTAATAGTTCATATGTTTAATCTCTATATTTTATCGCACATTCCTGCCTAAAGGCAGCCGATACGGCCTGCCCGGGATCTCTGAATCGCCTCATACCAGCCATCTTCAGCTAACCAACTTCCGCCTGTTCCTCTGAGTTTGCTCATAGCTTCCTTCAGCCAAGCGAACATAGAGCACTCTGAGTCCGCCCACAAACGCTCCCTGCCATGTCAATATAGGGCATCCTAAGTCTACCCTCAAATTGCTCCCTGCCATGTCTATATGGAGCATCCTGAGTCTACCCACAAATTGCCCCCTGCCAAGCGGAATATATGGACCGGAGAGTTTACGTGCTTCCTTTGAAATCGTGTTATTCCCTTCCTATCTCATCAAAATAACACGATTTCAACAGAAGCCGAAGGGGCATATATGGAGCGACCCAACAGAAGCCGGAGGGGCTTATATGGAGTGTAACTCGAAGAGCTGCCCGTACTTCTTCCCGTCCGTAAAAAACAGGCGCACGTAGTCGTTTTTGCCCACCTCGATGGCGGGCAGCACGTTTTTCCCCGCCGCGAAATCCATGACGAACGGATACACCGTTCCGTCTTCCTTGTGGGCGGGGTAGCTTCCCTGCTTCTTGACATAGCAGAGCGCTTCCTTTGGGATCGGGACCTCGGTCGTCACCCGGATTTCCACGGTCTTGAACTTCTGCAGCCATCCGCCCTTCTCGCGGATGGAGACGGTCACGCGGGCTTTGCCTGTGCTAAAGACGGCACGATTGGCCCCGTCAGGCTGGCGGAACAGGACGGCATCGCCTTGTTCCGTTACCGAAGCATAGACGGTGTAGATGACGCGTCCGACGCCCTCAATCCGGTCGTGATAACCGTTGTTCGCTTTATATTCGTTTCGGGTATACAGCCTCAGCTTGTCGGAAGGCGAATCGGACGGAGCCGAAGCTCCGCCCTCTCCCGCGTCCTCCGCAAGAATGTCAAAAGCTCTGCCGATGTACACGGCCTGAATCCCCTCCGGCCACTGCCAACGGAGGGTGCAGCGATCCTCGTCCAGCTGGTGGGACAAGCCGCGGATGACCGGGTCGCCCGGCTGTGCATCGATAAACCGCATAAGTCATGCGCCTCCCTGCTTAGAATCCTCTGCTCGTGTTGTCTTTCTGGCGCCGATCGAAGCCGGACTGCGTCCGTCCGGCCTGGCCCGGGCGCTGAAGACCGGCCGCCAGCTTGCCGTTCTCCTTCACCGGAATGACGCCGGTGAACAAGGCGAGCACGCCGGCCAGGATCAGGCACGACAGCAGGCGGACCATCTCGTCGCCGACGGTGTGGCCCGACAGGCCGAATTCGAGCACGGCTCCGGCGATAAGGCCGGACACCACGCCGCCAATACCAAAGCTGCGGGCCAGATACCGGTTGTCGAAGATCAGGCCGAGGGACAAGCCGATCGCCCCGCCGATGATGGCGATGAAGGCAATGTGCAGCATCCGGTAATAGACGCTGTCCTGCGTCGGACCGGTCCGTTCGGTCAGAAGCGTCCGGTCGCCTACGTCTTCATAGATTTGCTGGAAGACCGGCGACAGGTCGCCCGCATTGGACACGTCGTAATACTGCCCGCCCGTCTCCCGGGCAATATCCTGCAGCAGCTGCGCCCCATCTGCCTGAACCAGGCTGAGCCCGATCGTGTTGACGGCGATTTGGCGCTGCTTGTACGCCGCGAGGGCGCTGTTCAGGTCGACATCGCTGATGCCGTCCGACAGCAGGATAACCATCGTGTTCCGGCTGGCGTCATTCGTTTCCTCGATATGCTTCATCGTATCCGCCAGCGCCAGGCTGATGTTCGTTCCCCCGTCGGTTGCTTCAAGCCCGTCAATTTCGGAGATGACCTTATGTTTGGCATCCTTATTTTTGACCTTCATAAACGGCTGCAGCAGGGTCGTCTGGTCGTTGAAGACCATCACCGCCACCCGGTTGTCACTGTCCATCCGGTTGATCAGGTTTTTGGCTGCCGTGTAGCGGTCATTGTCCGGGTCAGTCTCCCCCATGCTTCCGGAGTTGTCGATAACCAGAGCAATGTCCTTGACCGGCTTTGCATGGCCGGGATTGATTTCATAGACGAACTCCAAAACCAAACCCAGCACGAAGACCAGCACCAGTGTGGCTGGCACGAGCAGTTTCCAGGAAGTCCCCATATACCGCTGTCTCCAGGACGGCCCATTCAGGCGCGGTGACATCATCTCCGCGATCAGGCACCCGGTGCCGATGCAGAGAGCCAGTATTCCCAAATATAATCCAATGGCCACGATTCGCGGAAGATCGCTGCCCCACACGTGCAGCACGACCTCTCCGATGACGTAGCCGGCCGCGCCGCCAATCAGGCTGAGGAGCAGCAGAAGCAGATTGATTTTACGCTGCATGATACCATGCTTCCTTTCTTAAGTGGCGCCCGGGCCCTTACCGCAGCTCCGGCAGCTGCCCGGGGTCCACACCGTGAAATTCGTAGCCGTTCTGGACGTACGTCTCATAATAGGCTTTGCCGTTGCGGTAATACATCAAGTCCTCCAGATGGAATCCGCCCATCAGGTTCAGCTTCTCGACGCCGCTGCTGCGCTTCTCGTGCACGACCCCGAGCTTGTAGATGCGCGAGGTCTCGTCTGCCCCTAGGGCATACCGGACGAATTCGCTGCTGGCATCGCCAAAGAAATACTTTTCCTCATAGCGGTGCTCCTGCGTATAGTCAAACAGCCGCACGTTAATGACCGCATGCTCCTCAAGGGTTCGGTACAGCATCTTGAACAGGTCTTCCTTCGACAGCACCTGCTTGTTGCTGTAATCGATCGTTACGTTAGCCCGGCGCAGCAATTCATCCTCAAAGGTCTGATCAAAAGGCTCTGCCGTCAGCAAATCACGTTCCACGACAGCAATGAGCCTCTCCAGCAGTCTGTCGGTACCTGCAACTGACAATGCGGACAGGTTCCCGACATAACGGTCCTCGAAAAAGATAAACGGCCCCCTCTTCGCCTCCAGGTCGCGCATGATGTCTTCGGTCACGAGTCCGTAATACTCCATAATGTTCTGCCCGATATAATCGTCGGCAGCCCGAATGCTCTGCTGCGCGGAGGCATGCAGCTCGCCCTCCAGCTGCTCGAGTCGCTGCGCCTGCCGTTTGTAATGGCCGTGCAGACGCTCCAGCTCCGCCTCGTAGCGGCGGTACAGCTTCAGCTCGGTCTCCAGAAGCAGCAATTCCAGCTTGCGCTGATAGATGGTCTCCAGAAAATAGCGGATAAAGCTCCGCACATTATGCTTGTCCATCAGCGGCCGTTTTGGAAAAGGCAGGTTCCCCACCTGCTCGCCGTAATACCGGTCGAGCTCGGCCCGGTCAGCCTCCAGCTGGCCGGCCATATCACGGATCCGGGCTCGCAGCGCCTCCAGCACACCGCCTGCCCCGTCTTTCTCGCCGGTCCACGCCGCAATGTGGAACACGCTGATCTCCGGATGCTCCGCCATCTGCTGCCGGATGACGGAATCCAGCTCCTCCGCCCCGTCCAGGCGGCTCAGCGCTTCGCTTGCCTCCTGCTCGTAGTTGGCTTGAAAATACCGCCGGCATCCATCACCGAACAGCGCCTCCTCCGCTTCGCGTACGGACATGCCTTTCAGCGAAGCGAAGCCGACCGGCCGGGTCATCATGCCGTTCATTTCCTCGATCCGGCTGCCGTCCGGCACCACATGGTCCGCTCGCGACGAAACCGCCGCCGGATCCAGCCCGAAGAATGCCAGGCGTTCCTTGATGCCGAGCTCCCTTCCGGCCTTCATCCGCAGCAGCAGCTGGCTGTAGAAATGGTACAGCACCGTCAGGGCAATCGGCTGGTTCGGCCGCTTGACCCTGGAGAAACCGGCGGAGACATAGCCCTGCCGGCCGGACTCGGTCATGATGTTGTTTTTGAAGGAGGTATTGTTATAGCTTCCCGCCTGACCGTCGACCTGATGTTCCTTCTGCTTGCGGTTCTTCAGCAGGCCGAGGTGGCAGATGATCTCATAGTTGTCCTGCATGCCGCCAGGATCGGCGATGCCGCGCTCGTTTTTGTCCGACAGCACATACACCAGATCGAACAGCGGCGAAGCCGGATGCGTCACCGGAATGGACAATCCGTCCTCCGTTACGTGCAGCGGTGCGGAGAACATGTACTCGGGGCGCTGCATCATGTCGAGCTCCCGCAGAAAAGCCATCCCCGCCGAGCTGGCATATCCGAACGACTCCAGCTGCTCCCGTTCGCTGATCAGCGCGTACAGGTCCATCTGAACCGACTTGAAGGACTGGCTGAAGATCGACTGGGCAAGCAGCGAAATTTCCGGTATAAACACATTAAGCGGGTCGTCGACCCGCGTAATGACAGAGAGATGGATCCGGTCGAACGAGGAATACATCCGGCCGTAGCCCGCAATATGAGACTCTAGCCGGCGGATCGCCTTATTCAGCTCGAACAACTGCTTTTCATTCCGGTAGAACGCCCGGTGCAGCTCTTTGCGTATCGTTTTGGGATCACCCGGCACAGCGGAGTCGTCCAACAGAAACCGGCTCAGCAAGGAGCCGCCGTCTTCGGAGCGCACTTCGCCGAACCCGTACTCTTTGGCTTCGAACCGTCCATTCGCATGACTTTCCTGGGAGGCCATGGACGCCAAAGTGCCTTGGGTCTCGTCTGAAGCGGCTGCCCCCCGGTCGCTGCCGGACACCGTGCCGACATGGAAATACGTCACTCCGGCGCTGTTATCCCACTTTTGCCGGTGGATCTTCATGATCGGTCCGATGGCGTCCGCCGTCTTGTCGCCGATAAACAGAAGCACCGCCGGGTAATGGATGCTGCTCTGGTCGTCTCCCTTACCCGTCAGGCTCTCCTGGGCTGCGGCATAGCTGGATGCAAACTGCTCTAAAATACCGTTCATCGCTTACTTCAGCCTTCTGCGGATATCGTTCAGCTTGGAAGAAATCTGTCTGTAGAACTGATAGCGGTCTTCCCCGTCCGCCAGCTCCACCTTCTCGTATTCGAGACGGTCGCGGGCTTCCAGGAAGGTCGCCGACAGCTCCTCCAGCTTGGTGAGCAGCGGGGTGATATCCTCCGAAGCGGTCAGCTCGGCATCCCGGCGGGACGATTTGCGCAGCAGGGTGCTGCGGCTCTTCTCATCCAGCCCGCGGAAATGCTTGAACACTTCGAATTCGACGTAATTGACGCTTTTCAGCAGATTGGCGAACGGCTGCCACGCTTCTTCTTCCGGGTCGCGGTCGTAGACGTACAAGGCGCCCTTCTTGCAGATCGTGCCGGTGTACATCGCTTCGATAAACTGGTCCAGCCATTTCTCCTCATCCTGATGCTGGCTGATGATGTCTTCCAGCTCGGCAGCCTTGGCGGCAATGGCTGTATACTTGGCCAATTCGGCCCGTACCCGGGTGATGAGCTCCGGCGAACGGATCAGGTTCTCCTTGGCCAGATCCTCATTGATCGAGCCGAAGATATCCTTCGATCCTTCCCGCTCCAATCCCTCACGCAAGTAACGCTTCAGCTCGGTCAGCGCCCGCTTCACTTCGCCAAGGTTCGGCTTGGCGGCATTCAGCTGCATGTCGTACGCGCGCAGCGCAGACTCCACGTCAAACGGCTTCGTAAACACCACCGCGTAGCGGTTGCTGGTGTTCTGGTCGGCATCCTTCAGCTGAACCACCTTCAGCTGCAGCGCTTGGTCGAATTCGGTGCGGACACGGGCGTTATAGCTCTGCACGCGCGAGTTCACGTAGGTTTCGCCCCACGATTTTTCCGGAATCGGCGAAGGCAGGTACGTCCAGTTCACGCGGTCGGTCTGCACCAGGTGGCGGCCGATGCCTTCTTTGTCCAGAATCGTGCGTTCGTAGCTTTCCTCGTACACCTTAAGCGGCGTATACACAAACAGCGGCACGCCATTTTTCGTGTTCAGCCAGAAGATCCGGTTCTTCACTTCGCTCTCTTTGACGGTAAAATGCGATTTGCCCACCGAGTTGTTCTGGTAATTGCGGATCCCCTTCAGGATGCTCGGCGCCTGCACCGGCACGGAGACAAAGCCCCACGACGGGAAGTACAGATTGCCCGCGCTGTTGCTCAAGTGGAAGACCGGCACAGCCTCTTCGTCCAGCTTGCTGGCGATGTTCCGCTCCACAAACTTCTCGATCGACTCCTCCTGGCCGAACTTCATGATCAGGAAGTCTTCCATCGAGCGGGTAATGAGGTCGCCGAACTTGTCGGTCAGAAACTCCGAAATGGAGCTGACCACGTCGATCTCCTGCTCGCGAATCCAGCGGTTGGAATGGTCCAGCAGCTCCTGCGCAAAGTCGCGGATCAGATCGTCAACATCCTTCTGCTCCATCATGCGGTTAATGACCTTCGAGATGTCGGGCACGCTGACCAGATTCCAGTAGTAGGTTTTGTTGCCCTTGTGATCCTGCTGCTCTTCCCCATTCAGGAGAATGTCTCCGTTTTTGGCGAAAATGGAGTTCAGCGCGTTCAAAATTTCGGTATATACGTTATAAATGCGGTTGTTTTCCTTGTTCAGCAGATCGTACAGATCCTCGTAGAACTCGATCATCTGCTCGGTACGCTCTACATCCGCCATCAGCCAGTATTCGTTGATCTTGGCCTCGATGTAGACGTTTTTCTTCTTCTCTTTGGATACGAAGGCGCTCTTTGCATCGCCCAGACGCTCATCCGCCTGCTCCCGGGCCACCTCGATGTCCCGCGGAATGCGGGTCAGGTTCTCGCGCAGCGTCTCAATATAGGAGAGCAGCATTTTGAGCAGGCTGAATCCCTTCTCCGTGTAGATCAGGCGGGACACGTAGAACGGCCCTTGCTGCGGGTGCAGGAACATGCGGCGGATCTGGTCGCTGAACTGCGCCACGATTTCCCCTGGCAGCTGCTTCTTCGCCTTGATATACTCCTCACGGGCCCGCGCCAGGAAATTTTGCTCCAGCTCGGTGTCCATGTTGATGACCTGATTTTTAACAACGTTCGTGTAGCTCAAGCGCTCGCTGTTCTGGTAGCCGGGCAGCGGCTCCGGCACGCGCGATTCAAACGTCTTCACCATCGTGTCGAGATCGACGCCGAGCTTGCGGGCGAACTTCTCCACGTCTTCCTGATTCGGCGCTTTTTCGAACATCGTCTCCATTTTGCCGAACAGGCGGTACGCCAGAAACGTCGTCATTTCCTCAATCGGAAGCACGGCCGACGAGGCGCCGATAATATTGTAGTCGTAGTTGGCCGGATACGCCTTGTTCATTTGGGCGATGTTCGTGCGGATGTTGCTGATGTAGTCATGAATGGCGAATTCTTCGCCCGATTGCTTTTCCTCGCTCGCCATGAAGTTCGTAATGTTCTCGGCGGTCACGTTCATGCAGTAATCGTAGGCATTTTCCAGCAGCTTGCCTTCCGTGTTGGTCGCCGAAATCAGATGGCACAGGTTAAACGGCGGCAGCGGCGAGTTGACGGTCAGAATGTTGCCGTACTGCTGTTTGAACCGTTCCCCGCGCGCGTCCACGTTCATCCAGTAGTCGAGCTCTTTGAGGGCTGCATAACCGTTCTTCTTGATGTACTCACGCGTATGTTCGCTAAGGCTCTTGTTCGCCAGGTTGATATCCGGCGTGAACAGATAACCGAGCGTGTTGACCCGGTCGATCCCGGCGGAGCCATGGTCGCGCTCGATAATGCCGCGGACGATATAGGCGATGTCCAGGAAGCAGCCGCTTCCGGTACCGCCGGAGAGGCCGGTCAGCAGGAACACCATCAGCTTCTTGTTGGTGCCTACGGACAGCGTCTTGATCTTCTTGTCGATGGCCTGCACGACCTGGTTGATCTTCGTGAAGAGCAGCAGGCGTCCCGCCTGGCGGACGCCCGCCGCGCCGTTCATGCCGTCGGTGATGCTGAGCTCGGGCGACAGCCAGTCCGTAATGTACGGCTCCAAAATGCTGCGGTTCTGCAGCAGTCCGCCGATCTCGGCGTTCGACAGCAGCACGAATTCGTTGATCGGGTCGAGGCCCACGCCTTTGTAGCGCTTGTTCCGGTCCTGCTCGTTCGTTTCAAAAGCCAGGAACTCGACGTTGTCCGGCTTGTCCATTTTCTTCTTGGAGAGCGGATCTTCAGGCAGCTTAAAGCGCCGATTGATCTGGTATTTCAGACGCAGCAGCGCATCGATGCCGGTGCCTCCGAGGCCGATGATCAGAATCGGGTTGTCAATCGTGTCCACCCGGATTTTTTCGCTGACGATACCGCCTCCCAGCGACACGTCCAGCTGCTGTATATGTTCTCTAACGACCGGTTTCATAGATTCCCCTCCTGGAAAAGGTGTACGGATATGAATATACCGTTACACCAAATATTCAAATTGTATCGTTTTGTCAATCTGCTGCAGAGACACGCTCAGGCGGTCTCCGCTCTTCAGCTCCACGCCGGCGGAAGCATCCAGCACGCGGCCGGACCGCTCAATCGTGCAAGGCGAGGCATTTTTCAGCACCAGGCGGTCGTTCTTGCCCGGCGTAAACATGATTTTGTCGGTTTCCTTCAATTCCGGCGCCAGCTGCAGCAGCTGGTGCAGGTTGAATTTGCCCCGGAATGAGGTCAGCTTCTTATATTGCGGGTATGTCTTCTCCCCGGTGTTCTCGTCGCGGATCTCGATGACCATCTGCCCGACAAAGCCCCGATTCGCCTTCTTCACGGCATTTAAAATGAAATACGCCGCGGCCGCGATGATCAGAAGGGCAATAACCCCGATCACGACGAGCATCGTAGGGAACGGTTTATCCTTGGACACTCCTGAAGCTGCCGTCCCGGCCCCCGTGCCCGCAGACGCCGGCTTGGCGCTGACGGTAACTGGCTGGGTTTCGCGGTAGAAGCTTTGGTCTTCCGCACGCACCTTCAGTTCGTACTGGTGCTTGGCGGGAATTTGGTAAGAACCCTCGAAATGGTCTCCTTGGTTCGTCAGCTTAACTTCCTCGGTCTTGCCCGTATCGAGGTCCTTCACCAGAAGCTTGGCGGCCATGCTGCCATACAGCGCCTGATCCTGAAGCTTCTGGCCGCTGCTGACCAGATACGACTTGATCTCTATCGTGTCACCCGGCTTCACCGATTTGGACGGCAGCGGATCCATCGTCAGGTCCAAATCATAGTTAAAGACGAGATTGATGTCGATTTTGTCCTTCGGAACGCCCTTCACCTGAAGCTTCCAGTCGCCCTGCTTAGGCTTCAGCAGCTTGATCAGGGAGTACGTCTTCGACTTGGAGCTCAGCACGTTCGCCGAAGGAATGGTCTGAGCCGCCCCGGCAGGATCGGTTAATTTCACGTCAACCGGGCTTCCGGACATCATCGAAATGTTCGCTTCCAGCACGTTCGCATTCGGAACGCTGATGGTCACTTCCTGATAGCTGCCGTTCGCGGTGATCGACTGCACCGGAACGATCTTCAGCTTCTGGTGGCTGGCAAAAATTTCGCTCAAAATTTGCGGCAAATCATCCGCCGAGCTGGTGGAGAACGATTTGGCCCCGGTCTGGCTGGCCAGATCCGCCAGGGCAGCCTTGTTCAGCTTACCATCGGCATTCAGCCCGATCGTATAGATGGGGATGCCTGCCTGCTTCGCCTCCTGCACGGCGGCGCTCAGCTGCTGGTCGGCCTGCTGCTCCGTCTTGCCTGATTTCGGGTCAAGCTCATTGTTGCCGTCCGCCAGGACGACGATCATCGGCTCGTGGCTCTTGTCCATGCCCTGTTTCAGCACCTTCACCGCTTCATCCACGCCGACCGAAATGTCGGTATAGGCGCCGCGGTCGAGCTGGTCGATGAACTGCTTCAGATCTTCCTTGTCCGCCGCGGACTGGATTTCAAGCAGCGCCTTCTCCCGCTGGATCTTGTCCGTATAGGAGACGATTCCGACCTTGTCCCCCTGGGTGGACAGCATGTCGATGAACATCTTCATCGCCTCGCCGCTGATCCGGTTGGGATCGCTAGCCTTCATCGAATTACTGGCATCCATCACCAGTACAGCGTCAATCTGGGATGACGGCTGCCCGGCAGCCGATACCGTCGGCAGGAAGCCGCACCATGACACAAGCAGCAGCACCCCGGCCAGCAGGCACAGCGTCCATTTATTTTTTAAATGCATAGCGTTTCTCCTTCACAACATTAGTCTTCGGTTTCCAATATTCGAGGCCAGTATTCCGCAAAATTCGACCTTTCCAAGCCGTAAGAGTTCCATTATTAACTCTAGGCAAAAAGTCTTAAATATTCCTTAAGAAACGATAAAAAAACGTGAAGCGACGTTTCTAGTTTCATTCCATATTCAGTAGAAACTTCCATGCCGAGCACTAAAATATCCCAATCTATAACATTATGATATAATTATACCTGCCAAAGTTCAATGTTTACAGGAGCTCCGCGGATTGTAGGCATTAGGACCTAACTATCAATTTGCATAATTATCCATCCGATAGAAAGGAATATTGATATGATTGCTTACGGATGTCTCGCCGTTTTGTTTCTTTTTGTTTTGATCAAATCCGTCAATTATTTCAGACGCCAGAAGACCGCGCCGCTTCCGGAAGAGCTGGACGAAATGCTGCTCACCATCGCCAACCCGGGAGACCGCCATGGTTAAGAAGAAGCCGGTACGTCTGCGCCCTTATTATAGAACGAGATATGCCTATCAAAAGTTAAGAGTTTGCAAACATTGCCATCATTTTACCGTCCTGTGGGAAGACACTTGCGCCAACTGCGGCCGTCACGCGCTGATCCCAGTCATGGACCAGGCGGCGATTAACGCCAAGCGGTCGATGCAGACGGAAAGGCTTGCCGCCCTTCTGCTGACGCTGGTGGCTGTGCTGCTAAGCCAGACATTCCTACAGATTGCCGTCTGCCTGGGCGGGGGCATCCTGCTGACGGTGCTGCTGTGGCTGCTCCAGCGGCGCATGCTGCCGTCCGAGACGCGCCGCCAGCTGGACAAGCTGCTCCACGGCAGCCAGCGTCTGATCCTGGAAGGCATCTATTTGAATCTGTCCACCGCCTCAGCCGCCATTAAGGATGACGAACAGATCGGTTACGAGATTCTTCGGGAGATTGCCACCATCGTGCATAACGACCGGATCCGGCTGCAGCAAATCGTGCTGCTCCAGTCGTTCGTGCTGCGCAAAGACATGGATCTCGAGCTGGAACCGCTGCTGATCGAGGATTTCGACCCCGATCTGGCCGCTTATATCGGCGAAATCGCCAAGGTCAAACGCGAGCTGATTAAAGCCAGCGCCATTCGTTATCTGCTCATTCATGAGCGTTACATCCTGCAAATGAAGCAGGGTGCCAGCATTATGACGGCTGCGGCTGGCGCCGCGGTACGGATGAAGAAGTATGTAGATATGTATCCTGATTTCATCCGGCGCTACGCGCGCGGCCTGCCGCGGGAGCGGTTTTTGCGCCTGTACCAGATCGTGCGGCGCAATCCGGACCAGTCCTGGGACGGTCTCCGCGACGAGGTTTCCGCCATTTATAATGAAAAGTACCGCTGGGACCCGGATTTTCAAAAATGGGAATAAAGAGGCCATAAAGATATGACGATGAAAAACGCGCTAACCCTGCGTAATTTGTATATTTTGCTCTGCGCCGCGGCTTTGGTCCTGATCGGAGTCAAGGGTTATGACATGAACCGGAAGATCGATTGGGTCGCCACAGCGGGTCAGTACTACGACCGGAAAGATCTGATCAATGCAGAGGAATGGTACCAAAAAGCCGCAGCAAACCGGTCCATACGCTATAAGGAAGATCTAATCGCCTCCCGGCTGAAAGAGCTTGAGCCGATCACCTCCATGAGGCAGTCGCTGTCCCGTCTGGATCGCCGCGCGGAAACTGCTGCCCGAAACAGGGATTTTGACGGGCTTATGAATGTGTACGCCGACTTGATTGCCGCCAAGAAGAAGTATATGGCTGCGATCCAGCCGCTGGCCGCCTACTATCCGAAGATCTCCGCCATGTACGGCATTTCGGACGATCTGACCAAGGACTTCAAGCAATTCCAGTCCCTCTTTTACCAGCAGGCGAAGGATCAATTGGCCCAGGGGGACGTTAACGACAACGCCTTTAAATGGAATCTGCTGGCCATTCCGGCGGAATTTTACGGCGGTGCAGAAGCCAAAAGCAAGCAGTTAAGCGGAAAATTTCAATCGTATGACGAGGCCCTGACGGCCCGCATGGCGGGTGCCGGGCAGTATCAGAACATGCTGGACTGGTCGCTGTCCATGATGACCGAATACAAGAGTCGCAGCTTTAAGGCGAATTGGGTAAAAGAAAAGGCCGACTCCCTCGCCCGCACCCTGCTCACAAAGGACGTGCAGGGAGACCAGGCGGCAAACTTTGCCGCCCACGCCAAGATGTACAACGCCTACATGGCCGGCGCCGGCATGAAGCAGTCCGCTGTCCAGGATTACATCACCCGGCAAATCGGCACCTGGCTGAAGAGCGCCGACCGCAAAGTGAAGAACCATAAGTATGAAGAGGCGATCGCGATTTACCAGGCCTTATCCGGCTACGAGGATACGGAAGACAAGATCAAGGCGGCCCAGCTGGCCTGGACGGTTCACGATCCGGTCCGCCTGCTGCAGAGCGCCGATCCCTCCCCCTCCTACGACTTCGTCAGCGGAGGAGCGGATCGCTTCGGCGGTAAAGCCTATGCCATCGGGGCGGACGGCAGCAACACCGTCTATTTCACCCGGATGAACAGCGATGAGACGGTGCAGGGTTACAGCAGCCATGATTTCCCGCAGGGAGCCGCCATCCGGAAAGTCTCCATCGAACCGTCGCTCAGCACGGGCAGCACGCCGGTCATTCTCGTCGAAGCGGACTCAACGACCCGGAAGGCGCTGTATGCCGCTTATGAAGTCCGGGAGAACGGCATGGTCCAGCTGTTCCAATTCAGCGCGGACGGCTATAGCGTTCAATCGGACAAGTCGCTCCTGGTGACGAATCCGGAGATCGGCGGAGGCAGCGTGACCGGTGGGATGGACGCTGCCGGAGGCACGGCATCGGAGGCGATATATGAGCGGCGCGGCGATGCCTATGAGTTTGCGGGCATCCAGCAGGACTTTACGGATATCGTAGCGACCGACCTGCCGTCGCATCCGGGCGAGAAGGTTCGCTTTACCATTTATATCGTCCAAGGCGGCCAGGGCGAGGCGCTCGCGGAAATGGAAGGGTCGTATATCAAACTGAGGGGCAATTTCCAATTCACCGAGGGCAGCGTGACCGTCATCGGAACCTATAACGAGTCCGAGGAGATGTACCCGGACGGCGATCAAACCGTCGAGCCTGTGAACGTACCGGTCGTAGACGTGGAACGGCTGGAGTAGATTCGGGAAGTTCGGCTGCTTCCAACTTCCAACAAGATATAGCCCTACATGGTCTTGTCCGATGGAGACGAAAACAGACCAAAGACCAATTGCAAAAAGAATATCGTGCATGAATCGTTCCTAGCATGGTTATTAGGATCGTTCGTGAACATTAAAAGGCTTCCGCTTCGGCGTGAGGCCTTTTTTACTATGCCATCTCCCCAATTACGTCATCTTTTGTCGTATATATGAATTATTCTAAAACCATCCAAGGTACCGTATCGCAAAATGAAAGAGAGGGATGGATTCGTGGATGAATATATTGAAATCGAAGGGGCCCGGGAGCATAATCTGAAGAATATTTCGCTCCGCATTCCCAAACGCAGGCTGGTCGTGCTGACAGGCTTGTCCGGGTCGGGCAAATCGTCGCTCGCAATGGATACGCTGCAAAAGGAATGCCAACGGCAGTACATGGAGTCCATGGGGATGGTAACGGACTTCATCAGCAAACCGCGGGTGGATTCCATCCGCGGCCTGTCCCCTTCCATCAGCGTCAGCCAGCATGTGACCAACAGGAACCCCCGGTCCACCGTCGGGACCGTTACGGAGATCTATACGTACCTGCGTGTGCTGTACGCCAAGCTTGGCGTGCGGGTATGTCCAGCTTGCGGTCAAAGCATTCACCCCGTCTTCGAAGACAGTCCAGCGGTGTCCGAAGAAGTTCTTGAACCATCGGAAGATGCGATTGAGGAGCCTAAGCATATGCCCTGCCCGCACTGCCATGCCTCGATCCCGAAGCTGACGATGGCCCACTTCTCCTTCAACAAGCCTGAAGGAGCCTGCCCGACCTGCACAGGAATCGGCATCGTGACCGATATTGCCGTGGACCGGCTTTTGCAGGAAGACCTCAGTATCTTGGAAGGAGGCGTAACGCTCTGGGACGGCTGGGTTCGCGAATACTATGCGGACGTGCTGTTAGCGGCATCTAAACATTACGGTTTCCCGTACGAGCCGCACCTGCGCATCCGCGATTATGGCGCGATCGCACGCGACATGCTGCTCTACGGCGCAGCCAGTGAGCAGTTCCAGCGCCATTTCCCCCGCGTTAAGCCTCCCAAAACCGTGGGCAAGGGCAATTTTGAAGGCTTGATCACCCATTTGCTGCGCAAGTACAGGGAACATGACGGAGACCCGGAAGAATCGGGCTCTAAAAAATGGGACCCGTATTTTATGAAGCAGACCTGCCCCGATTGCCGGGGATCGCGATTGGGGAGAGAGGGCCGGCTCGTTACCATTAGGGGTACGACTATCATCGAGGCGGCTTCTTACACCCTTCTCCCGCTCTATGCCTGGCTCAAGCAGTTGAAACAGGAGCTGCCAGGCGAAAGCCTGGCCGTATGGGAGCCTATTTTCAACGGGTTGGCGGACCGTATCCAGCGGCTGATCGACGTCGGGCTCGAATATTTGTCGCTGGACCGGAAGGCGAGCACGTTGTCCGGCGGGGAAGCCCAGCGGCTCCGGCTCGCTTCACTGCTCGGTTCGGGTCTCACCGGGGTTCTGTACGTACTGGACGAGCCCACGGCCGGGCTCCATCCGCGGGATACCCATAAGCTGATCCGAGTGCTGAGGCGGCTCCGCGATTTGGGAAATACCGTGCTGGTCATCGAACATGACACCGAGGTAATGAAGGCCGCGGACCATCTGATCGAGATTGGCCCCGGCTCCGGAAAAGAAGGCGGGACCGTCGTTGGCACCGGAACGCTCGAACAGTTGAAAGCAATCCCCGAATCCGCTACCGGACGGTATTTGCGGGAATTGGACATCACCGGCACTCGGGTTACACGGAGAGCAGGCAGCGGCAGCAAGCTTACGATCGAGCAGGCTTCCGCCCATAACCTGAAGCAGTTGACCGTCAGCTTTCCGCTCGGATGCCTGATTACAGTGACGGGGGTTTCAGGTTCGGGCAAATCCACTCTTCTGTTCGACATCCTCGAGCCTGCGGCAAAATCCCATCTTCGTTTGTCCGGCGATATGCCAGGCCAATACGAACGCATCACCGGCCTGGAGCTTATCTGCAAGGTCATCGCCGTCGACCAAGCCCCGGTCGGAAAAATTTCGCGGTCCAATATCGCGACATACACCGACCTGTTTACCCCGATCCGCAGCCTATTCGCGGAGCTGCCAGAGGCCCGAAAACAACGGCTGAGTCCCAAGCACTTCTCCTTTAACACGCCGGGCGGCCGATGCGAGAAATGCCGCGGCATGGGCACCCTGCAGCTGGATATGCACTTTCTGCCGGATGTGGAGGTGCGCTGCCCCGTTTGCCTGGGAAAACGATTCAAAGAGAATGTGCTGGCCGTTCAGTACAAGGGCTTCAGCATTTCGGACATTCTGAACCTGACCGTCCTGGAGAATGCCGCCCTCTTTGAGGAGCCGGTAATAACCGGCATGCTGAACCTGCTGGGTGAAGTAGGGCTCGGCTACCTGCAGCTGGGGCAGCCCACGACGACGCTGTCGGGCGGAGAAGCCCAGCGGATCAAGCTGGCGAAGGAGCTTGGCAAAAAAAGCAGAGGAAATACCTTGTACTTGCTGGATGAGCCCACGACCGGGCTTCATCCCAGTGATGTCCGGCATCTGTGCCGTCTGTTAAACCGGCTCGTGGACGCCGGCAACACGGTTATCGTGATCGAGCACCATCTCGATCTGATCGCCGCGTCCGACTGGATCGCCGATTTTGGACCCGAAGGCGGGGATGCCGGAGGGCATTTGGTCGCGCAGGGTACGCCGGAAGATGTGGCGGCCGTTCAAGCCTCATATACAGGCCGCTATCTGGCCGGGCATCTGTCACGCTGATCGTGCTTCCCATCGCCATTGCTCCTGCAGCTCGCGCAAGCAAAAAAGAATCAAAAAAAGAATCACCCTTAGTCACATGGACTATGGGTGATTCTTCATATTCGGATCGCTTTGATCCGCTTATGTTCTATTGTACGGTCACGACCACCTTGGTCGATTTGCCGCCGAAGCTGACCGTGATCGTCGCTTTGCCTTTGCCGTTAGCCGTGATCTGGCCGTCCTTCACCGTCGCCGTCAAAATTTTGGAGGACTTCCACAGAGCCGGCTTGGAGACGTCCACATCGGTTCCGTCCATGTAGGTCGCCGTGGCCGCCAGCGTCAGCTTGTCGCCGACGTTCAGCGTCACGCTCACCTTGTCAGTCTGCAAATATTTCAGCGTATCCACTTCGACCGGAATCCGAACCGTCTTGTTGCCGTACTTGGCCGTCACAGTCGTTTTGCCGTAAGCGGCGGCGGTAATGACACCGTCGTTAACCGATGCTACTTTATAGTTTCCGGTTTTCCATTCCGCCTTGGACGTCACGTCCTTGGTGCTGCCGTCACTGAACGTCACTTCCAGCTTGACGGTAGCCGTTTTATCCTTGGCTTTGCCTACCGTCTTCAACGATACCGCAGTCTCGCTCGCCTCAATGGCGGAAATGACGTCAACCTCCACCGGGATCGTTACTTTCTGTCCGCCGTACTCGGCGGTAATGTTGGCTTTCCCGCTCTTCAGACCGGATACCAGACCGTTATTGTCTACTCCGGCAACCGTAGAGCTGCTGGACTTCCAAGACGCTTCCTTAGTCACGTCCACCACTGTACCCGTGGCATCCTTCGCGGTCAGCGTCAGCTGCTTCTTGTCGCCGGCGGACATGATCACGAGCGTCTCCGACGCTTTCAGGTCGCTGACCAGTCCAACTTCCACGGTCATCGTGTAGGATTTGCCTTCATATTTGGCCGTAATCGTTGCGGTGCCTGTCGCCACGCCGGTGATGAGTCCATTTTCATCAATGTCGGCGATATCCTTTTTGCTAGTGCTCCATTCTACTTTGTCCTTAGACGAGACCGTCTCGGCCGCACGGTCCGCACCGTAATCCAGCACGATGCTCGCCTGGTAGGTGGCGTCCACTTTCAGGGACAGCTTCTTCACCGGCAGCGAGATGCTGAGTGGCATGTCGACCGCTACGGATGTCGTTACCGTCACTCCGCCGTAGGTGGCGCTGACTTTGGATTCCCCTTTTTTGAAAGCCGTCAAATTCCCGCCGCTGACAAAAACGACGTCCTCATTGCTGGATTTCCACACGGCTTTGCCCTGAACCTTCTCGGTTTCCCCATTCGCATAGGTAGCGATCAGGTCCAGCTGCTTCGTCTTCTCACCCGTCAAGCTCAGCGCGACCTTCTCGACCAGATCGAGGTGGCGCGGTACGTCAACGTCGACATTTATGGCCACGCTCTTGTCCCCGTATTTGGCAGAAATGATGGCTGCGCCCGGTGCGATGGCCGTAATGACGCCTTTGTTCACATAAGCGACCTTCTCGTCGCTGGAAGACCATACGGCATCTCCCGTAATGTCCACCGGATCTTTGTCCGGATACACCGCTTCAACCTTGATCGGCTGTGTGGTGGAGTCCCCTGCATGAAGGAACATATCCTGCTTGTCCGCCTTCAGGCGGATCGTCTTGTCGACATCGACCTGAATCGTTGCCGTTTTCGTACCGTACTTCGCCGTAATCGTGGCGGTACCCGGACCGTAAGGAGTAATCTGCCCCTTGATGACGTCCGCCACGCCTTCGTTGCTCGACGTCCATTCAGCGTCGGCCGCAACGTTATCTTTGGTTGTGCCGTCCGGATAGGTCGCTTTCAGCGTCACTTGCACCGGCGTCTTCTCGCTCAGCAGCATGGACACCTGCGCAGGGTCCGCATCGAGCCGCTTCACCACTTCTACGCTCACCGGAATCGTTACGGTCTGCTTGCCGTACACCGCCGTCAGCGTAGCCGTACCCGGACCCACCGGCGTCACCGTTCCGTTCACGACCGTCGCCACGCTGGCGTTATCCGTCGACCAGTCCGCTTTGCCGGAAACTTCCTCCGTATTGTTGTCTGTATAGGTTGCGGTCAGCTTGATCTGGGGCTTGTCCCCCAGCTTCAAATCCAGGCTCTGCACATCTTTCGTAAGCGCCTTGACCTTCTTCGTTACGGTCACCGACACCGATTCGGATACGTCCCCGAATACGGCTGTTACCGTTGTCGTACCTTCGCTCTTCGCGGTTACGGTACCGTTATATATGGTGGCAACTACGTTGTTCGAGCTGCTCCAGCTCGCCTTTACCGTCAAATCTGCCGTTGAATTATCCGAATATACACCCGTCGCGGTTACTTTCGCCGTATCGCCGATTTCAAGGGTAAGCTCATTTTTGGACAAAACCAGCTTGGTCAACTCCGCCGTGGCGGCCCAGGTCGTTCCGGCATAGGCCATGCACAGCACCATAACCAGGGACATGACCAGTACCCTTTTTAATCTGATTCGCAATGTAAATTCCCTCCAATTCCCTTATTTTGAGTAGAAACAAAAAAAGACCCTACCTCCCATATCGGTCAGTCCAGCCAAAAATGTTAGTTTTTTGGAGATTTTCTGTAATTTTTCGATAAAAACCGCCGTTTGATTCTGAAATTTGCGCGTCACGCACGCTAAAAAGGGGTAATCCTCTAATTGGTAAACCTTCTAGCGAAACCTGTACGGGGGTCATGGCGTCTAATTAAGATAGGAGGTGCCATAAGCGCATGATCATTCCTGACCATGAAATCATTGAAGAAGCCAACTACCTGGTGCAGGAGCATTACGGGGAAAGAAACCCGCTGAGCGTCACCATCGGCATTCTGGAGAACGGGGACCATTTTTACACCGGCTGGGGACAACCTCCGGGCTTCGATTACGCATCAGCCATCTATGAAATCGCATCCGTAACGAAAGTTTTTACGACCTCACTTCTGTGTATCCTGCAGCGTCAGGGCAAACTGCAGCTCAAGGATACCGTAGGCCAATACATACCTGAAATCGCCTCTAACGCCAAAGTCAGCGCCATCACGCTGGAACAGCTCGCCACGCATACCTCCGGACTCCCCCGGCTGCCGGCCGGTCTCAAGCAGACCGTCACCGACAAACTGAACCCGTACCAAAACTACACCGAGCAGCATCTGCTGCAGGACCTGCTGAAAACCAGACCTTCGTCGGGAGGAAGCTTCGAGTATTCCAATTTGGGCGTAGGCCTGCTTGGGGTTATCTTGAGCCGCTGCACCGGCCGGAGTCTGGAACAGCTTATGCGGGAAGAGATCTGCGGTCCGTTATTTATGGAGGACACGCTATTTGAACTAAACGATGAGCAGCAGTCCCGTCTCCTCCCGGTGTATACGGCCAACGGCAAGCCGGTTCCCCATTGGGATCTGGGCGTTCTCGCCGGCGCGGGAGGCTTGCGTTCCACGGCGCACGATCTGCTCCAATTTGCAAAAGCGAACGTCGGCATGGGCTCCGCCCCAATCACGGCCGCGCTTCGCGACGGGCAGAAGCCCCGCCACCGGGTGCGCCGCGGCGAGGATGTCAGCCTCGGATGGATGGTCAAAACCGGCATCTACCACGACCGGATTCACTGGCATAACGGCGGTACGTACGGCTCAAGCAGCTTCCTGGGCTTTCACATGGAAAAAAACACGGCGGTCGTCGTACTGTCCAACAACGGCAGCTTTGCGATGAAAATGCTGTCCATGATGAGGCCGCAGAAACGGCATGTGGACGAGATCGGTTTCCAGCTGTTCAAGCAGCTGACCAAAACGGTCTATTAACCGGTCTAACCGCATCCTCATGTAAAAAATCCTTAATAAAATATACAGCCAAAAAGGCTGCCTCCCGGATTGCTCGCAAGCCCGGTTGTAGGCAGCCTTTCTTCTGCTAACAGCCTTTATTCAATTTCAGGCGACTAGTGTTTACGCCTTTTTATCCGTCGGCACCTGGCAGGAGCCGTCCGTGCAGGAGAGGTCATCCCCGTCAGCACTGTTCCCCAGCAGCGTCAGCGGATGCTCCTCTTTCCAGATATTGTCCAGCGCTTCGGCAAACACCTGAGTCGGCTGAGCGCCGGAAATGCCGTATTTCTGGTTTATGACGAAGAACGGCACGCCGTTGATGCCGAGTCGTCCCGCATCCCCCTCGTCCTTGCGGACATCGTTCGTGTAAGCATCGCTCTCCAGCATGGAGGCTGCCGCAGAGGCGTCCAGCCCGATTTCGCTGGCCAAGCGCGCCAATACCGCACGGTCTCCCAAATGTTCCGAATCGGTGAAGTACGCCTTGAACAGCCGTTCCGTCATCTCATACTTCTTGCCGAACTCCCCGGCCCACTGCGTCAGACGATGCGCGTCAAACGTATTGGTCGGGACCAGCGTATCGAAATTGTACGTGAGCCCCACCGTCTTGGCCTGCTCGGTCATGTTGTCGTTGGCCGCCTTGGCCTGCTCCCAGCTCATGCCGTACTTGGAGGCCAGGATGCTGTGAATGTCCTTGTCGTTGTCTTTCGGCGCGCCTGGGTCCAGCTCGAAACTGCGGAACACAACCTCGACGTCATCCTTGTGCGCGAACGGCTCGAGGGCAGCCTCGAAACGGCGCTTGCCGATATAGCAGAACGGACAGGCAAAGTCCGACCATACTTCGATTTTCATATGCAAACCTCTCCTTTTCGGGTGATGTTCTTTGATTGGTAAACTGATACTTTTTCCATCACAGTAAGAGTCAAAAGAAAAGCAGTCACTCGGATAAACCAGCTGTAACTGCATCAGGTACATTATATCGCGATTACCGGGAGCGCGCAACCTGCCTGCGCCGATCTCCCGTATATCCAGCCGGGTTAACTTCTCGTGTTAACCCGTCGTCGGCACCGTTGCCGGCACGGCCTCCGGTCCGTCCTGCGGTTCGATCAGCGCATGCTTCTCCCACGCCCGGCTCCGCCAGCGGAAATACATGATGACGGCACGGGCCCATTCGTCCGCGGCAATGGCGAGCCACACGCCGGCAAGGCCCATGTGAAGCTTGAATATGAGGAAGTATCCCAGCGGCAGAGACATGCATACCATAGACAACAGCCCCATGTAGACCGGGAACTTGGCGTCTCCCGAAGCGCGCAGCGAGTTGATGATGACGATGTTGACGGTGCGGCCGGTCTCCAGCACGATACTGAGCAGGATGACCTGCGCCCCCATTTTGATAATGAGTGCATCGTCCGTAAACAAGCCCATCAGCGGAACGCGGAACAGGATAATGATCAAGTCGATGACGATTGTCGCGGCCAGCGCCCACTTCACGCTCTGGAACACCTGGGTGTAGGCGTCCTGGTTGCGTCGTTCACCGACGTAATGGCCGACCATAATGGCCGTGCCCATGCCGATCGCCATGCTGAACAAATAGATGTACATCGAGATGTTCACGGCATACTGCCGGGTGGCCATCGCCTCTGCCCCAAGGTAGGTGACATACAGCGTGAAGGTCAGCTGGCACATTTGGTATACGATGCTTTCCAGAGCCGACGGAATGCCGACATTCAAAATTTTAAGCACAAATTTCTTCGACAGACGGATGTAATAACGCCATTCCACGTGCACTTCCATGACCCGGTACAGCAGCCAGAAGAAGATCAGCAGGCAGACCAGGCGGCTGAATACCGTCGAGATCGCCGCCCCCTGTACGCCCAGCGCCGGCAGGCCGAAATGCCCGAAGATCAGAGCGTAGTTCCCTGCCACGTGAATGATGTTCATCAGAAGCGACACGACCATCGTTTCTTTGGTGAATCCGTGGGTCCGGATCGTTGCGGCAAGGGCGTTAATGAGCGCCTGTAGGAAAATGCCGCCTCCGACGATCTGGATGTAGGACTGGGCATACCCGTAAATTTCCCCGGTGACGTTAAGCAGGCGCAGCATCATTCCGCCGAAGGCGAGAAAAATAACGCTTAGGAGCACCCCTACGGCCAGGTTCAGCGTGATTGCATTTCCGGTCACCTGCGCCGCGTCGCTAAGCTTCTTGGAGCCCAGGTACTGAGCCACCACGATCGCCGCCCCGCTGCCGATCACCTCCAGCACGAGGATGGCGATGGAAATAATTTGGTTGGCGGCGCCGACGCCGGAGACGGCATTGTCGGAAACCGAACTGAGCATCAATGTATCGACACTGCCCATCAGCATGAACAGGAACAATTCGAGAAATATAGGCCAGGTGAGGCGGACAAGACTGAGCCGTTTTTCTGACCGTGCAGAAGGCTCTTGAACAGTTGCGGTCATGAGTCAGAATTCACCTTTCTTTCAAACGTATTCTTTGAAACAAAGGTATGTTAGCACAGTTTTCATGAAAATACATGACATTTAACAGAAAAATACTGAAAATTTAATATTCTTTTTTTGGTAAGCCTTTACTTCCCTAAAAATGACCATTATTCGTACCGGGACAGCAGCTCAGCGAGTTTTTCGCGGATCAGACCGACCAGTGCCTGAGGCTCTTTCACAGTCGCATTCGTTCCCAAGCCGATAAAAAATTGGGCGTAAAACGAAAGGTCATGCTCCGGAATCATCCCGTCCACCCAGCCGGTCCCATCCTCGCGGATATGCAGCTTGGACTCCAGCCATAATTCTCCCTCGCACCGTTCCACGCCTTCCGGGGTCAGCTCCACATAGCAGCGAAGCTCCGCCGAGTCCTCCCCGTGGAATGACTTCCGATTCCCAAGATGCACATGGCTGAGGTCGGCCGCTTCAAGGCTGGTTGTATCCTCGGCGGCATCCGTAATCCGGTCGCAGCGGAACAGGCGGAAGTCCTTCCGCTGGAAGCAGTACGCCGGGCAGTACCACAGTCCCTGGCTGGCATAGATGCCGATCGGCTGGATCTGCCGAATCGAGCTGCTGCCGCGGGATTCGTAAACGATCCGCAGCACCTTCTGGTTCACGGCCCCGTCCAGCAGTACGGACAAATGGGGCGCACCCGCCCGCCGGGACGGGGTAATAAAGTCGACCCGGTTCTTCATCCGGTCGATCCGGTCGCGCACATCCCCGGGCATGTAGTGGTAGAATTTCTGGAGCGCGGACGAGCTCTCCGTCTCAAACGGGATATGGACATAATGCCGGAGACCGTGCACGGCGAAAAAAATCGCCACCGCCTCTTCCTCCGTAAAGGCAATCGGGGGCAGGATCCGTTCCTTCAGTACTTGGTAGCCGCCATGCGGCCCCACTTCCGAATATAAAGGGACGCCGAGCTCGCTCAGTTCCTGCAGGTCCCTTAGGATCGTCCGGGTGGACACCCCGAATTCGTCGGCCAGCTCCTTGACTTTGAAGCGGCGCATCCGGTTAATCGTCATCATCAGGTCGAGCAGTCTTTTGGATTTGGACATGTCGGCACTCCCGTTACTGGATTTGGCGGTATACACCATCGAAAACAAATATGGTCGGTGACAAACCTTGTCATTATTATAAACGAACTATAGGAATCGGCCCAAAACATCGGCACAGCCCTGATTCCTCGCAGCCCGCCCAAGGCTGCCCATTTTTCTGTTATATTAGTGTTATATTTCATAACATCTCACTGTGCAACAGCGGAGGACAGTGGTATTAGGCAGCTAATAAAGTGAGACATGTCTTTTTTCAATCCGAAAGTCACGTCGCTAACCGGCATAAACCCGATTTTCCGCTTGAAATCATGAAGATTCCCTTTCCGAATGTAACCTTTTATAACAGGTAACGCTTACAAGTCTGAAATTTAGTATTGATTATTTGCAGACCATCCACTATGATAATGGCAAAAGGCAGGAGATAAAAGTTAAAGCACTTTAACTTTTGGGATTATAACCCGCTATAATTTATAAAAATTTAGGGTTTAATTTGTCCCTTAAGTTAAAGCGTTTAAACTTTTATAAACTTTGTGAGAAAGGTTGATGCTCCCGTGACCCATCGCGAAAGCAGGCGACAGACGCTGTACATGTATCTGTTTATTTCCCCCTGGCTCATCGGCTTTCTGGTTTTTGCCCTGTATCCCATCTTGTCCTCGCTTTATTACAGCTTCACGGATTACGACATCATTCACCCGCCCCAATTTATCGGCCTGGCCAATTATGCGGAGATGTTCGGCAATGATCTGTTCTGGAAATCCGTCACCGTGACGCTGAGGTATACGCTTATCAGCGTGCCGATCCAGCTGCTGCTGGCCCTTGGATTCGCCCTGCTGCTGAACCAGAAGATCCCGCTGCGCGGATTTTTCCGGACCGCGATGTATTTCCCGAGCATGGTATCCGGCGTGGCAATGTCGCTGCTCTGGTACTGGATTTTCAACCCGCAGATCGGACTGTTCAACTACATGCTCTCCTGGTTCGGCATCAAAGGTCCGGCCTGGCTCATGAACCCGGACACGGCTCTATACGCCTTGATGATTATGTCCTTCTGGACGGCGGGCTCGGGCATGATTCTCTTTCTGGCGGGACTGCAGGGCGTTCCGGCGAGCCTCGTGGAAGCCGCCAAGCTGGACGGGGCGGGACGCTTCAAAGTTTTTCTCCATGTCACCCTGCCGATGATCTCGCCTGTACTGCTGTTCCAGCTGATTATGGGCATGATCGATTCCTTCCAGGTGTTTACCCAGGCTTTTGTCATGACCCAGGGCGGCCCGAACTACTCCACCTGGTTCTATGTCTACAACCTGTACACCAGCGCCTTTAAAGAGTATCGCGCCGGTTATTCCTCCGCCTTGGCCTGGGTGCTGCTCGTCGTCGTCATGCTTTTTACCGCGCTCGTGATGAAGCTGTCGAACCGATACGTTCACTACGAAGGAGGCAAACGCTAGATGAGTACCCTTCCGGCCGCCGGCCCGCACTCGGACAACGCCGTCCCCAAGCGGCGGCGCAGCACTGACCCCGTAGGCATTGTCAGCTTTATCGCGCTGGTCGTTACCACCTTTCTGATGCTGCTGCCCCTGTTCTTCATGGTATCGACGTCGCTGAAGTCGAAGAAGGAAATGCTGAAGTTTCCGCCGACCTTCCTGCCGGAAAGCTGGCAGTGGAGCAATTACAAGGAGATTTTCGATACCCTCTCCTTCGGCACGATGTACATGAACAGCCTGATTATCGGCGTTCTTACCGTGATCGGAACGCTGCTCTCATCGGCGCTCGCGGCCTACGGCTTTGCCAGATACCGCGGCAAGGGGAGCAACGCGTGGTTCCTGCTCATGCTGAGCACGATGATGCTGCCCTACCCGGCCATCATGATTCCCCAGTTCATCCTTTTCTCGAAGCTGAACTGGATCGACACGTTCCTGCCGCTGATCGTCCCGGCGTTCTTCGGCTCAGCGTACAACATCTTCCTGCTGCGCCAATTCTTCTCGACGCTCCCTGAAGAGCTGTTCGACGCCGGGCGCATCGATGGCTGCAGCGAGTTTCGCATGTGGCGCCAAATCGCCCTCCCGCTTTCGGGACCGGCGCTCGCCACCGTAGCGATCTTCGCTTTCATCTACAGCTGGAACGATCTGCTGACGCCGGTGCTGTACCTGAGCTCCACCGAGAAATTCACGCTGCCGGTCGGTATGGCATCCCTGACGTCATCCCGCTTCCGGATTCCGCCGTGGCACCTGCTGATGGTCGCCTCCGTGCTGGCCATGCTGCCGATCGTGACGCTGTTCGCCATAGCCCAGAAGCGGTTCGTGGAGGGCATCGTGCTTACAGGGATCAAGTAATGGCATCACGGATCTATTGGAAGACCCGTCGTCCCGGCGGTTATCCTCAAGTGCCACCCGGGACGCCGTCGATGCCAGCATGCTCCAAGCCCTTCCCCACAGGACTAGCAAGCCGGCTTTTACTTCAACAAGTTCAGACAGCAGCAGCACCCATTACATGAAGGCAATGGAGGTATCGGTTCATGAACAAAAACAGAAAAAGATCAGGTTTTACCCTTCTTCTGATGACGCTAATGCTGGTGGCCGCCGCGCTGTCCGGCTGTAGCGGCGGCAAATCGGCGGGCGATGTGGTTTCCGGAGGCGAGAGCTCCGCAGGGGGCGATAAAGGCGGCACAGTGACGATTACCCACTACACGATCGACTCGGAGGACCGCACGTTCGTCGAGCAACTGATTCCCGACTTTGAAGCAAAGCACCCGAATATTAAGGTCAAGGTCGAAAAAGCGCCTTACGAGCAGTTTGACAGCAAGCTGCAGACGCTGATCGCCGGCGGCAAGTCCCCGGACGTCACCAGCCATTACGGCTACGGCGGCTTTGCCGAATATTACAACAAGGATATGCTGCTGGATCTGACGGACATCATCCAGGAGGACGGATTCAAGGCCGGGGATTACGGCATTCCGGACAACCTGATGAGCATCTACAAGGTAAAGGACCGTACTTACGGCATTCCGGTCAATATGTATGTCACGCTGATGCTCTACAACAAGGATATGTTCGACGCGGCGAAGGTGCCTTATCCGCCGAGCGATTATGAGGACAAGAGCTGGACGTTCGACAAAATGGTCGAAGACGCCAAGAAGCTGACCGTTATTTCGGACGACATCGCCAAAACCCAGTACGGCGTGGACTTTACCTGGGCTGAGCGCGATAACCGCCCTCTCTACTTCGGCGCCGAGCCATATTCGGAAGACACCTGGACCAACGGCGGTGTTCCATCCGCTACCCATTTCGATTCGCCTGAAGTGATGGCGGCGTATAACAAGCTGTTCGGTTTGATTTTCAAAGAGAAGGTCTCCCCGACGACTGAGTGGAGCAAGAGCGTCGCCGGTCAGAACGGCGATCCCTTCGTCGCCGGCAAAATCGGCATGTCCGTCGGCGGTTCGTGGAACCTGGCCGGAGCCAACGATTTTCCGTTCAAAGTGGGCGTGGCGGCTGTTCCTTGGGGCGGCAACGACAAGGTGCGCAGCACGCTGTACGTCGATCCGCTCATGGTCCTGAAAGGTTCCAAGCATCCGAAGGAAGCTTTTGAATGGATCAAGTATCTGGTCACCGCCGATGTGCAGGAAAAATCCATCGAGCTCAGCGGAGGCAATCCGCCGGTCAACACGCAGGCAGCTGAGGCTTATTACCAACATTTTGAGGGCGTCGACCCGCAGGATATTAAGAACGTATACGAAGGCGCCATTAAATACGGCTTTGAGTCCTATAACCACCTGATCACGAACTACTCGCAAATCAACGACATGTTCATTAACGAGATGCAGCCGATCGAAAGCGGACACAAGACGGTGGAAGAAGTCATGCCGACGATTCAGAAGAAGCTGCAGGAGATCATCAAGCGGTAAACGGAAAGTTTGTGGAACATGAATAGAGAAATTTCCCCTTCCATCGTAAAAATGTCCTCCTCGGTGGAACGGGCCATAATTTTATAATGTAGATATTCGATTCAATTCGTTATACCTTTTTACGGCGTATCGGCGATCGGATGCCGTCCTCTGCGGGGCGGTATCCGGTTTATGCCATCCCATGCTTCGCGGACAGACTTCCGTCCATGTATACTAGGGATAAGTTTATAGGTTCGGAAAAATCTGCCCAAGGAGAAATGAGAGATGAAAGTAAGTATTTTTGACGTTGCCAAAAAATCAGGACTGTCCGTCGTAACGGTATCCCGTGTGTTGAACGGGGCCGAAACCGTCCGGGAAAAAAACCGGCAGAAAGTGCTCGATGCGATCAAAGAGCTGGGATACCACCCAAACGCCGCCGCCCGGAGCCTTGCCCGCGGGAAAACCGGCATCATCGGCCTGATTGTAACGACCCTGCAGGATTCCTTCTTCGATGCCGTCGTCAAAGAGCTGAACGAAGTGTTAGCGCTTCACGGCTACTACCTGGCCATTTCGGTATCGACGGGCATCGGTTCGGACGAGAGCCATTACCTGATTCAGGAGGACCGGGTGGACGGGCTCATTCTGCTCTCCCCCATGGAAGAAGACAACTATATCGTGGAATTAAAAAAACGCGGCATTCCATACGTACTGATCGACAATCAGAAGCCGGAAAACGACAATTTCTCGGTGACGATCGACAACTTCAAGGGCGGCTATGCGGCAGCAAATCATCTGCTCGATAACGGATATACGTCCATCGCCCATTTGTGCGGACAGGAGATGTTCCGAAGTACCCGGGAGAGACGCGACGGATTTATGCAGGCGCTGTCAGAGCGGGGGCTTGCCCCCTTTGAAATCGTAAACGGAGACTTTGAAATCGGGTTCGGCTATGAAACGGCCGTACGGTGGCTGAAGGAAGGGCAGCTTCCGCAAGCGGTCTTCGCCGGCGACGACAATATCGCCCTCGGTGTGGTGAACGCGCTGATGGAAGCGGGCGTTCAGGTGCCCGGCCAGGTAGCCGTCGTTGGCTATGACGACCAGACAATATCCTCCCAGCTTCATCCGTATCTGACGACGGTACGCCAGCCGGCAGACCGGATCGGCATCGCCGCAGCCGACATGCTGCTGAAGCGGATCGACGGTACGATGAAGCGCGGAGCCAACTTGAAAATCGATCCGGAGCTCATCGTCCGGGAGTCGTCCGTTCCTGGGCGTCGAGCCTGACTTTAATTACCCGGCTCCGGATCATCATGTAATGCAAAAGCATGAATTGATCATATAGGAGTGACGACTATTGGCTTATTATTTGGGAATCGACGGGGGAGGCACCAAAACCTATGCCCTGCTCACCGACGAGCAGGGGCAAGTGCTCGGCAAAGGCCAGAGCGGCAACGGGAATCACCAGATTGACGCCGCCGTGGCTGCCGAGAGCATCCGGAGCGCCGCCTTCGGCGCCATCGCCGACGCCGGGCTGCAGCTTGCGGACATCCGCCACACCTTCTTCGGCCTGGCGGGAGCCGACCGTGAGCCGGATTACCGGATCCTGCATCCCATGATCCGAAATATGGGCTTCACGGATTATTCGGTCGACTGTGATACCGTCATCGGCCTCCGGGCCGGGACGAAGCGGCCGTACGGGGTCGCCCTCATCTGCGGCACGGGCACCAATGCTGCCGGCCGGAATCCGCAAGGCGAGCATGTGCAGTGCGGCGGCTTCGATTATATGTACGGCGATTTTGGCGGAGGCGGAGCCTTGAACATCGAGGTGTTCCGCTCCGTCATCCGCGCCTGGGACGGACGCGAGCAGCCGACGCAGCTGACGGAGCTGCTGTTGTCCCTGCTGGGCTACGATACCGTCGGCGAGATGTTCGACGATTTCTACGACAACCAGCGCAGCGTGCCCGTAGACGCCGCACGCCTGCTGTTTGCAGCTGCTGCCGGCCAGGATGCGGTGGCGCTGGAAATTTTGAACCGCCAGGGCGTAGAGCTCGGCAAATCGGCCGCTGCCGTCATTCGCAGGCTCGGTATGGAGAACGAGGCCTTTGATGTGGTGCTTGCCGGCAGCCTGCTGACGCGGGGTGACCGCGGATGGATCCGCGGCCCGATTGAGCAGGCCGTTCGAGCCGTTGCACCAGCGGCCTCGGTCGTGACGCTCGCGACGGAGCCGGTCGTCGGCGCCGTGTGGGCGGCCATGGAAGCGGACGGTCTAACGATTCCGGAACTGGTCTATGAGCAGATGCGGCTGTTTCGCAATTTTGAACATATTCACCAAACTACCCGATAGGAGTGAAGGAACATGACTTCAAAACAGGGGTTGAAAATAGCAGTAATCGGCGGGGGCTCCTCGTATACGCCAGAGCTGGTCGAAGGGTTTATCCTGCATCACCGTGAGCTTCCGGTCCATGAGCTGTGGCTCGTCGATATCGAGCCAGGTCTCCGGAAGCTGAACATCGTCGGCAGCCTAGCGAAGCGGATGGTTGAGAAATCCGGGCTGCCGATTGAGGTGCATCTGACCACCGACCGCCGCAAAGCGATCGAAGGCGCCGACTTCGTCAGCACCCAAATGCGCGTAGGCATGCTGGATGCCCGGGGACGCGACGAATCAATTCCGCTCAAGTACGGGGTCATCGGTCAGGAAACGACCGGTCCCGGCGGCATGATGAAGGCGCTGCGCACGATCCCGGTCCTGCTCGATATTTGCCGGGATATGGAGGAGCTGGCGCCAAACGCCTGGCTGCTTAACTTTACCAACCCGGCCGGCATGGTCACCGAAGCCATCCTGAAGTATTCCAATGTCCGCAGCATCGGGTTATGCAACGCGCCCATCGGCCTGATCAAGCAAACTTCCGCCAAATACCAGGTCGCTCCTGACCGGGTCTACGCTGAGTTTGTGGGTCTGAATCATCTTCACTGGGTCACCCGCGTCGATGTCGAGGGCGAAGACAAACTCGATGAACTACTCGCCGATACCGCCGGCTACAGCGCTTCGAACGTGCCGGCCCGCGAATGGAATCCCGAGTTTCTGCAGTCGCTGCGTGCCCTGCCCTCCTATTATTTAAAATATTTTTACATGACGGACGCGATGCTGGAGGAGCAGCTTGAGTCCTTCCATCAGGGCATCAACCGCGCCGAGGTCGTGAAGCGGGTCGAAGAGGAGCTGTTCGAGCTCTACAGCGACCCGGATCTGAAAGAGAAGCCGAAGCAGCTGGAGCAGCGCGGCGGCGCCTTTTACTCCGAAGCCGCCGTCAACCTGATGCGGTCGCTCTATAACGGCACCAATGACATCCAGACGCTGAACGTGGCCAACCGCGGGACGCTGCCGTTCCTGCCCGAGGACGCCAGCATTGAGATCAACTGCGTCGTAACGAGGAACGGGCCGCTCCCGCTGCCTGTGACGCGCATCCCGCGGATGGCCGTCGGCCTGATTCAGGCCGTCAAAACCTATGAGCAGCTCGCCATCGACGCCGCGGTCACCGGTGACCGCGGGCTGGCGATCCAAGCGCTGGCCCACCACCCGCTTGTGCCGTCGGTCGAAGTAGCCATCAAGATGCTGGATGAGATGCTGGAGGCCAACAAAGAATACTTGGCGCAGTTTTTCGGGAAAACACCGGCTCATCCCTGAAGCAGAGGGATGGTCTCAAGGGATGCGCGGATGATCTTGACGCCTGTCTGCGGAAGACCCCTTCTCCTTTTCCGTGAAAATAAATGCAGATTGGCAGTACTGCCGCTACAAAGCACACAAAAAACCTTGAACGGCACGTTCCCGTTCAAGGTTTTTTTCAGTCCGCGCCGCGCAGCGGCAAGCAGTGAAGGCGGCCCAGCGGCCCGCTGGGCCGCCTTCCGGCCGGGCCACCCACGGCGTCCCCGGCCTCACAGCCCTGCCGAGGCGTCCGCCGAGCCGGCTTGGCTGGCACGCGTGTGCCGGCGCACCAGCAGCACGTAGCACAGCACGGCGCCGACGTCCGCGCAGGCGATGACGATGCCCATCGGCAAGGCCGAGGTACTGCCTCCGATGCCCACGAGCGGGCTGACGATCCCGCCGAAGATGTAGGAGAGCAGCCCAAGCAGCGCCGAGGCGCTGCCTGCCGAGCGGCCGTAATCCTGCAGAGCCAGCGAGGAACCTGCGGTTCCGACGATGCCAACGCAGGATACGACCACGAACAGCGGCGGCAGGATCGCCGCAAGGCCTGCCCCGGCGGCGAGCAGGATCAGCAGCAGCACGCCGCCGATCGTCGCCAGGGTAATGCCGGTCACGAGCAGCTTCCTCTCGCTGACGCGTCCGGCCAAGCGGCCGGTGATCTGCCCCGCGATAATGATCCCGAGCCCGTTCGTGGCGAAGATCACGCTGAACATTTGCGGGGATACCCCGTAGATTTCCTGCAGCACGAACGGCGAACCTGAAATGTAGGCAAACATTGCGGCTGATATGAAGCCTGAGCTGAGCGCCAGGCCCATAAACTTGCCGTCGCGCAGCAGCTTGCCGAACGTCTTCACCGTGCCCAGCGTCCCGCCGCTGGAGCGGTTGCCGGGCGCCAGCGTCTCCGGCAGTCCGAGCATGACGGCCAGCAGCATGGCGACCCCGATGGCGGTCAGCACGATAAATACGCCGCGCCACGAAGTCACCTGAAGCAGCTGCCCGCCCAGGATCGGCGACAGAATCGGCGCCGCCCCATTCACCAGCATCAGCATGGAGAAAAACTTGGTCAGCTCGCTCCCGGAGTACATGTCCCGGACGATCGCCCTCGAAATGACAATGCCCGCTGAGCCGGCAATGCCCTGGATAAACCGGAGCAGAATCAGCAGCTCAATCGACGGGCTGAAGGCGCACAGCAGCGACGAAACCCCGTAAACCACCATCCCGATCATTAGCGGCGTGCGGCGTCCCCTCACATCGCTGATTGGCCCCGCCAGCAGCTGGCCTACCGCAAGCCCGATGAGGCAGGACGTCAAGCTGAGCTGGGTCAGCGAGGCCGTCGTGTGCATCGACTTGGCCATTTCCGGCAAAGACGGCAAATACATATCAAGTGAAAACGGACCGAAGGCCGACAGCGCCCCCAGCACAATAATCATCCAGACCCGGTTCGCACCCGGTCCGGAAGCAGCTGCGGCCGCAGAGCCGCCTGCCTTCGCATCCGTATGTGAACGTTTATTCATAAGTTCTATCTTGTTCCCCCTCTGTGTTCCCTGCTCCGATGCATGGCCTTTATAAAGTGAATTTTCTTCACCAGATAGATTGAACTAAAGTATAGCGTATCATATTTCCCCCGCAAAATGAGCGGCTTGCCTATATTTCCAAGAAACATCGCCCCCCTTCAACCGTTCCCCCAAACTGCTATCCCCATTTCCTTGGCGCTCGGTCACCCCGCCTTTTTGGCAGTTTACGTCTACAAAGAAAAACAGCCTGGCCAAAGAAATTTGGCCACGCTGCGGCGACTTGCTAACAAACACGTTTAACGACATACTTTTTAAGAAGACATACCGCGTTTAGCGGAAGTCTTTCTTGCGAGATAAGGATGTTTGCCTGGGAAGTTAATACTTTCTTATCTCCAAACATAAACACAACCCGTTAACCCTTGATCCCGGACAGCGTTACTCCCTCGATGATATACCGCTGGCCGATAATATACACAATCAGCACCGGAATCAGCGCAATCGAGGCGCCGGCCATCATGAGCGTCCAGTCCGTGGAATACATGCCGCGGTACAGGTTCAGCATCATCGGGACGGTGAATTTTTCGGGAGTGTTCAGGAAAATGAGCGGATAGAAGAAGCTGTTCCACATGCCGAGGAACGTGAAAATGCCGAGCGCCGACAAAGCCGGCTTCACCAGGGGCAGCATGATCCGCGCATAAATCGTCCAGCGGTTGGCGCCGTCCACGATGGCGGCCTCCTCCATCTCCTTCGGAATGCCTCTGAAAAACTGGCGCAGCAGAAACACGCCGAAGGCGTTAAACAGCGCGGCGGGCACAATGATTGACAAGTGCGAGTCCAGCCAGCCGATGCTTTTCATCATCAAATACAGGGGAATGATCGTGACTTGCCCCGGCACCATCATCGTCGCCAGAAACAGGACGAAGAGGGGCTCCCGGAAGGGAAAGCGGATCTTGGCAAACGCGTAAGCCGCCATCGAGCAGGTGAACAGCTGCGAAGCAACGACGATGATGTTGATATAGAAGCTGTTGAAATACGCCCTTCCGAAGGGCAAAGCCGTTAACGAGGTTTTGAAATTGGACCACACGAACGGATCGGGAATCCATTTGGGCGGCACGATAAAAACTTGGGACAGATCCTTGAGCGAGCTGAGCAGCATCCATACAAACGGCAGTGCCATAATGCACGCGCCGATCAGCAATATAATGTGAAGCAGGACGGTGGACAAACGTAGTCCTCTGGTCTGCATGCGTTCTCCTCCTTATCCGGTCGATTCTAGTCCTCGTAATGGACCCAGCGTTTGGACATTTTCATTTGGAACAGCGTCAGCGCCAAGATCATGATGAACAAAATGACTGCGGTCGCCGTGCTTTTTCCGAACGTAAAGTCCACGAACGCCGTATCGTAAATGTGAAACACGATCGTATAGCTCGCTTTCGCGGGCCCGCCGGAGGTCATGACGAACGACTGGTCGAACACCTGAAACGAACCGATGATCGTCATAATCGTCACGAAAAAGGTCGTCGGAGACAGCAGCGGAACGGTTATATTGACAAACTGCTGCCATTTGCTGGCGCCGTCAATCTGTGCCGCTTCGTAATAGCTGGCGGATATGCCCTGCAGCCCGGCCAGGAACAAGACCATATTCCCGCCAAGCCCCATCCAGACGCTGAGCATGGCGATCGACGGCATAACAAACCGCGTGTCGGTCAGCCAGCGGGGACCGTCGATCCCGAACCACTCCTTCAAATAAAGGTTGATCAACCCGAAATCGGCGTTAAACAGCCACATAAAGACGACGGCGACCGCCACGGACATCGTAATGTTCGGCATAAAATAAATGAGTCTGTAGATCAGCTTGCCTTTTACCCGGTTCAGGCCCACCGCGATGAGCATCGCCAGAATAATGCCTGTAGGCACGGTTAGCACCGTATAATACAGCGTGTTGACCACGGCGATCCGGAAATCCTCATCCTTGAACGTGTTGATGAAGTTATCCAGTCCGACAAACTGCTTCTCCCCCATCCCGTCCCATTTCATCATGCTGAGCACGAAAGCCGAAATCAGGGGAATTAAGGAGAACAGCAGCAGTCCGACCAATTGGGGAAAAATAAAGACATAGCCCCATATGCCATCCGATGTCTTGCTCGTCATAGCGGTCTTCCGTTTGTTGTCCGGCTGCAAGGCCGGCGCAGAAGCCGTTCGATCGGCCGTCTGATTCTGCATAAACATCCACCTTCCTCTTGCGAATTACGCCTTATGAAGCGCTGGCCGCCAGCCGCCGGCCGGCATGGAAAGAGGGAAGGAACGCTGCGCTGTGCCCTGCGCTCCTTCCCTCCGGACCTTCGTTATTTGCCGTTTTTATAATCGTCGATTTTTTTGTTGGCCATTTCCTGAATGCCTTTGAGCGATGCGTCCAACTCGCCGTTCTTGAGCCACAATGCCTCGAACTTGGAAGTAATATCCGTGCTCAATCCTGGGATGCCGGCCTCGAACGGCGTCAGGGAATAACCTACCTCACGGGCATCGAGGAACAGCTGGGCATGCTCCGGCAGATTGCCTTCCAGAACGACGTCATCCACACCTTGAACGGACGGAACGGCGTTACCTCCGCCTTGCAAACGGAACTTCTGGCCATCCGAGCTCAGGAATTCGGAATAGAAGGTGTAGGCGGCGTCTTTATGCTTCGATGCGCTGTTCATGACCAGGAATGCCGTCGGAATTCCGGCCGGTTCAATCTTGTTCCCGGTGTTCGTCGGCCAGGTCACGACATCGTACTCCAGGCTGGAGTTTTTCTTGAACAGCGGCAGATACCAGCGTCCGGCTCCGACGAATCCGACTTGGTTGGACATAAACATGGCGTCACCGCCCTGCCCCTTCGGCAGCGTACCGGCAAATGTAATATTTTTCTCCTTCACGTTATCGTACAGGAACTGGAACGCTTCCTTCGACTTTGGATCGTCGTAGCCGATGAACTTGCCATTGTCGTCGTAAACCTTGCCGCCGTTGGACGTTACCCAGCTGTAATAGCTGTTCCAGGAGTTATCAAGCACGTAACCGTACTTTTTCGAGTCGCGGATTTTCTCCACCATGCCTTTGAACGCGTCCCAGGTCCATTGACCTTTCGCCTGAAGGTCAGCCGGCATCTCCGTAATTCCCGCGTCGTTCAGCACTTTCTTGTTGTACCACAGCACCATCGGATTGCAGTCGACCGGCACACCGTAGATTTTGCCGTCGCGCTTGGCCGCGCCCCACAGCCCTTCGAAGTAGTCGTCCGGTTTGATTTTGCTGTCTGCCGCCGTCATTCTCGGCGTCATTTCCTCAATGCTCTTGTTCTCAATCAGTTTCACGACGAAGCCATCGCCGGCATAAAACACGTCAGGAGCGGTTCCTCCCGTCAGCTGTGTCAAAATTTTCTGGTCGTATTCCCCCGGAATCGGAATCAGCTCCGCCTCAATGTCCGGATGCCTCGAGTTGAAATCCTTCGTAAACTCCTGGAAGCGGGTCAGCTCTCCGGGATTGCCCCAGGTCGCCCATTTAATCTTGACCTTCTCCCCGCTGCCTTTGCCGTCCTCCGCCACCGCTCCCTGGTTATCGCTGCTGCCGCCACCCGATCCGCATGCCTGCAGCACAACCGACGCCAACAATACCACCGCTAGCAAGGACTTTCTGAGCTTCTTCATTTCTTTACTCCCCCATTCAAAAGAGTAGTCATCGGCTTAGCACCTTGGTGTGAAAACGCTTACGTGATTATTATAAAACGGCGCCCTTCGCCTTTTGAACGGCACATATTTCCGAAATCGTGTCATGTTTTCCTGTGTTTTTGGACACCTCACCTGCGCGGCATTCCCTGGAATTCCGCCGGCGTCAGTCCGACGACCTTTTTGAACTGCTTGCTGAAATGCTTGGTGTCATTGAAGCCGGACATCTCTGCGACCTCATATACCTTCAGCGTTGGATTTTGCAGAAGCTCCTTGGCCCGGTTCACCCGCAGCGTAATCAAGTAATCGATGAAATTATGTCCGGTGACCCGCTTGAACATTTCACTGAAGTAGTTGCGGCTGACGCACACCTTGTCGGCAACCTGCTGCAGAGAGATCGACTCTGTAAAATGCTCCGAAATATACTCGACCGCCTGCTGGACGATCCGTTGGTGCAGCGATTTATCCGGAGGAGGACAATCCGCAGGGAGGGGCAGCGGCATCACGGCAACCGCCGGATCTGCGCTGTTTTTTTCTTTGTACTGCTCCAGAATGCGGTGATCCTCCTTCTCCTTCTGCAGGCTGTGGCGCATTTCGTACAGCACCGTTTTCAACGATTCCGCACTCAGCATCGGCTTTAAAATATAGTCAAAGGCACCCAGCCGGATCCCCTCGCGGACGTACTCGAAGTCGCTGTGGCAGCTGAGCAGGAGCACCTTGACCCAAGGACAGATTTCCCTGGTCCTGCGCGCCAGCTCAAGCCCATCCATGACCGGCATGGCAATATCGGTAATCAGAATGTCGATCTCCTTGCTCTCGACCCATTTCATCGCCCGCTGGCCGTTGGAGGCTTCTCCCACCAGCTCGAATCCGTTGACTTCCCACTCAAAAGTAGACCGAATCCCCATTCTTGCGATGGCTTCATCATCAACCAACAGCACTTTGTACATCCTGATCCCCCTTTAAATTTGAAAAAGTAATCGTGACCTCCGTCCCCTGCATGAGCTCGCTGGTCACGTTGACCCCATATCCGCTGCCGTAATACAGCCGAATCGTTTGGTGCACATGGCGCAGCCCGATGTTGGTCATCCCCCGGTGATGATGGGCACGCTCGTCGGCGAAGATGTGGGCCAGCCGCTCTTCGCTCATACCTACGCCGTCGTCGGCGATGCTGACGATGATCTCCTCCCCTTCTTGGCGCGCGCGGATCTCAATCGTGCCCGGTTCGTCTTTGGGCGCGATACCGTGGAAGACCGCGTTCTCCACGATCGGCTGCAGCAGCATGCGTGGAATCGGAATTTGCTTCAGCTCATCGGGACAATCGATTAGCAGGGTCATGGCATTGTCATATCGGTACCCTTGAATGACCATGTATTTCTGCAGCAGGTCCAGCTCCTCGCCTAACTGGATAAAGACGCCGCTGCGCCCCATACTGACCTCAAGCAGCTGGACGAGCGAAGTGACGGCTTGGTCGACGTCGTTCGTACGGTTCAGCTTGGCCAGCCAGCGGATCGAATTCAGCGTGTTGTACAGAAAATGCGGATTAATCTGGTACCGAAGCGCCCGGATTTCGGCCTTCTTCTTCTCAGATTCCTCCTTGGCAATCCGCTCGATGAGCAGCTCGATCTGTTCGATCATCTTGTTGAAGCTGCGTCCCAGCTGGCCGATTTCGTTGCGTCCGACGCTGCGGCTGCGGATGGTCAGGTCGCCGGCTTCCCCTTTGCGCATCAAGCGGCTCAAGTTGACGAGCGGATTCCCGATTCTGCGCGTAACGTAGTAGCCCATGCCGATCGCCAGCACGATCGAGCAGAGGGTAATCAGCACCGTCAGATTGCGGATACTGGCCGAATCGGCTGTCATCTCCTCCAGCGGCACGACGCCGACGACACGCCAGTCGTTGTCGAGCAGCTCGGGAATCATCAGCGTGTTGCGCCGTCCTTCGCGCAGCTGCGTCTTCCGGGTCGGCAGCGGCAGCTTCGACGTTTGGCCGTACTCATCCGGGTCGGGATGGTAGAAATACTGATTCCGGTCGTTGACGATGTAGACGTATCCCGTATCGCCGAATTGAACGCGGTTCAGCTCATCGATCAGCACGTTCCCCATCACCTCGACAAACATGACGCCGATAATTTCGCCGGTCTCCCAGCTGCGGATGGCCCTGCCGAGACCGAACACCGGGAAGCCCATCCCGGTCTTTTTCAGGTATGAGGTTTCGGAGAGCCCAAACCATACGGTATTTCCGTTCGCCTTCAAAATGGCTTTGTACCAGTCGGAATCCCACTGATTCGGAATCGACATAAGCGAGTCTGCGCTGAGCACCGAGTTTTTGCCTTTGACATCAAAAATATAAATATCGAGAATTTCCGGTGAATTGATCATAATCGAGGTCAGCATATCTTTACCGTCCTTCACCTTGAGCGTCGTTTCATAGGCGTTGTCGCCCTGCCTTTGCTCCAAAATGTTGTGGACGATTTTGCTGTTTAATACCATCATCGAGGAGTCATCCAGTTTCTTAAAAAACATGTTCAGCTTGTCGCTGACCTGCACGATCGTTAGCGCGGCCACCTTGCTGACCTGCTGTTCAACGATCAAGGACGATTTGTGGTAGGACAAAAAACCTCCTATAAGGACAGGAAGAGTCATCCCGAAGAAAAAGAAGAGGAAGAGCTGCACGACAATCGAGTGTAGCGGGGGAAAGCGCGTGAGGAGCCAGGATCTCATATGCGAATCACCCTCTTTTTCCAAGTGTGAATTTCGTAATGTTATTGTATATACGAATGATTGCGCTTTCAAAGTCTTGTTGCATAAATTCCG
This sequence comes from Paenibacillus sp. S28, assembly GCF_016624415.1. Classification (NCBI taxonomy): domain Bacteria; kingdom Bacillati; phylum Bacillota; class Bacilli; order Caryophanales; family Paenibacillaceae; genus Paenibacillus; species Paenibacillus sp. S28. The sequence continues at coordinate 34,375 of NZ_JACVTM010000005.1, read as the reverse complement.
AACAAAGCACGAAAGATCAGAAGAAAAGCCCTATCGACGTAAACTCATGATAGCTGAACCGCGTTTAGCGGCATCCTCAGACCAGGCATCTGCCCAGCCCGGGGATGGCCGAAGCGCCTTTATCGGAATTCGGCTGCCGTTCTACAACCTCAGATCGGCTAACGTTTCATACCAGCGGGTGAGCACGGCTTCGGGCTCCTTAAAGTCGACCTGTATGCCGGACCTAATGTCCGCATACGCGGCCACGTCCGCTCGGACGGATAAGATGTCCGCCTCAAAACGCTCTCGTGGATGCTTGGCTGCGGGAAGCACCGGCAGAAGTCTCAGCGCAAGCTTTACGTAATAAGCCTTGCCGGAGTAGATCAGAACGAGCGTCGCTTTTCCCGTACGGATCATGTTTCGGGTCGTGGCGGTTCCGTTCCACATGGCCAGCCGGACCTGCCCCCGGTCCAGGGCCACGATCTCGCCCACACTAATCATGGCCGTGTGCGGCCATCCCTCCTCCGTAACGGTCATCAGCATCATCGCCTCATGCTGTTTCGTGATCAGCTCCCTGCCGTCCAGCAGCTCGTACAGCTCGTCCGGAAGTTCCGCCGTCTCCATGTATTTCATTGACTGACATCTCCTTTCTTCCCTGTGGTTCCCCTATTGTACTCTATGAAACAAACGATGGCTGTATAAAAAGAAACACGTAATCTCAGCGATCCCGATGTTTTAGCCCCGCTTTCCTGTACAAAACAAAAAGCAGCCCGGCCAAACGAATTTGACCAAGCTGCTCTAATTTACGGCGAAATCCTTAGGGTAAGTACCCCAGCTCCACTTCCTGCAGAACGCTTCTTGCGCGCTGTACCCACTCGTCCTCCAGATGTGCGTCAGGATCGAGCGGTGCCTGAAACTGGTCGAATAAGGCGCCGAGCAGATGGGGCATGGCATGCTTGTCAGTTCCCGTGTTGTATACGTACTTGAATACGAAAGGGCGTCCCAGCTTAACGGTCGCCCGGCAGCCGCCGCATTCGCCGTCCAGGTTGCCTTTGGTTACATGAAAAGGGATCCGCAGCCACACCATTCTTTCCTGGTCAAGGCGCTTATCCAGATAGCCGTGCTTATAATCCCAGTTACCAGCCAGCGAAAAATCATGCTTGCATAGGTAGCTGTCAATATTGACGAATTCGTCTTCCACATTTTCGAGTCTGGACTCCAGATTGATCATTCCTGCATCCTCCTGTCGGTTTACCTTCAGGATGAGCAGGAATATCTTTCTTTATACTTCAGCGGCTGCCGTCCGGCGGGATTAGGCTGATTCGACCGCCTTAACCGATTCCGCCTTGACCAAAGTCACATAAATCCGCTCATTTTCGACCGGCTTGCCTTCAATGATTTTGATCAGCTGCTCGGATGCGAGCGAACCCCACTTTTTCTTGGAATAATCGATCGTCGCAAGCCTTGGGCGGATGTACTCGGACAGCTCGATATTATCGAAACCGATGATGTGGATGTCCTTGCCCATCTCCAAATCCGTTTCGGATATATAGTCATACATGCCGATCGCCATTTCATCATTCAGGCAAAAGACCGCCACCGGACCTTCGAATTCCGCAGCAATCTGTTTGCCGGCCCGCTCGCCGCCCGTGCGGTTAAAGTCACCGGGAATTTCAATACATTCCACGTCGCTGTTTCGTTCGACCGTTTGTCTGACCGCGGCCATACGCTGCTTCGAGTCGTAAGAGCCCTCGGGACCGGTAACCACGTAAATTTTCCGGTGTCCCAGGTCGATCAGATACTCCATCGCCAGGCTGGCCCCGGCTTTGTTATCAAGAAGAACGTGATTGATATTCGGATGCTTCAGCTCCCGGTCCAGCACCACCAGCCGGTGCCCAAGCTCGGCAAAGTTCAGCAGCTGCTCGTCCGAGAACGTGTGGTCGAGGATCAGCGCCCCATCAAACAGCTTCTCAGCCAGCAGCCGGTGCGACTGGGGGCCGCTGCATACTACCAGATCGTATCCTTTTTGAATCAGCGTGCCCTTCATTCCCTGAAGCAGATCTCCGTAGAAACCGCCGCTAAAATCCGGCAGAAAGGCCCCGATAATTTTCGACTCCTTTTTCTTCAGGCTTCGTGCCGCCGCATTGGGTACATAATTCAGTTCTTTGGCGATGGCCAAAATCCGGGCGCAGGTCTCATCCGTCACCTTCGAGCTTCCGTTCAGCGCGTAGGATACCGTTGATATGGATACGCCGGCTTTTTTGGCGATATCTTTAATACTGGCCACGGCTTCTCACTCCAATCGTTTGGCTTATCATTTCATTTTATCATTCTGTTTGAATCGTTTCGACACCGGTGCCTCGTTCCCCTGCACAACAGCGCATTCATACAGGCTACATTTCATTTCTACCAACGGCGCTTGACCTGTTCTTGAAAAATAAAAGGACCGCCCGGGCAGCGGATTTGCTGTCCCGGGCCGGTCCCTCATATATACCGCTTTGGAAAGGGGCAGGATGCCGATCGTGGGCAGTCCTCACCGCATGGACGGCAGCAGGTCCCTCTTTTGAGATGGATCCCTGCGCGTCCTTTTTCAAATTACTTCTTGGCGTTGTACTCGACCGTAACCTCAAGGCTTGCCTTGTTCCCTGCCAGGTCGGATGCTTCCAGCACAATCCGGTTTTTCCCGCTGGCCAAGGTCAGCTTATGATTGAACTTTCCATTCACGACTTTTATGGTAAAAGGCTTTCCGCCATTTAAGGAAACGCTGATCGTGGAATCCTGCAGAGCCTCGTTAACGCGGCCGGAGAGCACATAGTTCCGGTTGTTTTGCGGTTTGCCTTTGTCGTCAACCGTGATGACCGGTGCCGCCGTATCCGGGCTGCCGGCGATATCGCCAAGGACAATGCCGAGGCCGTTGGTCGCCAAATATACGCGGCCGTAAACCCTTGGATCCCCGGTGATCGCCGCGTTGGCCGAACCGAACTGGTGCTGGTCGTCATTGATGCGTGTCCACGTCTTGCCTGCGTCATCGGAGCGGTAAATGCCGTCCACATTGTTGATGGTGGCATGGGCATACAGCGCCATGTATTTCTGGCCGGGAGCGGCTTTGCCGAAACCGATGGCCGCTGCTTCCTGAATCTGTCCCAGCTTCGTAAACGTACGTCCCGAATCCGTGGAATGCCATAATCCAAAAAGGCTGTCCTGGTTCTTGTTATCCGCGGCAGCGGCCACCCAGATGTCCCCTTCCACGCCAGGTACGGCTTTGAAGTTACTTGTCAGGTTGGTCGGCAGGCCCGCGGCTGCCTTGACGAAGGAGGCTCCTCCGTCCTGGCTGACATAGAACGTGCCGTCCGCAATCGCGTAAAACTTATTCGGATTCACCCGGTCCGAGGCTACTCTCGCGCCGCTTGGAACCCCGGACGAGGCCGTCCACGTGGCGCCCAGGTCGCGCGAATAGCTCACCGGCTTCGGAGCGGCCGAGTTGGACGGGCTCCAGACGATGGAAGAGCCGTCTGCACCGACCGCGACATAGCCGCCTTGCGTGGCATCGTCGGAAGCCGACGCCCAGGCGTTGGCCGCCGGCTTCCATGTCTTGCCGTTATCCGTGGACACGCCCATCCTCGGGTTCGCCCCGTCGCTGTTGCCGACGTGGACGACGATGTCCGGGTTCAGTTCGGCATAGTCGATATCCGTGCTTGTCCCGATATACGGATTCGTAATCATGGACGGTGCCTTGGTCAAATCGTCGTGGCGGAAGCCTCCGATATCCCCCATGGCGCTCAGCAGATGGGCCCCGCTCGGCGGGCTGATCAAGCCGAGAATCGCCGTCTCTTCGATCCCGTCGGCCATGACGGAGATATTGACATTTTCTCCTTTGTCCAGGGCAGTCACGTTCTCCGACCCGTACAGCGTCGCGCCCGTACCGTACATGATCCGGTCCGGATTAAACGGATCGATCTCCAGGTCGCCGATCATCCAGCCGAGCTTCGGATTCTGCTCCGGCAGATTCTTTTTCTCGCCCCAATCCAGCCATGGTGACAGCGAATAGTCAATGGTGTAGTTGTTCGTCCTTACCGGGTCTTTGTCGTAATCCAGTGTCCAGAACGGCTTCCACGTTTTGCCGCCGTCCGTGCTGCGGTAGATGAATTCGTCCGGCCACCATTTGTTCATCGTAGCGACCATGATCGTATCCGGGTGCTGCGCATCGACGGCAAGGCCGCCGTACGGACTGTCCGTCGAACCTGCACCGGTCGGGCTGATATCGGCCCACTGTCCGGTTAACGTATCGTATTTCCACACCGAGCCTTCACCGCCGTTATACGGACCCACTTCCTTGGTGTAGGTCACGTAGAGGCTGCCGTTCTTCGAAAGCACGCCATGGTGCGGGAGGAACCCTTGATTAGGCTGCCCCGGTACGGGCTCCCAGGTTTGACCGCCGTCGGTGCTCCGATAGATGCTATGCTCGGTATCGGCGACTCCGACGTAAATCGTCTTGGTTGTTTTCCCTTTGCTTCCCGTTGACGGGTCAAACGTCACCCACACGACGCCGACCAGATCGTTGGTTGAGTCCTTCACGTTGCCGGCGGCGTTGAAGCTGTCGACTTTGCTCCAGGTGACTCCGTAATCAGTGCTGCGCCACAGCCCGTTGCCGCTGCGGGTACCCATGTAGAGGATACGGTTATTGTTCGGATCGATCGCCAGCCGCTCGCCCATCGACCTTCCCGGCATATTGCCCCCGAGTTTAAAAGGAAGCTCCGTGCGCTGCCACGTCTCCCCTTTATCCGTAGAGCGGAGCAGCACGCCGTTCATGTCGGTCCAGTCGTTGGTGTAGGTTCCGGCCGCCACATACAAACGGTTCGTTTCCACCGGATCCGTCGCCAGGGTGTCCACGCCGAGCATGTTCCATTCTTTTGCACTGACAAAATCCAGCAGCTGCTTCCAGGTCTTCGTGGCCGGGTCCCAGCGGTAGGCTCCTCCGATATCCGTCCGTGCGTAGATCAGATCCTTTTCGCTCGGGTTGTAGACAATCCCAGGAACAAAACCTCCGCCGACAACCTTGACCCGGTCCCAGCTGTACGTTTGGACAGGCGCCTTGGGTTCTTTACCATTGTTCTCCTTGTCAGCAGACACCGGGCCCACCGCACCGGCCAGCGGCAGCGCGATGGAAGCGGCGAGAACCAAGCTTAACGTCTTCTTGAACATCATTGCCCTCCTCAATCATAAAATGGATGGTTATTCGAAAGCGTTTTCGAAAAATGCGATGATGACTGACATGAGGATTTGCTGCAGCCGCAGCACTTTATGTAAGCGGTTACCTCGATGAGTAGATTTATTGTACAGGCAAAGAATCCCGCAAGAATACCCTAATAATTGGATGATTTTTCATATGGAAATTAGACATACGCAATAAAAACAGCCCCTGGAATCAATCATCCAGGAGCTGTGATTTGCGGGCCGATGATCGGCAAGTTAATGCCAATTCCGTTATCAGCCCTTTGTTTTGCTGGAGACGGTTGCCTTGGCTTCCGCCTTCTTCAGCAGTTTATAGTCACCGGAGTTGCCCGGCGTTCCCTGCGGCGAGTCCTTTAGCACTTGATAAATGCTGCCTTGATCGCTCACCAGCTGATTTTTGGCGTAACCCTTCGTGTCCTTCTCATCAAAAGCCGTTACGAACATAAAACCTGTTTCGGAAGAAAGCACGCTTTTGGAAGCCTGGTCCCCTTTCAACACGGACAGGACGTATACCAGGTAGCTGGCATTCTTATCCAGCTCCTGACCGTAAATATCTTTGTCGCCCGCCTGGAAAGCCGTCTCGTAAGAACCCTTGTTAGCCTTATCCACTTTCTTGAAGCTGTCCGGTACCTCCTTGGCGGATTTCGCCGTCATGAACGTAGTCGATCCAACCGGCACGGCGAACACCTTGTAATAATCGATGGTGCTTTCATCCGTCGCTTTCGCAAAGGTAACTTTGACCTCTTCATCCTTTAGCTCCGAAGCGGTGACGCGAGTCACCAGGGTCGGGTTGGACTGCAGTTTGATTTCATTGGAAGGTTTCGACAGGACGCTTCCTTTACCGGACGTGGTCATCATGGACAAGACCAGCACCTTATAAGATTTTCCGTTCTCAATCAGTTTATCGTCGATGTCTCTGGCATCCGGACTGAGCTTTTGTTTAAAGTTATTTCCCTTCAGGGCCTCCGTATAATTTCGGATCTCTGCTGCTGCTTCCGCCTTAAGTCCGTCTGCTTTATCGGCAGGCACGACCAAGACGCGGTATCCGTAAACATCGCTCTCATCCGCCGCTTTGGTAAAGGAAACCTCCAGGTCACTGCCGTTGTTGTTGTCCCCTACGTCCGACACGCTGACATCCGTTGCCGGACTTGCAGACTTCGTGGACAGTGTGATCGGCGCAGATGGTTCAGACAGCGCATTGGTACCGTTCGCTCCTACAGACAGAACGAACACCTTATAGCTGAGGCCATTTTTGATGGCATTATTATCGACGGACCGGTCTCCAGTATTCAGTACAACACTCAAATTAGAGCCAGTCGTGCTAACGGACGTGTAGAGCGAACCTGGCACTTTTTCAGCATCGGATAGATCAAAAAATTGTGCCTGAGATTCCTGTACAACGAGAATCCGGTAACCTTTAATGTTGCTTTCGTCCTTGGCACGATTGAAAGTCACTTGCAGATCGCGTCCATCGCCGTTATCGCCGATATCCGCCGCCTTCACATTCGTTGCCGGGTCGACCTTCACATTGCCCGATAGCGTGATGGATAGCGAATAAGAGGAGAGAGCGTTCGTTCCGGCGTAGCTGCCCGTTCCTACCGACAAAATAAATACCCGATAGGAGATGCCGTTCCGGATGGCGTCCCCATCCACATCCCGCGCTCCCGAAGCGAGAGCCTTGCTTACGTTGGCACCATTCGGCGTGACTGCCGTGTAGTTCGAGCTGCGCACCGCGCTGGCATCATTCAGGTCAAAACGTGCGGCATCCCCGTTTTTCACGACGAGAATCCGGTATTGGCCGATATATCTTTCGTCGTCGGCACGCTTAAAGTTCACAAGCAGATCCCGGCCGTCGCCGTAGTCCGAAACGTCGGATACGCTCACGTTGCTTGCCGGTCCTACGTAGCCGTTGGTTCCCAGCGTGATCGCCGGGGAATAGGAAGACAGCGCGTTGCTGCCGGAGTAGCCGCCGGAACCGATCGACAGAACGAACACCCGGTAGCTGGTGCCATTGCGGATATAGTCGCCGTCCACGTCCCTTGCTCCGGAAGACAGCACCTTCGTAATGTTATATCCGGTTTTGTCTACCGTCGTGTAATTCGAGCTGGACACCGAGTTCGCCCAGGACAGATTGAAGCTCCCTGCCTGGTTCGACTTCACGACCATGATCCGGTAGCCGGAAATGCGGCTCTCGTCGGATGCCCGGTTAAAAGTAACCCGCAGATCGCGGCCATCGCCGTAATCGCTAATGTCGCTGACATTCACATTGCTTGCCGCATCGACATTACCGTTGCCATAAAGCACGATGGAAGAAGACGCCGAGGACAGCGCATTGCTGCCGGAATAGCTTCCCGTTCCCACGGCCATGACAAACACGCGGTATACAACGCCGTTCGCGATCAGCGATCCGTCGACGTCACGCGCTCCGGAAGACAGCGCCTGGCTGATGTTATAACCGGTTTTGCCCACCTGCGTGTAATAAGCACTCGGAACATTGTTCGCTGCCGAGAGGCTAAAGCTGCCTGCCTTGCTGTCCTTCACGACGAAAATCCGGTAAGAACCGATGCGGGATTCGTCGGACACCTTGTTGAAGTTCACGCGCAGATCCCGGCCGTCGCCATAATTGCTGATGTCATCCACACGGGTAATGACCGGTGCGGATACCGCATTGGCCGCCAGTGTAATGGACGATGAAGCGGCGGACAGCTGCGACGTGTAGCTGCCGGTATTGCTGACGGACATCACAAAAACCGTGTAAGGAACCCCATTCCGGATCAGTTCGCCGGAGGTATCCCTTGCCGAAGAAGAAAGATTGCCGGACAAGGTCGTTCCAGCCTTGTTCACCACTGTGAAGTTTGAGGACGACACCTTGTTCGCAGCCGCCAAGTCAAAGCTGTTCTTATCCTTGGTTTTGACCACATAGATGCGGTAATTCGTAATATTGTTTTCGGTTTGGGCCTTGGTAAAGCTGACGGACAGGTCCCGGCCGTCCCCGTAGTCACTCGCATCGGATACTTTGAGGTTCGAAACCGCTCCAACGGATGGAAGGGTCGGAGCCTGAGACAGCGTGATTGTCTGGGATACACCGGACAGAGCGCTGTTTCCGCGTTTGCCCACGGTGAGAACAAATGCTGCATACGACTGACCCGACCGGAGCAAATCGCCGTTGACGTCGCGGGTCTGGGACGACAACGTAATCGACACGTCATCCCCATCCGGGCGGATCGAGGTGTAGCTGCTGGTCGAAAGTGCTTGGGCGAGATTGAAATTGTAAGCATTGCCCGATTTGACCATCAGCACCCGGTATTCGCTTACGCCGGACTCCGGCGAAACTTTCGGGAAGCTGACCTCCACATCGCGTCCGTCGCCGTTTTTAGAAATGACCCGGGCCGAAACATAGGCCACGGAATTAACCGGTCCGCCGGATGTCGTGATCGTTACCGTCTTGTTAGAAGCATTCCAGTCGACCTTTTCACCCAGCGCCTCGCTGACGAACCGGACAGGCACCATCGTGCTGCCCTTATAGATCTGGCCGGGTACATCCAGGGACAATGTCCGGTTGTTGACGATCGCAGATGTAGAGCCGATCTTCAGTACAATCGTCGTTTGATCCCGTTTCGCGGTGACGGTTTTCGTCTTCGCGTTCCAGTCGAGCGTGGCGTCGAGCGCCTCAAAAATGGCTCGCATCGGGAGCATGGCCCTGCCTTTCACCATAATGGGAGCCTGAGGGGAGTATAGCTTCTGGCCGTCAATATAAATCGAGATTTGACTGGCTGCGGCTTCTGCCTGCCCCTGATTGGCGCCGAGGGCGACCGAGAAGATCATCACGGCGGCCATAAGCGTTAACCAAATTTTTTTCACAAACGCGCCTCCTTTTGTTTTTCCTGATATAGAAATTATTGACTGTGTAATATCTGACGGAGGAAGACAGCAAAAAGTTATCTGCTCCGAAAAATAATTTTTTTAACGGAATCTCCGGACCCTTATTTTTTGTCCCCCGTTCCCCGTCCAGAACCCTGGCCGCCTGAATCCCGCAGCGGTTTACGTGTATAATGATACTGAGTTAACGATTATAGGAACACGAGTACTGCTTTCATAAGGAGAATTCGGATATGTATAAAATATTGATCGTCGAGGACGATCCGAAGATCGCCGGTCTGCTTCAGTCCCATATCCAAAAATACGGAGACGAGGCCATCGTGATTCACGATTTCGACCGCGTGCTGGATGAGTTTACGGCGGCCGCCCCCCATATCGTGCTGCTGGATGTCAACCTGCCGAGCTTCGACGGCTACTACTGGTGCCGGCAGATCCGTCAGGTTTCGACCTGCCCGATCATTTTTATTTCAGCCCGCAACGAGAAAATGGACCAGGTCATGGCCCTGGAGAACGGCGGCGACGACTATATCACCAAGCCGTTTCACTACGAAATCGTGATGGCCAAAGTCCGCAGCCAGCTCCGGAGGGTCTACGGGGATTACGCCGCCGGCGGCGAGCGGACGGTCGAACAAGCCGGGCTTGTCCTGTATCCCGAACGGATGGAGCTGGAACTGGGGGACAAGCGGATCTCCCTGACCCGGAAGGAAACGATTCTGATCGAAACCCTGCTGGAACGCAGTCCGCGGCTGGTCTCCCGGGAAACGATCCTCGAGAAGCTGTGGGACGACACGTTCGTGGACGACAACACCTTGAGCGTGAATATTACCCGTGTCCGCAAAAGGCTGGCGGAGCTGGGCATCGGGGAGGCGCTGGAAACGGTGCGCGGCTCGGGCTACCGTCTCAATATGGCATGGAAGGATGAGGCATGACGTTGAAGCTCTTCATTCGCGATCATATTCCGCTGCTGATCTTTACGATGCTGGAACTGCTGGCCGTTGTGGCTGTGTTCTGGTTTGACGGATACGACCATCCGCTCACGGCTCTCTACGGGGTTTTTCTCGGCCTGTTTATTTTGGCCGGATATCTCATCTTTCGTTTCTTCAGCCAGCGGCTGCTGTACATGCGCTTATCCCGTCCATTTGAAGCCTTGAACGAGTCGATCGCCGCAGGCGGTACCGCACCGGTGTCCCAAGCCTTCAACCACCTGCTGGAGACGCAGTACCGGCATTACCAGAACCTGCTTCAGACCTGGGAACGCAAGCAGCAGGAGCACCTGACCTTCATGAACCAGTGGGTGCATCAGATGAAGACGCCGGTATCCGTCATCGAAATGATTACGCAGGGTGAAGACGATGAGCGTCTGCTCAGCATATCGGAGGAAACCGACCGCATCCGGCGCGGTCTGGAGATGGTGCTGTACGTGTCCCGTCTCGAAACCTTCGAGCAGGACTTCAGCGTGGAGCCCGTCGGGCTCCGGCAGGCCGTAAACGAGACGGTGCACGAGCTCAAGCGGTATTTTATCCGAAGTCATGTGTATCCGGAAGTTCAGGTGGACGACGGGATTATGGTGCAAACCGATGCCAAATGGATGCGGTTCATGCTCGAGCAGCTGCTGTCCAACGCCATCAAATATGCCGCCGGCACCGGCAGCAAAATTACGGTTTCGGCCAGGACAGAAGACGACCGTTCCTTGACCCTGGAAATCCGGGACCGGGGCGTCGGCATCCCGAGGGTGGACCTCGGACGGGTCTTCCGTCCCTTCTACACGGGCGAGAACGGCCGCAGATTCAAGGAATCGACGGGTATGGGGCTGTATCTCGTAAAAGAGGTCGCGGACAAGTTGGGCCACGGCATTCGCATTGAATCGGTGCCCGGGGAAGGGACGGCGGTCCGTCTCCATTTTGAGCGCTCGCAGGTACAGGTGCGGAATCGTTGATTTCGGCGCCTTTTTGCCGCGCGTCCGGACAAGACAAGCCTGCAGGCGGTGACGCAAGCTTACATCCGTGTAAGATTGCTGAAAGGTCCATCCATAGGAGATTTGGGCTCCATCGCTTACACTGGACCTAGATGAACCCCGCAAAGCATCCCTTTACCTCGATGCGCCATCACTGATCTTGTGGGGTCTGAAATTGAACGGACCGCCAGTTCCGCCGCTCTCCCGCGCGCGGGCAGGTGTCCGGGTTGAAGAGAAGGAGTGCTTCGAATGACGGACATTTTATCCGCCAAAAATATAGGCAAAATTTATAAAGGCATGGTTTCCTACGAGGCTCTGTCCAATATCGATTTAACGATTCAGGAAGGCGAGTTTGTCGGCATCATGGGGCCGTCCGGCAGCGGAAAAACGACCCTGCTGAACATCGTATCGACCATCGACCGCCCGACCTCGGGCGAAATCCGCATCGGCGGGGAAGATCCGTACCGCCTGTCCCAGGATCAGCTGGCACTATTCCGCCGCCGGGAGCTGGGCTTCGTCTTTCAGTCGTTCAATATGCTTCATACGCTGACGGTGAAGGAGAACATTATACTGCCGTTAACGCTGGATGGCGTCGGCGTGCAGGAAATGAACGAACGGGTCGCCGCTCTGGCTGAGAAACTTGGCATTACCCCGATCCTGGATAAGCGGACCTACGAGATATCCGGAGGGCAGGCGCAGCGAACCGCGATCGCGCGGGCGCTGATCCACCGGCCCAAGCTGCTGCTTGCCGACGAGCCGACAGGCAACCTGGACTCCAAGGCGGCGCGTGACGTGATGGAAATTCTGGAGAAGCGCAATCAGGAGGACGGGGCCACGATGCTGCTCGTCACCCACGATCCGGTGGCGGCAAGCTACTGTCACCGCGTTATTTTTATCAAAGACGGCCAGCTGTACAACGAAATCCATGACGGGGATAACCGCGCGGCGTTCTACCAAAAGATCATCAACGTGCTGTCGCTGCTGGGAGGGAACGGACATGAATTTTCGCCAGTTCGCCTTTAATAACGTCTTCCGGAACAAGCGGGCGTACGTCGCCCATTTTCTGAGCAGCGCCTTTTCAGTCATGATTTTCTTCATCTATGCCCTGCTGCTCTTTCATCCCGACCTGAAGGGAAACATCGTGTCTTCCAGCGGAACGCTGAGCATGCTCGGCACGATGGGGCTGCGGGTGTCCCAATGTATCGTGTTCATTTTCTCGTTCTTTTTCCTGCTGTACTCGGCGTCTTCGTTTATCAAGCTGCGCAAAAAGGAATTCGGCATTCTGCTCCTGCTCGGCATGTCCCGCAAACAGCTGAACCGGATGCTTTTTATTGAAAATATCGCGATCGGCGCCGCCGCCATTATCGCCGGGATCATCGTCGGTGCCGTGTTCTCGAAGCTGATCCTGCTCATCTCCGCCTCGATGCTGGCGATCGTCGACGGGCTGCCCTTTTACCTGCCGGGAAAAGCCATACTGCTGACGGCCGGGGCGTACCTGCTTTTGTTCCTGCTGGTCGCTTCCTTTACCTCGGTGATGACCCGGAAGGGCACGCTCATCGAGCTGATCAAAGCGGAGGATAAACCCAAGCCCGAACCGAAGGCATCGGTCCTGCTGTCCATCCTATCCGCCCTGCTCATTCTGCTCGGCTACGCCTGCGTGTTACTGTTCGCGCTGCGCCGGATGTTCTCATTCCCTCTGCTGCTTGGCGGCGTGGCCCTGGTCATCGTCGGCACGTACTTTCTGTTCACCCAGCTTAGCGTGTACGTAATGAGAGCGATGAAGAAGCGGCCCCGTATCTTCCTCAAGCGGACGAACCTGCTGACGATTTCCGAGCTGATCTACCGGTTGCGGGACAATGCGGTCATGTTCTTCATGGTTGCGGTCATTTCCGCTACCGCTTTTACCGGGATCGGAACCGCGCTGGCCATTGGCGACCCCGGGCTCGCCGCGATGAAAAATCCGTATGCGTTCACGTACGATTCATACAATGATTCGGACCATAAAAATTCGTTGGAGCATAAGCATGTCCGCCTGATTGAAGATACACTGCGGAGGGAGGGGTTTGACTACCGCAAAGTATCCTATATCCCGACTTATTCGGATAACGGGTTCATGCTGATCAAGCTGGACGATTATAACCGTCTGGCTGCGGCCCTCGGTTACGAGCAGGAGACGCTTCGTGAAGGGGAAGCACTCGCAACGCCCTCGACGGTCACGCAAACCGGCAAGTTCAAGCTGGACGGATTAACCCAGGACAGCCTGACCCTGACAAAGGAAGGCTCGGAAATGACCCTGCATCTGCTCAAAGCGCTGCCGCATATCGTCGTACCCAATACCACCAACGTGTATGTCGTGTCCGACGCAGACTATGCGAAGATAAACGCTGGCAATCTGCTCAAGATCGTCTCTGTGCAGTTTGTCGTTCCGGACTGGCACCACACGCTGCGCATCGCGCAGGAGCTCCGCGACACCATTAATAATGACGTCGATGAGTCGGGAAATATGAATTACAACTTCCAGGCGCTCGTCATCGACTGGGTCGAGTCCAGGCAGTTAAACGGCCTGCTGCTGATCGTCAGCGGGCTCGTCGGGATCGTGTTCTTTACCTTTGCTGCGAGCTTCATCTACTTCCGGCTCTATGCCGACCTGGCCCGCGACGAAGAGCAGTACCGGATGATCTCCAAGGTGGGCTTAAGCCGGAAGGAATTGGGGCGAACCGTCTCGAGACAGCTGCTGCTGATGTTCTTCCTGCCGATGCTGGTGGCGGTCATCCACAGCAGCGTCGCCTTTCTGGCCCTGCAGCAGCTGGTCGACTTCTCCGTTGCTTCGCATACGCTGGCCATCTTCGCCACGTTCCTGGCAATCCAGGTCGTTTATTATTGGATCACGCGCTGGCGCTATTTAAATCATTTACATCAGAAAATGATCTGAAGCGGGGTCAAATCCCATAGAAGCAAGCCCTGGTACGTGTAAACGTGCCAGGGCTTGTGTTATGTAGCCGGGGGAGCCACGGCTCGCTAAAGCTGCTCCATCTCATTCTTGATATCCCGGCGCCGGTCTTCAATATATTCCCTGATGACATCCGGTTCCGTATCAAATATACCGACATCCCACTTATATTTAGGGTCATCATAGATATCCTGAGCAATGGCGCTGTGCATTTTCCTGACCACAGGCATCAGGCGGGATACGGTAAAGGTAGATTCCAGTGCCCGCTCAAGGATTCGCTTATACTTCTGTCTGTTCGCCTTGTAAGCCAGCACTTTTCCAGTCAGCACGTTGTATCCCTTAATTCTGACCAGGTCCGATTTTACAGCTTTACCATAGCAGTTTCTGCCCCATGTGCCCTCATAATCCCAAGGGATCATTCCATACTTACTGCGTTTGCCGGATTCGAATATCGTATAGTTCTGGAGGAAACCGTCGTAATTTCCCGTCAGCACCGCCCCGCATAACCAGCGTAAATAATTGTCCATATCCAGTCGCTGCCGAAGATAATCGCTTAGCTCGGTCCCTTTTTTCCGGTTAATGCTGCGGATGAAGTCGCTGAGGCGGTTCCTGTCCGTTTCGCCGCCTTTAATGAAAGCGTATCCTGACAGCAATTTGCTCGACTTCGCATTTTTTTCCGGCATTGCAAAGTCAGCATTATCATTGACCGCATAGATGATGCTTCGTGCATGGAGCCCCCTTTTGCGGAAAAAAGCGGACTTCACCGCCTCGATTCTTAAATACACCCCTTCCTTCTTTCCATTTATATAAAGCACGCAGTGTTTCGTCGAGGGGCTGGGGACGCCAAGCACATTAAAATAATGAAATGAAAGGGCGTTTCTCATCAGGGACGGATCATCGTGTTCCGCGTTAAAGTGGTACGTCGCCTTGGCCGTCCGAATCTCATAGGATTTTTTCGGATATTCACGGGTATGGCCCCCGCGGTAACGAATGCGAATCGGAGTCCTCTGGCCATCCATACTCATCGTTCCACTGACAAACGAATCGGACCATATGTTGCTCTCCAGCTTTTTCATCGCCGAATCCTTTAACTCGATCCGGTATACAGGCAGACCCATGCCGTAACCGCCCTTCTAGATTGAATCGCCTGATCTACGGCCTGCCGGCCCACTGGGGCTGAACACGGCGTGATCATTTGCCCTATTTAGGCTTTGTTCAACCTATGCGGCGCCGGCAGTTCACGTAAGGGCTGACGCCTTTCTAGTGTAAAAACTATTCGGCAGACATAGAAAGATAGACTCCGGTTTGATTTTGGATAATCTAGTATTTTCGGCTAGTCCCCTTTTTTCCAAGACACATATAAATAGATTACAGATAGACTCGAAGGACAAATAAAGCCCTTCATGAGACTATCCAAACTATCTTGGAAGGGGTAATTGGTATGTCGTTAGCAGGTCTTAACACAATGAACTCCATCGGGAGCGAGGTGAAAATCAATCGCGGCGGGCCGGACTCGATCGTAGGTGTTCTGGTGGGAATACAAAACGGTTACCTGGCCGTTGCGACGAAAGAGGGCATCGTCTATGTCAACAGCACCCATATCAAAAGCATCAGCAGCACAGGCAAATCCGGAGGGGCAAAGGCCATGACGGTGGACCCGATTATGGCAGGAAACTTCGCTGGATTGCTGCACGCGCTCCGCTATCAACGCGTACAGATTAACCGCGGCGGACCCGAGAAAGTCGAAGGTGTAGTTGCGGAAGTGAACCAATCCACATTGACATTGGTAGCCAAAAAAGATGAAGTCATCAGTATTCCGATATTCCATGTGAAATCCGTTATGGTAATCGGCTCGAACACCAGTGGAGGAAACAAGAACAAGAGCGGCGGTAATAAAAACCAATCTAAAGGCAATCAGTCTGGAGGCAACCAAAGCAAAGGCAACCAAACCCACGGTAATCAAACCAAAGGTAACCAAACCCGTGGTAATCAAACTCGAGGTAACAAAACTCGCGGCAACCAAACCAAAGGCAACCAAACCAAAGGTAACCAAACCAAAGGTAACCAAACCCGCGGTAATCAAACTCGTGGCAACAAAACCAGAGGTAACCAAACCCGCGGCAACCATACCAAAGGCAATCTGACAAGAGGAGCCATGGAATGGGCTAACAGATCCTGGAGAAAGACCAAAACGATTAAACGTACGGTGCGCAAGCGCAAAATCAGTAAATAAGCCATGACTGCATTCAACCAAATAGACCTTTCGCGTTGAATCCAATCCACAAAGGGGGGAATAAACCATGTATGTATTTATTGCAGTTTTAATTGCCGGAATCCCGTTATACTGGATGATTCGTCCAGGAAAAGCTACACGGACCGTAGATCCAGTCATTCAGCCAGTATCCAGTGTTCTCCCCCTGGGAGGTGAGTCAAAGTAAATGTCTGACTACCAAATGTGGCTAACAGTCGGCGTATTTGCCATCACCGTCATTTTCTTGATGTGGCGTCCCCGCGGAATCAACGAATCCATTTCAACAACCGCCGGAGCATTTATTCTGCTCGCCGCCGGGGTCGTCCCTTTAACGGACCTGATCACCATTTTCAACATCGTTTCCGGAGCCGCTGTGACGATTCTGTCTACAATCGTGATGTCCCTGGTGCTGGACAGCGTCGGTGTTTTTCGCTGGGTTGCTCTCAACCTGATTGAACGGGTAAACGGTTCCGGCCGAAAACTGTTCTGGTACGTGATCCTGCTCTGCTTCCTAATGACGATTTTCTTTAATAACGATGGCAGCATCCTGATCACAACGCCCATCATTATTCAAATCTGCTCGATGCTGAAATTAAAGCCGCATCAAAAAATACCGTATCTCCTTTCCGGCGCACTCATCGCAACGGCATCCAGCGCACCGATCGGCGTGAGCAACCTCGCGAATCTCATTGCGCTTAATATCGTAGGCCTGGACCTGAACAGCTATACCCTAATTATGTTCGTCCCCTCCATGATCGGGATCGCAACGATCGCCATGCTGCTCTACCTTTATTTCCGCAAACAGATACCCGTTACCATCTCCCGTTACCCCGCCCGTGATTATTCATTGGTTAACATACACCCGCTTCAACAGCCAACCGAATCCCGAACCCAAATCGACTGGTGGCTGTTTCGTGTCAGCATCTGCATCGTAGTCCTCTTCCGGGCAGGTTTTTTTCTAGCAGCAAGCTTGGGTATACCGCTCGAGTATGTCGCAATCACCGGGGCTGCCCTCATCGTTTTCGTCCGCTGGTTTCGGACCAAAACAGGGGTCAAGGACATCGTCACGAAGACACCCTGGCATATCCTGCTGTTCGCCTTCAGCATCTATATTATCGTCAAAAGCCTGGATAACGCCGGGTTAACCGCCGCTTTAATCAACGGATTACAACCTTTTGCCGGCATGGGTGAAGCCAGTCTGATCGCCGCATTCGGACTTTTGCTGACCCTGTTGTCCAATATCGTGAATAACCTGCCGTCCGTCATGATCGGAACCTTAGCGGTGCTCGGCATGGGACTTGATCCGCAGCATGTCCATCTCGCTTATATGGCAACGATTATCGGAAGCGACATCGGTTCGCTGTTGACGCCCGTCGGAACCCTCGCTACCTTGATATGGATGTTCATGTTAAGAAGCAGCAAAATTCATATCACATGGAAGCAGTATATGCGCGTTACGTTCATTGTGATACCTGTCGGTCTAATCGTCAGCCTCGCCAGCCTTTATCTCTGGACTCAATATGTCATATGAAAGGAGGCAAGCTATGGAGTCCATCCGTTCTCTACTTGGAAAAACAATAGAATTAAAGATCTCGGGCTATAAAATCCCGATCATCGGTGAACTCATTGATGTCGGCAGTGATATTTTGGTCCTCTACTCCGAAAACAAATATATTTACACTCCAGTGCACCATCTTCAGCACATGAAGGTCATGGAGGAGGCCGAGGATTCGTCTCAAGCCAACAAAGAGCCCGTTCTTGACCATGCCCATATTTCTTTTCGCAAGATGCTGATGAATGCAAGAGGCATATTTACGGAAATCCATCTTGGCGGTGCCAGCTCGATTCATGGGTATGTAACCAGCATTATGAATGATTATTTCCTTTTCTACTCCCCTGTTCACCATACCATCTATATCCCGCTGCACCATGTAAAATATTTGTCTCCGTACCCTCCGAATATGACCCCCTATGATTTGAGCGATTCGCATTTTCCCGTGCAGCCGGGAACACCGGCCCTATCGCGGAACTTGGAACAGCAGCTTGAAAAATTCCAGAATGGTCTGGTCGTGTTCGATTTGGGTGAATCTCCCCTCAAAGCCGGGCTCCTCAAAAAAGTAGACAGTCATATTATAGAGCTGATCGAGGCGGGAGGCCAAACCATCCTTCTTCACACGGATCATATCAAATCCATTCATCTTCCCTAACCAAAAACAGCCAATGCAGAGCATGCTCTGGTTGGCTGTTTTTGCATTTTTGCATAACGCCGGAATCTGGCAGGGGGGGCCGTTTCCGGTTTCCGGGGAGCTTTCGCGGCAGAGTTGCGGGGGAGGGGGATCTAGGACCCAGGAGCAGGGCCCCTGCGTGGGGAGAATGGCGTTGTTTGGTTAACTGGGGTGACCGGCTCATCGTCTCACTTTCCGATCTGCGCATATTTTAACCGAAGAACAGGCCTTTGGCGATTAACGAAAGTTAACGGATCTGCCGTTTTTTTATATAATGAGAGAAAAAGTACGGAAAAGGCATCCATTTTGTCGGAAATTTGGAGGATACAATGATCACGCGGACCGATGCAATCATCTTAAAAACAAAAATCACCCTGCCCTTTCCGAAGGATGGCCTGGTCGAAAGGGAACGCCTGCTTCAATCTCTGTCGGGTGGAGTTCATGGCAGACTCACCTTGATTTATGCCCCTGCCGGCTCAGGCAAAACCACCCTGTTGACGCAGTGGGCCCGAAGCGAAGGCGTCAACTGCGCCTGGCTGGCGCTGGACGGCCGTGACAACGATCCGGTCCGGTTCTGGCGCTATGCGGCGTTTGCATTGGCGGAAGTCCTGCCGGTCCCGGCAGCCCTGCGAATGCTGGAACTGGCCGATGCCCTGCCTTCCCTGTCGGCAGACGCCTTCCTGGATGCGTTAATAAATGAGCTTTATGGACTGTCCGAGCCTGTAAAGCTCGTATTGGACGATTATCATTGGATAGAGGATGACCGCATCCATAACGGCTTGTCTTACCTGATCGACTATATGCCCCCCACCCTCCATGTGACGATCGCGAGCCGCAAGGAAGTACCTTTTCCTGCATCAAAATGGCTCTCCAAGCGGGAATGCATCGTCATTGACGCCGATAGGCTCCAGTTTACCCGGGACGAGTCCGAGCAGTTTTACCACAAGTCCGGCATCATGCGGCTGACCCCGCGGCAGATCGACCGGATTGCGGAACGGACCGAGGGATGGGCAGCCGGTCTGCAGCTGGCTTCGCTCTCTTTAAGAACGGCGGAAGACGTGGACCGATGGATCGAAGGGTTCTATGGGGACCACCGGGATGTGGCCGATTACCTTTTTCAGGAGGTACTTGCGCAGCTTCCTGCCGACCTGAGATCGTTCGTGCTGACGACGGCCGTCCTCGACCGGATGGATGCAGGCATATGCAGCCTGCTCACGGGTGACCCTGCCAGCGGGGACAAGCTTGACGCGGCCCGCCGGTTCAATTTATTTCTCATCCCGCTGGACCTGAAGCATGAATGGTTCCGCTACCACCATCTATTCGCCGGATTCGTCCGGGAACACCTCAAGCGGCATCAGCCCGATGAGTGGTTGCAGCTGAACCGGCTGGCAAGCCGGGGCTTTGCGTCCCGCGCATTGCTGGACGAAGCCGTAGACCACGCCATGGCTGCCGGAGATTACGCCGAGGCGGGCCGCCTGCTCGAGCAGCATATTCCAGCCGTGCTGGAGCGCGGGGAAGTTTCCGTCCTGCTGCGCTGGTTCGAGGGGTTCCCGCCAGCCTATGAGCTGTCTATGGAGCTGTCGCTCCTGTACGCGTTCGTACTGGTGCTCACCGGGCACTTCGGCCAGGCTGAAGCCAGACTCGGATCACTGGAGGCGTCGACCCGGATGCTGAAGGAATCGGAGCGGCTGAAGCAGCTGCAGAGCGGCATCCTGTTCGTCCGTTCCAATCTGATGTTCGCCAGCGGTGACTTCACGAATTGGTTTGCCTTCATCGGTACCATGCTGGACGAGATCCTCCCGGCTGACCCGACTTATTATATGTTTAACTACAACAAAACGGAGCCTCTTGTGAGACGGACCGCACTGGGGTTAAAAGGAGTTCTGTCGGCGGACACGGAAAAAATCGGCACACTGTTTATGGGTGTGCTCGCCGCCCATGGCTGGCAGGGGTCGCTCATTCATCTTTATGTAAAGCAGTCGCTCGTTGAAGGATATTATGAATGGAACCGTCTCGGCGATTGCCGCCAAATGCTCCAGGAGATGACAGCTCTGACCGAAAAATTAAACGTACCGGGACTGCTCGTCCCTATGCTGATCATGAAGGCCCGCCTGCTCATTGCGGACGGGCGGACCGCTCTGGCGCATGACGTCATCGACGAAGTGGTGGATGCCCCGCTCTCATCTTCTGCCGGCTGGGGTGCGCCCTGGGTCCATCTGCTGACGGCATTCAAAATCCGCATGCATCTTGCGGACGGGCAGATGCCGGCCGCCAAGAAGCTGATGGCCCGGCTGGGGCTGTCCGCCAAGGACAAGCCGACATTTCAGCGGGAGTATGAAATGATGACGCTTGTGCGCCTGCTTGGCAAGCAGCGGAAGGAGAACGAGGCGCTGCGGATTCTGGAGCATCTGCTGCCCCAATCGGAGCGCGAGCAGCTCGTTTCCGGCATCGTGGAGAACCATATCCTGCAGGCGCTGCTGAAGGAACAGCTGGGGCAAAAAACGGCCGCCCTCCGCCACCTCCATACCGCCCTGTTCCTGGGAGAACAGAACGGGTATATCCGGAGTTTCGTGGATGAGGGCAAGCCGATGATGTCGCTGCTTGGCCGGTATGAGGCGGTCGTCATTCGCGGGGAGTCCGGTGGAAGCCATGAGGACTTTGGTGCCGGGCTCCCGGGGGAAGTATCCGGGGATTATGTCCGCGCGCTTATGGAGCTATTCCCCGTGGCCATGCAGGAAACAGCGGCTGCGGCTGCAGCTCCGGCGGCCTCGGCCGAGCCGCTGAGCCGCAGCGAATCCGAGCTGCTCCGGCTGATCGGCCAAGGGGCGAGCAATAAGGAGATGGCCGCCGAGCTGGCGTTGTCGGAAGGGACCATTAAGGTCTACTTATCCCGCCTGTATGAAAAGCTTGGCGTATCCTCGCGAACCCAGGCGCTCGTTACGGCCCGGCAGCTCGGTCTGCTGTCTTAGGCAGCCGGACCGTCATCTCCGTGCCTTCTCCCGGAGCGCTTTGGACCGAGACGCTGCCGCCGTGCATCTGCACGATTTTCTGGATAATAGACAGTCCCAGCCCGCTTCCCCCGCCGGAGCGGGTTCTTGATTTATCCGCTTTAAAGAATCTTTCAAAAATATGCTCGAGGTCTTCGGCCGAAATGCCTATGCCCGAGTCCCTGACACGAACGACGGCCTCCTGCCCGCTTTCCTCGAGAAAAACCTGGACCGTTCCGCCCTCCGGCGTAAACTTAATCGCATTATGGAGCAGATTCACCCAGACCTGGCTGAGCAAATCCCGATCCGCCTCGATCGTCACGGGCTCAAACTCTACGGACATGTCCAGGTCCTTGCCCTGCCACTGGGGCTCACAGGCGAGAACGAGCATTTGCAGCTGTTTGTCCAGCCGGACGGGTTCAGCGTGAAACGGATGTTTGTCGGAATCCAGCGACGCCAGGCGCAGCATGTTCTCCGACAGCCGGGAGAGCCGTACGCTCTCCTCCTCAATAATGTTCAAGTAATGGTCCAGCTGGCCGGGGCTCAGGTTCTCCTCGCGCAGGACGCGGGCAAAGCCGCTGATCGAAGTCAGCGGGGATTGAATCTCGTGGGACACGTTCGATATAAACTCCTGGCGCATATGCTCCAGGTTGTTCAGGTCGGCCGCCATGTTGTTGATTCCCTTCACAATCCCGCCCCAGTGGCCGTTTTCACCGAACACCGGAATTTCCACCTTGAAGTCGCCTTTGGAGATTCGCTTCAGCGCATCGATGACCAATTGGTAAAACTCCGACTGTCTCCGCTTCGCAAACCGCGAAATAATCGAGATGGAGACGCCGAAAATGACAAAGCCCAGCACGGAGTTCAACAGCTGCCTCACGAGCGGGGAGATGTGCCAGCGAAGGCCGTGAGTTAAATAGAACGCGGCGGTCCAGCAAACGATGAGCGCTGACAGCACAAGGATCATGAAAAAGATGATCCGGACGCGCAGCCAAAAGTTCGGCGGCTCACCGTCCATGCCCCGAATCTCATCCTCTCTCCGCTTCGCAATTTCCTCCCGCTTTCTTCTCCGCTCTTCCTTCTTGAGCCCGCGGGCCACCTGCCGGTCCTCCGGCATCGTCCCCCTCGCGTGATTCATGCGCTGCCACGTTTCGTTCCGCTCCCGATCCAGACGGCGGCGCTGAATCCGTTCCCGCTGTGTGCTGTAACGATCCGGCCCGCTTCGCTCCATGTTCCCGGAACGGGTATCGGTAGCGTCAGCCTGGAACGCATCAACCGGCCCCTGCTCCCGCTCCTTCATGACAGCACCTCGAGCCGATAGCCGAGGCCGCGGATCGTGCGGATCTGAAAGCGGTCCTGCTGGTCGGCAAATCGTTCCCGCAGCCGCTTGATATGCACATCGACGGTCCGTTCGTCACCTTCATAGTCATAGCCCCAAATATGTTCAATGATTTGATCCCGGGAAAACGTCTTGCCCGGGTAGCTGCCGAGCAAAAACAGCAGCTCAAATTCCTTCAGCGGGAGCGTCAGCGCAGCCGATCCTGCGTAGCATTCGTACGTTTTGCGGTTCAGACGCACGTCGCCAAACTGGATTTCCTGCGAGGCCGATATTTTGTAACGTTTGAGCAGCGCCTTCACCCGGACGGTCAGCTCGAGCGGGTCAAACGGTTTGACGAGATAGTCGTCGGTCCCGAGCTCAAACCCTTTGACCTTTTGCGAAGTCTCACCTTTGGCCGTCAGCATCAGCAGCGGGATGTCATAAGCCGCATCCAGCTCACGGCACAGCTCCCAGCCGTCCATGCCCGGCATCATAATATCGAGGATGACCAGATCGGCCTTGAACGACTCCATTGCCTCCAAGGCTTCATTTCCGTTCGCCGCCTCCGCTATCGTATAGCCCTCATTCTTCAGCAGATGGCTGACGAGCTCCCGGATATGAGGATCGTCGTCAACAACCAGTATATGAGCCAAGTCGCCCCACTCCTTTCTATAATAGATATGAAATGAACACGAACGTTCGCGGTTATGCGTTTCATGCATTCATGCCCCAACCGGAGGGGCCATTTTCGTCCTACCTGCATTTTACCGATTCCGTTCCGATCTCGTAAACATCAATGTGCCCACGATCGTGAAGACCAGGAAGAATCCGGCCATCACGAGCAGATCCGTCACCGGATGGTACAGCACGACCTGCGAGTAAACCGGCGTCCCGGAATAAAACACCGCCCGGGCCAAATCGATGCAATACGTCATCGGCATAATATGGGCTAGAAAGCCGAGAATGCCGGTGGAATGCTGGATCGGAATCATCGCTCCGGACAGGAACATCTGCGGCATGACGAGCAGCATCGAACCGATATCCGCCGTCTTACTGTCTTGGACAAACCCGATGAAGAAAATACCCAGCGATCCGCCGATCAGGCAGAACAGCGGCGTAATGAGAAACAGCCATACAATATGCATGCCGCCTAATGGAATTTGCATCAGGAGCGCAACGATCAGAATGCCGATCAGTCCCACGATGCTGGTGAAGCTTGAACCGATCATTTTACCGAGGATAATGGAATACCTGGAGATCGGAGACACATACAGCTCCTGCGTCAAATTCTGGTTTCTTTCCTCGATCAGGGAGCTCATCCCCGTAATAAGGCCCGTGAACACGCTGTTCACGATCATGCCGATCATCATGAACTGCAAATAATTGTAGCCAAGATTGCCGGCCATGTTCTGCGACAGGCTTCCGCCGAAGATGCCGATGAAAATGATCGGAAAGACGATGCTCACGATCATCAGCACCGGATTTTTGATCCCCTTCGTAATTTCCCGTGCGGCGATCGCCACAACCGCGTTGCTTTCCTTTTGCGCTTTGGTCATGAGCATTTAGACCGCCCCCTTTCTCGATTCGTCGTTCTGACTCTGCTGTACCAGGCTCAGATAGGCCTCCTCCAGCGTCTGCTGGTGCACTTCCATCCGGCTTAATGGCGTTTGCAGACGGGCTACGAGGGACTGTGGCGTTTTATCCTGAAAACGGACCCGGAAGCACTGTTCCTCTTCGGTAAAGGAAACCTCAAGCTCCTCCAGCTCCGCCCGCAGCGCCTTCCGGTCGCCGGCGTCGATCAGCATACTTCTGTCGCCCAGCAGCTTGTGCTTGATCTCTTCCGGCGTTCCGAGCACCGCCACTTTGCCGTCCGTAATCATGCATACCCGGTCGGCTTCCTCCGCCTCTTCCAAATAGTGTGTCGTCAGGAAAATCGTAATGTTTTCCTCCTTACGGATCTTCTGCAGGTAAGCCCACAGCGATTGGCGGGCAGAGGCGTCCAGCCCCTGCGTCGGCTCATCCAAAAATAAAATTTGCGGCTTGTGCATCAAGCTGCGCATGATTTCCAGCTTGCGCTTCATCCCGCCGGAGAAGCCTTTGACCTTCTTGAACAAATTGTCGTGAATGCCGACAATGGCGGCCAGCTCCTCGATCCGCTGCTTATATTCCTTCGGCATCATGCTGTAGAACGGCCGGTAGGCGTAAACGCCGTAGATGCTGACATGGAGGCGGATGTTCTCTTCCGCCGTCAAATCGAGGTCCAGGCTCGGGTTCTGAAAAATAATGCCGACATTCCGGCGTACCTTCGCCGCTTCCTTCTCCACGTCATAGCCGGCGATCATGACCGTGCCTTCGGTTTTGGACAGCGTGGTGGTCAGGATCGAAATCGTGGTCGTTTTCCCCGCCCCGTTGGGGCCCAGGAAGGCGAAAAATTCGCCCCGCCCCACCTCGAAACTGATCCCGTCCACGGCCGGACGTTTGCTGCTTTTATATTGTTTTCGCAATTGTTCTACGCGAATGATGGGTTCCATCTTCATACCTCCCTTGATTCTGGGTCACCGGCCAGGCCTGCAACAAGCAGCGCCAAGCTTGTGAACGGTACTAAGATTAAACCTACATTATGAACTGAATATGAACTGGGGGGCTCCGCATGCGGATCATGCCCCGAAATATCCCCTTACCCTCTCCCCTTTTGATTAAGCCAGCTTTTATTCCCTTGTCTGGTTTGTGGAATGGCTTCAACGGAGCAGGCGGAATCGTGCTGGAGAAACGAAGTGGTCCCCTTTATTCCCGGATTTCAACCTTCTACCCGTTCCATGGAAATCCGGGAATAACAGGGATCAGAAGCATGATCCGCATGCGCAGTGACGATTAGGCTGCGGACTGGACCGATAAAGTTTGGATTTAGTCAAACTTTATCTTGAATCGCTTCCAAATTATTGTATGATGGATATTATTTGCATCCGGTCAATTATGAAAGCCGGGCGAAAGCAAGTCACCATACATAAGGTTTCGTTTGGAATTGGGGGGTTTTACCATGCAACAATCCGCAAAGCCGTCGATGTCCTGGCTGCTGAAGTATTTGAAGCCGGTCCGGGGGCGGCTGCTCCTGCTGCTTATTCTGCTGCTCGCCTCGACCGGGGCGCAGCTGGTCAATCCGCAGATCGTGCAGCGCTTTATCGATACGGCCGCCGCGAACGGCATCGTCTCCAGCCTGCTCGTGCTGGCGGGGATTTACCTGGTCTTTGCCGTGCTGAACCAGGTCCTGACCGTGGCGATCAGCTATCTCGGCAACGACGTGTCCTGGCGCGCCACCAACCAGCTGCGCGGCGACCTGCTGAAGCACTGCCTGCGGCTCGACATGCGGTTTCACAACTTGAAAACGCCGGGAGAAATGATTGAGCGGATCGACGGGGACGTCACCAACATGTCGAACTTTTTCGCCATGTTTATCATTAAGGTCATCGGCAGCTTCGTGCTCCTTGCCGGCATTCTCGGCTATATGTTTACGATCAATTGGCCGATTGCCTCGGTCATGACCCTGTTCACTTTGGCATCCATTGGAGCCATGGTGTTTATCCGCGATCTGGGCGTCACTTCCTCCAAAGATGAACGCGGCGCCAGCGCAGCAATGTTCGGCCTGATCGAGGAACGGATCGCCGGCATTGAGGACGTTCAGGCGAACGGCAACGTGCCGTACGTCATGAACCGCTTCTACCGCTCCATGCGAAATGTGTTCCTCAAAGGTCGCAAAGCCTGGATGCTGCGCGTCATTCCCTGGAATACGACGGTCGTGCTGTTTGCTATCGCCGTGACGGCGGTGCTGATGCTCGGTGTTCATTATTTTCTGACCGACCAAATATCGCTCGGAACGCTATTCCTCATCTATCAATACACCCAAATGCTGAACGATCCGATCGAGCAGCTCGGGGATCAGGTTCAGGAGTTCCAAAAGGCTAAATCCGGCATGCTGCGCTCCCAGGAGCTGCTGGCGAGCCGCACCGAAATCATGGAAGGGTCGCAAACGGCGCTGCCTGATGGAGCGCTTGGTCTGGAATTCGACCATGTCCATTTCAGCTATAACCCGGATAAGCCGGTACTCCACGATATTACGTTCACCGTCCGGCCCGGCGAGCGTCTGGGCATCATCGGACGTACCGGAAGCGGTAAGTCGAGCCTCAGCCGGGTCCTGCTGCGCCTGTACAATATCAACAGCGGCACCGTCCGGGTGGGGGGCATAGACATCCGCGACCTGAAGCTCGAGGCGCTGTACCGCCGGGTCGGCATGGTCACGCAGGACGTGCAGCTGTTTGACGGCACGCTCCGGGACAATCTGACGCTGTTTGACGGCAGCATATCGGACGACTATATTCTGGGCACGACGGAAAGGCTCGGACTCAAGCAGTGGATCGACTCGCAGCCGGAAGGTCTGGATACGCATCTAAAGGCCGGCGGCGCCTCGCTGTCCGCCGGGGAAGCGCAGCTTTTCGCCCTGACACGGGTCTTTCTGACCCAGCCGAGCCTGGTGATTCTGGATGAGCCGTCGTCCCGGCTGGATGCCGCTACCGAAGCGATGCTGCAGTCTGCCGTGGATCAGCTCATGCAGAACTGCACGGGCATCGTGATCGCGCACCGGCTCTCCACGCTGGAGCAGGTCGACCACATTATGGTGCTGGGCGACGGCCGGATTCTTGAATTCGGGGAACGGGAGGTATTGGCGAAAGACCCAACCTCACACTACGCCCAGCTGCTGATTACCGGACGAGAGGAGGACTTGGCATGACCGTAACCCGGTTTATCCAGCGCCTGTTTACGTATAACATCTCGCTGTTTATTGTGAACGGCCTCTTGTGGGGGCTGTTCCATTCCATGCCGCTGCTGCTGGGCCTTGGCATGCAGTGGTTTTTCGACAGAGCGACCGGCCAGTCGCATAACTATTTGTGGCTCGTCGCCCCGCTCATTTTTATCGCGATCGTCCGCATTTCTCGGACCGGCGTCTTCTTCTGGGCCTTTTTTAAATGGGTCACCTATATTTACGACATCCAGGCCATTCTCCGCACGAATATGCTGAAAGGCATCATGCGCTGGCCCGGACGCAACCTCCCCGCTTCACCGGGCGAAGCCGTGAGCCGGTTCCGCGAAGACGTGGATGAAGTGGTCGAATATGTGGAGTCCTGGGTCGACTTCTGGGGACGGTTTGCGTTTGCGATCATCTCCCTGGTCATCATGGCCCGCATCAACTGGCAGATCACCCTGGTCGCGATTCTGCCGCTGGTTGCGGTGACGCTGCTGAACAATCTGTCCGGCAACCGGGCGAGACGCTACGGCCAGCAGAACCGCGAAGCCACCGGGCGCATTACCAGCTTCATTGCCGAGTCTTTCGGCGCGGTGCAGGCGCTGAAGCTGGGGCAGGCCGAGGAGCATGTCCACCGGCGCTTTGTGGAGCTGAATGAATCGCGGCGGCAGGCAGCGCTGAAGGATAACCTGTTCAAGCAGTGGATGCGCTCGCTCAATCAGCATGTGCTCAGCATTTGTACCGGGATCATCCTGCTGATGTGCGCCTCGGCGATGAAGGCCGGGCAGTTTACCGTTGGCGATTTCGCCCTGTTCACCTCCTATTTGACCAATATCGCGTTTAGTATTTCCCTGTTTGGATATATGGTTTTTCAGCATAAAAGACTTAAGGTGTCCCTGGACCGCATGAGCGTTCTCTTCCGGCCGGGGGAGCAGGAGCGAATCATGGATTTCAGCGAAACGTACCTTTACGGCGAACCGCCCGAGCTGCCGGCGGTCGAGCGCAGCTCCGATGACCAGCTGCAAACGCTGGAAATCCGGAACCTTTCCTACACCTATCCGGGCTCGGAGAACGGCATTGCCGATGTGAGCTTTGCGGTAACAAGGGGTCAGTTCGTCGTTATTACCGGACGGATCGGTTCCGGCAAATCGACCCTCGTCCGCACGCTGCTCGGCTTGCTGCCCAAATCGGGCGGTGATGTGCGCTGGAACGGCCGCGACATCGATCCGGCGGCGTTCCTGGTTCCGCCGCGCTCCGCTTATACGCCGCAGGTTCCGCGGCTGTTCAGCGACACGCTGCAGGAGAACATCGTCCAGGGCAGCCCGCCCGAGGCGGATGCGCTCTCCCGGGCGATCCGGCTGGCCGTCATGGAGAAGGATATCGAGGACCTGGAGAAAGGTCTCGATACCTTCGTCGGCCCGAGAGGCGTCATGCTGTCTGGCGGCCAGATCCAGCGCGCTGCCACAGCGCGCATGATGATGACCGAGTCGGACCTGTTTATCTTCGACGATCTGTCGAGCGCGCTCGACGTGGAGACGGAGAAGAAGCTATGGGAGCGCCTGTTTCAGGAACGCGACGTCACCTGCATCGCCGTGTCCCACCGCCGGGCGGCGCTGGCGCAGGCCGACCATATCATCGTGATGAAGGACGGCCGCATCGAAGCGGAAGGCAGCCTTGCCGAACTGCTGGAGTCCAGCACGGAAATGCAGCTGCTGTGGCAGGGGGAACTGACGGATTCATCGGAGTCGGGTGAGCAAACTGACAGCAAAAACGAGACGGTGAAGGTCTGAACCACTTCATCACTTGGGGATAGCCAAACAGCCCCGGCCAAATTGCGGCCGGGGCTGTTCATGTTATTTTCCCATAGACAGGCTTCCCCAGAAATCAATACGTCCACCAATTGCCGGACATCACAAGGAGCGAGAACAGCTTGATGCTGTCTTCGTAGTATCCTTCGCTTGAGCTTCCGGCAGTATACGTCCACACGGAATTCAGCCAGGTTTGGTTCGACGAGGAAGTCATGGCGCTGACACCGAACGGGGCGAAAAAGGCGCCGCTGTTATACGAACCGATGACGCTTCCGTTCAGCTTGTATCCGTCCTTGACGGCGCCCGGGTTGCTGTTCACCTTGCCTTTGATCCAGCTGTTCATCTGGTTCAGCTGATTCAGGGCCCGGTTGTCGCCGGTCATCAGGTAATCGGTCGTAATCCGCCAAGGCGTACGGCAGGAATTATAGGCGTAGGAGCCGTCGGTCGTATCTTCCAGGAAGTCGGCCGGCGCCGGCTTGTACGCGCCTCCCGAGTAGACGACAAAGTCGGGCAGCAATCCCGTCGATGCACTGTAATTTGTATAAATCGAATTGATAATGGAGTAGGTTTTATCAATGACCTTGGTCCACCGGGTATCACCGGTAGCCTGCTGGAACGCCTTCAGATGGTTTAGCATGAAGTCTGAAGGACGGGTCGCCGTAGCGTAGGAACCGTCGGTAGCCCAATCGCCAAGCCGGAGGGTCCATTGCGTCTGGTTCACGTCGTTTTGCATAATGGCGTTGATGATATTTTTGGCTGCCTGCAAGTAGTTCACTGTGCCGCTGCTGCCCCACTGCTTGTCCGCCAACAGGAGCGAATAAGCGATGTCCATATCGCCGTCGGTGGCGGAATCGGCTCCTTCAACATTCTGAAAGCTGCTGTTCTGCTTCCATGCCATCAAGTACGGATTATTGTCGCTGGGATGCTCGGTGTAGTACTTATACAGTCCGTTAAAATAGGTCTGCGCGCTGCTGTCGTATCCGGCCATCAGCACGGTCAGCAGCATGCCGTAGCCATGCGCTTCGGACACCGTCGCGCCGCTCGCATCGTACTTCACATAATATTTGCCGGTCCCGGCCGGCTTCAGATAAGCTGATTTCCAGCTGTCCCATTTGGATTTGACTGCATCGTCCATTGTGGTCTGGGTTACATGACTCGGCTTGATTGAGCCGCTGGTGTAAGTCGTATGCTGAGGAAAAGGCTTGTTCGGCGCCGCCAGCGCAAATCCGGCGGGAGCCATCAGAAAAGCGAGACAACAGATCAGAACGGCTTTGCCGCTTAATGAAAATCTCTTATTTCTTTTCATCACCCATTACGCTCCTTTAATTTCATAGATTAGGAAACAGGTTATGCCTCGGTTCATCTCAGCTGTAACCGCCCGGGACGCCATCGGCGCGGGCAGCAGATCACAGGATTAACACAGTCCCACCCCCTCCGAAAGTTAAAGCGCTTTAATATTAGTTTCTCTATTAGTCTATCTGATTTCCAATTATTTGTAAAATATATTTTTATATGTAATCCAACAGCTGCACGGCATTACGCCGCATATCCTCCGTGCGCTGCCTAAAAGCGCAGTAGGCGATATGGTCCAAGCCAATGTGGAGCAAACAGCAGCGAAGACGCTCCTCCATCTGCGAAGGAAAGCCTCCCTGCCGTTCCCAAACATCATTCAGAACCTCCTGCAGATCGATCTCCTGCCACTGCGGATACCAAGGCCACCAGTATAAAAGCCAGGCAATGTCATACAAGGGATCGCCGTAAATGGCATTTCCCCAATCGATGATGCCGGTCAACCCGCCGCGGTCCACCAATACATTCCGGTTCAAAAGATCGCAGTGAGCGATACCTCTGTACTCTGGAAGACGGGGGGAGAGACGCCGCAAAGCCGAGACGCCGCTATCAAAGATTTTGGACTCCGTGGGGAATAAATCCAGCCGCTCCCGCCAGCCGAGAAGCCGGTCCCTCGGTCCGGTCACGGACAGCAGCTCCTCACTCCAGCTTGCGCGACGGCCCCCAAGACGCCACTCTCCACCATGGCTTATACTTCCTGTATCTACCTGCTGGAGTCCCGAGAGCGCATCAATCAGCCCCGGAAGGATCAGCCGCATTTCCCCAGCCTCAAGCTCATCCAGATGTCCGCTACGGACCCGCCTCGATACGGCATAAAAACCTTCGGATGTCTCTCCGATCAAGGTAACTTCAGGAACGGGTACCATTGGCGGGGCGAGTGAACCCATGACCTGATCTTTTTGAAAATCTTCCACATGAGCGCCGAAACGGATCACCATTTCCTGGCCGTCCAGCGTGAATCCGTAAGCCGTTGACCAGTCTCCGGCACCCACCGGGGCAATATCCTTTGCCCGGCTGCCGAAACGGCTGTTTATAAACCGGACTGCACCAAGAAGATCAATAGTCATGAGGCTTCCTCCTTTAATTACCAGATTACAAGCAGTCTACCAGCCATGTTCCCCTGCTTCAAGTAAAACGTCAAAAAACCGCATCCCTCTCGGATACGGTTCGATTTCACAGCTCCAATTTAAGTTTTTTAGATCAAGCGGCGTCCTTCCGATTTCCGGTACTGCTCCGGCGTCATGCCGGTCATTTTGGCAAAGGCCCGAAAAAATTGGCTCGTGCTCGAGAACCCAAGGTTGAAACTGATATCGGTGACAGTGTCCGCGGACTTCTTCAGCTGTTCCATCGCTTCCCTCACCCGGAGCTGCAGCACATACTGATACGGGGGCACGCCCGTCAGGGACTTGAACGACCGGATAAAATGGTACCGGCTCTGCATCGCCATCGCTGCGAGGCTGCTGACGCTCAGCTGTTCCGTGAAATGCGCATGCACATATTCGAGCACCTGTGCCAGATGCCGGTCGGCGGCGGCATGAGCTATCTTGGGACCGGCCGGAACGGTCCTCTCCCAAATAAGCTCCCGCAGATCGCAGATCATCCGGGCTTCCAGCTCCTCCTCCACGAGCGGATCAGCCATGTCGAGAGCCATCATGTCCGCTGTCCATTGCCGAAACACCTTCGATACCCGGCTCACGTCAAACTGCTTTCTGTGCCGGGGTTCACTGTAAACCGAGGAATCACCCGGGTACAGGCTCTCGGGCCGGATCCGGATCACCACGACGCCCGTGCCGTCGCCGATGTAGAAGGAATGCCGGTCGCTAGGCTGCAGCACAATTCCTTCGCCGGGTGGGAGCGCCAGCTGTTTATGCTCATGCGTAAAATGGCAGGTCCCTTGAAGCGGAATCGTGATCTGGTATTGATCGTCGTGCGCATGCGGCGTATTTTCGAACGGGCTGGAGAAACGGTGAACCTCCAGCTGCGGCATTACGATCTGCATTCTCATGTGCCCTCACCCCGCTTCAGTATAGCATATCGTGCTCTGTCCAAAAGGCAATTTTCGCTGCGACAGCTTCGGGTTTGATCCGCTATGATGGGTAGAAAAAAAGAGGATGTGGAGAAATGTCACAATCTGAAATGACCGTGGATACGGCGAAAAATACGGCTCTGGCCGTTCTGCTCGGCGTCAGCTGCGCCCACCTGCTGAACGATGCGATGCAGTCGGTCGTTCCCGCGGTGTTTCCGCTCTTTCAGCAGCAGATGCACCTGAGCTTTACCGAGATCGGCTGGGTTGCCTTTACGCTCAATATTACGGCTTCCATTCTGCAGCCGGCCATTGGGTACTATACCGACCGCCGCCCGCTGCCGCTGCTCCTTCCGCTTGGCATGCTGTTCACCCTGCTCGGTATGGCAGGTTTAGCCCTGGCACCATCGTTTTGGTACCTGCTGCTGTCAGCAGCCCTGATCGGGATCGGTTCCTCGGTGCTCCATCCCGAGTCGTCCCGGGTCGCCCACCTGGCCATGAACCAGCGGAAAGGACTGGCGCAGTCCGTATTCCAGGTCGGGGGCAACACCGGCCAGGCGTTTGCTCCGCTGATGGCCGCGTTCATCATCAGCCCGCAGGGGCAGCTCGGTTTTCTATGGTTTATCGTGCTGGCCGGACTCGGCATCGCGCTGCAGCTCGGCGTCAGCCGCTGGTACAGCCGGCAGACCCGTCCCGCCCGGACCGCAAACCGTACCCATCGCCAGGAGCCTAGCCGGTTCAGCAAGCGCTTCATAGCGTATGTGCTCGCGATCTTGATCCTCATGCTGTTTTCCAAGTTCGTATATCTCGCCAGCATGACCGGTTATTACGCCTTCTATTACATGGATCAATACCACCTTCCGCTAACCAGCGCGCAGTTGAGTATTTTTGCCCTGCAGTTCGCCGGCATGGCCGGTACGTTCCTGGGCGGTCCGCTGGCGGACCGGTTCGGGCGTCAAAAAATCATCTGGTTCTCCATCCTTGGCACGTCCCCGTTCTCCCTCCTGCTGCCCTATGCCGGGCCGATCGGGTCGGTGATCCTCTGCGCGGCCATTGGCCTGATCCTGATGTCCGGCTTCTCGGTCATTATCGTGTACGCACAGGAGATGCTGCCGGGTCACGTGGGAACCGTTGCTGGTTTGTTCTTCGGACTGGCCTTCGGCATGGGCGGCCTGGGTTCGGTCATCATGGGCTGGCTGATGGACTCGCACGGGGTTGCGCTGATGACGCAGGTATGCGCTTTTCTCCCGCTGCTCGGCCTGTTCGCGCTGCTTCTGCCTAAAGACTCGGTGATCATGGGCGCAGCCGGTAAGGCCAGCAGCAGCTCGTCTTCGGCTGAAGCGCTATAAGAAAAACGTCTATCGACGTACATTCTAAGAAGCCAGACCGCACTTAACGGAAGTTTTTCTTGCGATATAAGGAAGCAAAATCTCCGAAGTTTATACTTTCTTATATCTAAACAAAAACTTTTATCGAAGCAAATTCTAAGAAGCCAGACTGCATTTAGCGGAAGTTTTTCTTGCGATATAAGGAAGCAAAATCTCCGAAGCTTATACTTTCTTATATCTAAACAAAAAACGTCTATCGACGTACATTCTAAGAAGCCAGACCGCACTTAACGGAA